>DUQQ01000084.1 GCA_012837705.1 Hydrogenispora sp.
AATTTTTCTAAATTATAGTTGATTCTTTCTAACCCCTATAGTATAATCGTGATAATTTATCTTTACCATGTAACCCGCCCTGAATAATATGATATAAGTTTTCGCGACTGCGAAAATAAAAAATAAGAGGAGGCTTCAGCTCTATGGAAAAAACATATCGCCCGGAGACTTTGGTTGTTCACGCCGGACAGACCCCTGATCCGGTGACGGGTTCACGAGCGACGCCGATCTATCAAACCACTTCTTATGTCTTTAAAGATTCGGACCACGCGGCGGCGCTTTTTGCCCTTCAGGAAGAGGGGAATATCTATACACGGTTGATGAACCCGACCACTAGTGTTTTTGAAGAACGGATGGCGGCCCTGGAGGGAGGGGTTGGTGCTTTGGCCACTTCTTCCGGCCAAGCCGCGATCACGCTGGCGATTCTTAACCTTGCGCAGGCCGGTGATGAGATTGTTGCGGCCAACAACCTTTATGGTGGGACTTATAACCTTTTTCAGCACACTTTGGCACGGTTTGGGATTAAAGTGCACTTTGTGGACTCCACCGATCCGAGTAGATTTAAGGACGCGATTACGCCACGGACTAAAGCAATTTATGCGGAATCGATCGGCAACCCCAAACTGGATGTCTTGGATTTTGAAGCCGTGGCCCAGATTGCTCATGACCATAATCTTCCCTTGATCGTGGATAACACCTTGGTTCCTTATTTACTCCGTCCCATTGATTTTGGGGCCGATATTGTCGTCTATTCGGCGACAAAATTTATTGGCGGGCATGGAACTTCTTTGGGCGGAGTGATCGTGGATTCTGGCCGGTTTGATTGGGCGCAAGGAAACTTTCCTTTGCTTAACGAACCGGACCCCAGTTACCACGGGATCAACTTTGTCGAAGCCGTGGGGAAGAACGCATTTATTGTTAAAGCCCGGGTTACTTTGATGCGGGACTTGGGCGCCACGCTTTCTCCCTTTAATTCCTTCCTCTTCCTCCAAGGCCTGGAGACTCTGCACCTACGGATGCCGCGGCATAGTGAGAATGCCCGCAAAGTAGCCACGTTCCTGCAGAATCATCCGCAAGTGTCATGGGTCAATTATCCGGGGCTGCCCGACAGTCCGCATTATGACAAAGTGCAAAAATACCTTCCCAACGGGGCAGGGGCAATCGTTGGTTTCGGCGTCAAGGGAGGAAAAGCGGCGGGGATTAAATTTATTAATCACGTTAAACTCCTGTCCCATCTGGCCAATATTGGCGATGCCAAATCATTGGTTATTCACCCCGCTTCCACTACGCACCAGCAATTAACCGAGGAGGAACAGTTGGCTACAGGGGTGACGCCAGACTACATCAGACTTTCGGTGGGGATCGAAAATGTCGAAGATATCATCGCCGATCTCGACCAGGCCTTGAAAGCAACCACCTGATTCGCCATAAAACCTATTCGGCTTTTCCGGGTTTATACATACTTTGTTTGGCGATCTTGGTTTTAAGAGAAAAGGGATTAGATTAAAAGTGTTTTACTCCTTTTAGGGTGGAGTTTGAAACAAATGTGCCCTAAAGGGAGTATTTTTATGGGGAAAAACACTTTTAACAGAAGAGACCTGCTCCCTAGCTTGCCAAAAGTAGCGGATTAATTTATGATAATGACAATGACCAGCGTAAGAAGGTAAATAACTATTACGTTTCGGTGGAGAGGTGAGGACAGTAAAGCGTCGCGCTTTTTTCGTGGGGATGAAGCATGGTCTGCCGATTGCCTTCGGCTATTTTCCAATCGCGGTCGCCTTTGGTTTGCTGGCGAAGGCAAATGGTTTGACCGCCGTGACTAGCATCCTGATGTCAGCCCTGGTTTTTGCGGGGGCCAGTCAATTTATCGCTGTTAACCTGTTGGCGACCGGGATCGGTTGCGGGGAGATTATTATCACTACATTTCTGGTGAATATGCGGCACTTTTTAATGAGCGCCACCTTGGCCCCGCGTCTCGACCCACAACCGGTTAAAGTGAAATCGTTGATTGCCTTTGGTATTACGGATGAGACCTTCTCCCTGGTTGCGATGGAGCCAGAGCACAATCGGAACCCCGGGTTTGTAGCGGGCGTCAATACCGCGGCATATTTAGGCTGGGTTTTGGGGACTGTTGCCGGTGCCATGCTCGTCAACGGGTTACCTGCCATCTTACAGTCTAGTATGGGGTTGGCCCTGTACGCGATGTTTATCGGATTACTGATTCCTGGGCTTAAAGGTTCCAAAGCTAATTTGGTCATTTTCGGGTTGACCCTGGTCTTGAGTGCGGTTGCCTATTGGGGGCCGTCGTGGCTGACGACGATCGGCAAAGGATGGAAGATTATGATTATAACAGTGGTCGCCTGTACTTTAGGTGCGCTCCTGTTTCCCGAGGAGGAAAAAAAAGATGCAAGATAGCCAAGGTCTGTTATTGGTGTTGGGGATGGCGGTCGTGACCTATCTGCCGCGTTTACTGCCGATGCTCCTTTTGTCCACGGACAAGCTGCCTTCTTTCCTCAAACGGTTCTTTGACTTTGTTCCTTATGCCGTCTTAACAACCCTGATCTTTCCCGAGATTCTTTTTTCCACCGCTCAGCCCGCTTCGGCTATTGCTGGTGGACTCATTGCTTTTGGTCTCGCCTATTGCGGACAGAACCTTTTTTTTGTAGTTGTCGGGGGGATTGGCGGGGTTTTCCTTTGGGAATTGCTCTTTTGAAAGAGGCGGAGGCCATAGAGAGGAGGATTATTAATGGAAGTTTTTCTTGATTGTTTACCCTGTGTCCTACGGCAGGTCTTGGAAGCCTCCCGTTTAGCGACGGACCGGTTTGAGGTCCAGGAAGCGATTATGCAAGAAGCCACCGCGCTGCTGGCCGATTACCGTAAGTTCCAGAATGCACCGGAGCTGGGTGGCAGGATGCATCAGATCGTGAAAAAACATACTGGTGTTGATGATCCTTATCGGGAGGTTAAGGCGAAGAATATCCGTGATGCTTTACAAGTCTATCCTTTTCTCCAGCGGTATCTGGCGCCGCAGGTGGAACCGGTGGATCGGCTTTATTGGGCGTTAAAGATCGCCGCGACCGGTAATATTATCGATGCGGCGATCGGAAACGGGTCTGAATTTATGAAAAACCTAGAGGAAGAATTGGGTAAACGGTTTGCGGTTTGTGATCTGACCCGCTTTCGGCAGGAGTTAGAACAGGCCGAAAACCTGTTGATTATCGGTGATAATGCCGGCGAGACTGTCTTTGACCGCCTGTTAATGGATTCCTTGTCGGATCTTGAGATCACCTACGCGGTCCGTGGCGAACCGATCATCAATGATGCTACTATTGATGATGTCCGTGCTTCCGGCTTTGACCCGCGGATTAAGGTTGTCTCCACCGGAACAACGACCCCCGGGTTAATCCTGGAGGAGTGTGACGAGGAGTTTGTTGACTTGTTTTACCAGGCGGACCTGGTGATCAGCAAAGGGCAGGGTAATTATGAGGCGCTGATGGAAGAGAAGGGTCGTGGCCTCTTTTTCCTTTTGAAGGCCAAGTGTTTGCAGGTGGCGAAGATTCTAGGTGTTCAGGTTAATGACTATGTTTTTAAGTGGCATTGCCGATAAACGGAGACAATCAGGGGAATATTAAACAGGAAGATTAAACAGGAGACGAAAAAGAAAGTGTTACAGGATAAATTAATCTTTGGTGCTTTGGCCGGGGTCGTTGCCGATCTGGTGATGAGCATTCCCGAGCTTGCACTGTGGAAACTGAAGATCTTGCCCCATCCGCTCTTTCATTACGCGGCTAGTTTGTTTTTGGCACCAGATAATCTGCACGGGAGTTACCTGGGTGAGTTGGTGGGGTTTATTGCTTCGAAAGTATACGGCGCCTTTCTGGGGGTGGTCTTTATCTATCTTCTGGTTTATACTGGCCGTCGTTACTTCCTATCGAAAGGTCTTATTTACGGTGCCTTTCTCTGGCTAGTATCCTATTGCGGGTTGGCGACTTTACCGGTGGTTAAATTAGACGCTGTCCACCCGCGGATGCCTTTTGAAGTGCTCCTCTTTTTCTTCCTCCACCTTGTTTTTGGGGCGGCCCTTGGCGTTATAGCCCGCTCGTTTGACCGGCACCTCAAAGCTCCGGTTTAATCCCGGCTTAACGCGGATTGTTCTTTCTCCTTCTCGTCACTAACAGGTAGACGATAAGGGACGAAGGGACATTTAATAAACCGAGAAGACCCCAAAGCCAAGCGTTTTCACCGCGTTTACGCGCGTCATGAAAGATCCAGAGTGCTTGCGTCAGCAAGAGGATGGCGATGAGGGGATAAGCCAACCAAACAAGAGTTTTCATCTAATTAACCTCCCTTTTTTCGGCAATTGGTGCCCATAGGATGACAAAAGGCAAGATCCACCCGATACTGGCATAACCAGCGATTACCGGCAACAGATAACCTTTTTGGAGCAGGAAGCCGACCCCGCCTAAAAAGCAGAAAGCGACGAGCAGAAAGAGCAGGCTTTCTATTACCAACTGCCGCCGGGTGCGGTGACGGGTTTGAGAAATAAGCTTTTGGAAATGGTCCAAAGGGGGAGTTGGGATCGCCGCTGCCATCCTTTCAGTTTCCTGGCTGAACGTATCCAATGGTTCTTTAAGTTCGTTCATGGCGTTGATTAACTCCCGTTCTTTTTCCATCGATAGTCACTCCTCTCAACTAAACTGCTGCGTAACGCGCGCACAGCCGCGTGAAGCCGGGAACGGACCGTGCCCACGGGTACTTTCATTATGGTAGCAATCTCTTCGTAGGAAAAATCATAAAAGTACTTCAGGACTAAGGGGGTCCTTTTTTTTAACGGAAGTTTCAGTAAGGCTTGTTTAAGATTGATGTTGTTGACCGGGATGGCTTCCGCTGGGGCGGACCGGTCGTTGCATTCGAAGAGTGCTTGGTACCGTTTTTCCTGTCTTTTTTGGCGGCGCCAATCATCGCGGTAAAGGTTGACACCGATCGAAATCAACCAGGAAGCAAAGGAGGCCTCTTGCCGGTACTGAGCGCTATTTTTGATTGCCTTGACCATTGTTTCTTGGGTTAAATCTTGGGCCAAATTGGGGTCTTGGGTGAGTTTGATAAAATAACCGAGAACATAGCGGTAATTGACTTGGAGTAAAGCAGCTAATGTTTGGTCATCAAGGTTGCCCGTCCTTTTTGCCTTACCGCTTGGGGTTGAATTATCGCCCATCCGTGTTGCCTCCTTTCTGTAAGGAAACTTACGAGACCTGACTGGTGAAGAGTTGATTACGGTTTAAGAAACGGCCGCATTTTCTGACCAAAAGAAAATCGATTAACCATAGAACAGCACCAGACCACCACAGGAAAATACTGTTCACCAGGAGTACTCCCGAGAGCTGTCCGATGAAAAGACCGAGAACGGGTAGGATCACTAGTCCGCTCAGTTGGAAGGCTTCTTGAAAGCCCTTAACCTTGGCGGAGATAAAGACATTGACAAAGACGGCACCCAAACTAAGGGCCGGCGTGACCCAAAGCAAGAGGAGGAGCCAGTTTACCTCCGGAAAGATGATCCGACCAAATAGGGGGTAGGCCGCAATATTAACGGTGATGCCGTACAAGAAGGAACAGATTAGGGTCAGGAAAGTGGCTGGAAGAAAAGCGGCCAGAATCTTCGCCCAAAGCAGTGTGTTTAGATCAAGGGGGGCGAACAAGAGGGTTTCCAAGGTTTTACGTTCCTTTTCGCCGGCGAAACTATTGGCCCCGATGATGCTGGCGACCATTAGTGGGATAATGAGGAAAAAGGGCGCAAACAGGTAATTGACGGTAAAATAAACGATTTGCTGTTGGGCCAAAGGTAGAGCCATAATGGTCTCCTGGAGTGGTCCCGACGATAATTTTGAAAAGAGCTTTACGATTTGCTCAATGTTGCCCATTGTGCTCAGATCGGTGAAACGGGCCGGGAGGACCAAAACTAAGGGGAGAACCAAACTAAAGACGAGTGGAACGATGAGCATGGGTAACCAAAGCTGGATATTACTGCCGATCGCCCTAATATCCTTGTTGATAATGGCTTTTGCTGCTCTTTTGTTCATGCTTTTTCCTCCTTGATCCGAAAATATAGCGTCTCCAGATCACGGCCGTAGATCTGGGCGGAATAAACGGAACCACTGGCGAGCAGTGCTTTTAAAAGAAAGGGAATCTGTTCCTTTCGTTCCACTTTGAACTGGAGGAAACCAGGGGTGTTCTTCTCAAGCGGAAATCCCTGGAATTCGGTGCCGGTGATTTCGAGGTCGGTCTCCACCTGCAAGTTGATGGCGGTGAGGTATTTTTCTGCTAGTTCCGCAAAAGTTCCATCCGCCAAGAGGCGTCCCTGATCAATGAAGATAAAGCGGTGGCAAAGCGTTTCGACCTGTTTCAAAAGATGGGTGGCCAGGATGATCGTCACGCCAAAGCGTCGGTTTAGTTCTTGAATGTAGTCGAGGAGTGTACGGGCACCCTCCGGGTCCAAGCCGGTAGTCGGCTCATCTAAGAAGAGGATCTCCGGTTGGTGGAGAAGGGCTTTAGCGATACCTAACCGTTTTTTCATTCCTGTACTGAATACCGCTACCTTCTTGTCGGCGTGGGGAGTTAAACCGCAAGCGTGAAGCAGTTCGTCCACCCGACGTGTGGGGGTTGCCACCGCGTAGAGGTCGGCGAAGAAAAGCAGGTTTTCGCGGGCGGTCATCGGCCCGTAGAAGGCGGCGGATTCGGTGAGAACCCCACATCTTTTCCTTACTTCATCACCGGCGGTAACCGGATTAAAGCCAGCCACCGTTAATCGGCCGGAATCGGGTGTAATTACCCCGTTTAATAAACGGATGGTTGTGGTTTTACCCGAACCGTTTGGCCCTAAAAACCCCAGGATTTCTCCCTGGTGGACCATGAAGGAGAGGTTGTTGATTACCGGGACCCCAGAAAAGGATTTATTGATCTTTTCAAGAACGATCATTTCCTGTGTCAAGCGAATCACCTCGTAAGTATGACGACTGTGGAAAGGAAAAAGTTCATTTAGTTTGGGTAATTTTATAGTGAAATGGGGGTGGCCAAAATTAGAAAGCAAAGCGGGCGACGCCGGACCATTCTGGTTCTGCTGGTATGTATCATGTTCATTTATTTAAACAATAGTTCCTTTTGGGTCAGAACCATGCCTAAACGACCTTTTCTCGTTGCCCATCGGGGCGTGCATCAAACCTTTCCTCTGGCCGGAATCCAATGGGATACCAATACGGCAGCGCGAATTTACGAGCCGGAACACGGGTATTTAGAGAACACCCTCCCCTCGATCGCGGCGGCCTTTTCTGCGGGTGCTGATCTGGTGGAGTTTGATCTGCAGTTAACGAAAGACGGAAAGTTTGCTGTTATCCATGATCATCGGCTGGACTACCGGACCAACGGCCAGGGTGGGGTTGGAGATTATACCATGGCGGAACTTAAAAAACTGGACATTGGTTACGGTTATACCGCCGATGGGGGCAGAACCTTCCCTTTGCGGGGGACGGGGGTCGGACTGATGCCTTCGCTTGACGAGGTCCTAACGGCCTTTCCTGGGCGGTCGTTTTTGATTCATCTTAAAAGTAACCAACCGCAGTTGGGACCTTTATTGGTCGAGTATTTGCGTACACTTCCGCCGGAGCAACTTAACCTTCTAACCTTTTACGGTAGCGATGAACCATTGGATGCGATCAAACGGGCATTTCCCCACTTGCGAGTGATGTCGAAGCGAACAATTATCCGAGCGGTCCTTTCCTATTTAATGGTCGGCTGGACGGGTTATGTTCCTCCGGCGATGCAAAACACCCATTTACACCTCCCCTTCCGTTACGCCCGTTGGCTATGGGGATGGCCCCATCGGTTTCTACAACGGATGGAAAAGGTAAATACCCGCATTATCTTGGTTTTGGGTGATGGACGCTGGTCGGAGGGGTTTGATACGGAAACAGACCTGGCATTGCTTCCTCCCAACTATTCAGGGGGGATCTGGACCAACCGGATTGAGCGGATTGGTCCCTTGGTCAAAGGGGAAGGGCAATGAAGTCGCCATTAGAGGCGTTAAAAAAGCAAGCCGTAAAGGGGCTTGCTTTTTTATCATGGTGAAATCTTTCGTGCAAATGGGCCTAGACTTCAACGCCGAGGAACACGCGGAGCAGAATCCCGATGACAAAACTGAGGCCAGCTACACCCAGACTGATCAGAGTCATCTCCAGAAAACGGGGCCAGAAGGGCAAGTCCTTGGCGACGGCAATATAGTAGTTAAAGACCAGAATAATGATGACGCCGATGAGGAGCGTTAGGGCTAGACTAAGGGAGTAATTGGAAGATAGCAAATAGGGCAAGATTAAAGCAAAGACCGTGACGAGATACGCGACCCAGGTATAAAGGGCGGATTTAAGAGCCTCTGCTGGCTTACCCCCACCGG
Organism: Hydrogenispora sp.; assembly: GCA_012837705.1. Classification (GTDB taxonomy): domain Bacteria; phylum Bacillota; class UBA4882; order UBA10575; family UBA10575; genus Capillibacterium. Next base: position 8,441 of record DUQQ01000084.1, read on the forward strand.
CTTTGTTGGAGAGATACTCGGAAGCGCCCATTGAGAAAGAAGCGGCGATCCCGGTGATTAAACCGGACAAAGCAGTTAAACGGGTATTTTGGAGCGCAAAAGTCAGTCCGGCCAGCGTTCCGGTGAGTTCGACGAGCGCATCATTGAGACCAAGCACGATTGAACTAACATAGTTGAGGCTCTCTTCCTCCAGTAAGTCAAGGAGTTTATGTTCGTGCTCTTCCTCGTCCGCAATCACCTGGGCGATTTCGGGGATCCGGTTGCTAAGTTCTGCGTAGGTCTCTTTCGCTTGTTTTTCGCCCATCTCCATCAGTTTGAGACTGAAGGTGAGTCCGAAGATCCGGGCACTCCAGGTAAAAAGGAAGATCTTGAAACGGTTTGCTTTGACGTCTTTTTGTGTATATTTCCGGTAAACCCGATAATGGTATAGTTCTTCGCTGGCAATCTTTTTAAGGATTTCCTGGTTGGTCGGGTTCGGAACCATACGGGCCAGCCGTTGGTAAATATGGTGTTCGGTTAGTTCGTTCTTTTGAAAAGCGATCAGCTTTTTTAAGTGTGCGTTTTCTAAGTTCAAAGGGTACAGCCTCCTCTCGCTAATAGTAGTATTAATCTTAGCATAATTTACTGTTCAAGGCAATTTCTTGGGAAATTACGGAATCTGCCTTGACAAATGAGAAAAAAAGGAAGATAATCGAGTTGGGTATTACAAAGTAATACGGGACAGGGCGCGAAAGGAACACAACTCGTAAACCAATCAGGAGGAAGCAAGATGAGTCATAAAAGGAAACAAGAAGTGATCACCTTTAAGGTGGATGAAACCCTAAGTAAAGCGCTGGATGGGGTCCCTAATCGTTCTGAGTTTATTCGGACAGCAATCATGGCTGCTTTGCAAAGCACCTGTCCCCTGTGCCGTGGGACAGGAATACTAACTCCGCAGCAACAGAAGCATTGGCAAGAATTTTCCCAAAACCACCCGTTGATGAAATGTACCGAATGCCATTCTCTGCATCTGGTCTGTGCCGTCCAGCAAAAATAAGGTTTCGTACCTACCAACAATCCGGCAAAAATAATGCACAGTTCGCTTTCTTGTAGTCTTTTAATTTTATGAATCTAAGCCAAAGTCTTCGGTGATCCTTAAATGATCCATATTATGGGGGGAGGGGATTTAACGTGAAACGAAACGGAAGACCGTGGAGAAAGCTTCTGCTTCTCCTTGGTGGCGGTCTGTTACTGGCGGTAGCGGCCAGAGTAGGGAGCAGACTGGTCACCGCCGACGCCATTCGTCCTGGAGATAGGGGTAAGATCAATGTTTTTGTCAGTGTTCTCCCGCAGAAGTACTTTGTTGAACGGATTGGGGGGGAGCGGGTTTCGGTTACGGTGATGGTTGGTCCCGGGCAAAACCCGGCCACATACGAACCCTTACCCCAGCAGATGAGGGCGCTGACCGAAGCTGATCTTTATTTCCGGATCGGGGTGCCCTTTGAGACGGCTTGGATCGACCGTTTGCAAGCGCTAAACCGGGAGTTGATTATGGTTGATACCCGGGAAGGGGTTGCTTTACGGGAAATGGAGCAGGCCTGTCATGGGTCGGAGGCGGAAACAGCGGATCTGCATGCCCATGGCCACCACGGGGAGGGACTACTCGACCCCCATATCTGGCTTGACCCGCTCCTGGTCAAAATTCAAGCGGAAACGGTTTACCGGGCCCTGGCGGCCTTTGATCCTGGTGCCCGGGATTATTATCAAGCGAACCTTGCACGCTTCCACGCCGATCTGGACCAGCTCCATACCGAGCTCCAGGCGACCTTTGACCGTTTAAAAGTGAAGACGTTAATGGTTTATCATCCCGCCTGGGGTTATTTAGCCGACCGGTATGGACTCAAGCAGGTGGCGCTTGAAGTGGAAGGTAAAGAACCGGGCCCCCGTAAATTGGCCCAACTGATCGATTACGCGAAAGCAGAGGGGATCCGCGTGATCTTCATTCAAAGTCAATTCAATTCAGCGGCGGCGGAAGCGGTCGCCCGGGCGGTAAACGGGCAAGTGGTCTCCATTGATCCGCTGGCTGAAGATTATTTAACCAATATGCGCCGGATTGCCCAGGCGATCAAAGGGAGTTATGATACAAGTGGTGAAAGCAATTGAACTTCACCGGGTTAGTTTTGCCTATGAGGACCGCTTGATCCTCGAGGAGCTGAGCCTTACTGTTGGCGCCGGTGATTTTTTAGCGATTGTCGGACCGAACGGTGGGGGCAAGACGACGCTCCTCCGGTTACTAATGGGTAGTTTGGAGCCCGGACAAGGAGAGATTAAGATCTTCAACCAACCGCCCCGGAAAGCGCGGCGCTTGATCGGTTATGTCCCGCAACAGACCGTTTTGGACCGGGATTTCCCCGTTACGGCTTTGGAGGTTGTCCTCATGGGACGGTTGGCGCCAAATAGTCTTTTCCCCGGCTACCAAAAGAAAGACTACACGGAAGCATATGCGGCCATGCGGGCGGTTGGTATTGAAACGCTGGCCGATACCCGCTTTGGCGACTTATCGGGGGGACAAAAACAACGCACTTTGATTGCGCGGGCACTGGTCAGTAAACCCCAATTACTGCTTCTTGACGAACCCACGGCCAGTGTGGATCCGGCGGTGGCGGAGGATATTTATAAATTGCTGGCCCGGTTGAACCGGGAAGTTACCATTGTTTTGGTCTCCCATGACCTGGGGTATGTTGCTACCCACTTCCGCCAAGTCGCTTATCTAAATCGCCGCTTGACTTTGTATCATCCGGGGGGAAATGGTTCCGGTTCGTCTACGGACTGGTTTGGCGATAAATCGACGGTGGTGAGGGGTGGGTAATAATGGGTGCTTTTTTCGCGGCTTTGTTGCAATATAAATTTCTACAAAATGCGGTCATGGCCGGGGTGCTTTCTAGCCTCGCCTGTGGCGTAACCGGTGTTTATGTAGTGGTGAAACGGATCACCTTTATTAGCGGTGGGATCGCCCACGCGGTTCTGGGCGGAATTGGCATTGCCTATTATCTTGGGCAAGACCCGCTACTCGGGGCGGCATTAACGGCGCTGTTTTCCGCTGTTTTGCTCGGCCTGATCAATCTAACCGCCCGTCAACACGAAGACACCATCATCGGCGCTTTATGGGCTGTCGGCATGGCGGTAGGGATCATTTTTATGGCGCTGACGCCCGGGTACAGCGTGGATCTGATGAGTTTTCTCTTCGGTAATATTCTTATGGTTACGGAGCCGGTGCTCTGGGCTCTTTTCCTCTTAGATCTGGTTATCCTTTTGGTGGTGGCGGTTTTTTACCGTCAGTTTCTGTTGGTTTGTTATGATGAGGAATATGCCCGTTTGCGTGGTCTACCGGTTAAGACGCTATACATTTTACTTTTGGCGTTGATCGCTTTAACAGTGGTGATCCTGATTAAAGTGGTTGGTTTAATCATGGTCATTGCTTTATTGACATTACCGGCGGCGGTAGCCGGTCTTTTTACCCATAAATTACCCCGTATGATGGCTGTGGCCACGGGTTTGAGTTTCCTCTTTATCCTGAGCGGACTGGCCTTGTCCTACCAGTTGAACCTTCCGTCCGGGGCGACGATTGTGATCATGGCGAGCATCGGTTATCTGGCTGCCTTGGCTTGGCGTAAGCTTTTGCCCTTGGCCCGGCGACGGGAAACCACATTTAAGAAGTTGTTTCCGTAAACAGGTAATGATATAATAATTTATTGGTATGACCGGAGAACAGCAGGGATTGGATGGTAGGCGCCCACGCTGGCTACCGTTTTGTCGCTTACGCTAGCGAGAATCGGGATTAATTTACGAGGGGAATCAGATTAAAGTGGGGGTGTCGACTAACTTTCCTGTCGGATGAGGAGTAAAGCCGGGGGGCTGACAAGCTCCGAAGGCTGGACTTAAGCAAGTCTTGTCAGGGTGCCTCTGGCAACGGGAGAATGACATAATAGTATTTTCTTATAGTAGTGAGAAACGGGTTGTGGGGAAGAGAGGGCGAAATTAATGCTGAAGTTCTTAAAAAACATGTGGGATACCAACCAAAAGGAATTAAACCGGATTGCGCCGCTGGTGGCGCGGATTAATGAGTTGGAAGCCGAATTTGTGCGCCTGTCTGATCAGGAGTTGAAAAATAAAACCACCGAGTTTAAGGCCCGTGTCCAAAAGGGGGAATCCCTTGACGCGCTTCTCCCGGAGGCCTTTGCTACGGTCCGGGAAGCGGCCAAGCGTACCCTCGGCCAACGCCATTATGATGTGCAGTTGATCGGGGGGATCGTTCTGCATCAAGGGAAAATTGCCGAGATGAAAACGGGGGAAGGAAAGACCCTGTCGGCGACACTTCCGGCCTACCTGAATGCCTTGACGGGCCGGGGGGTACACATCGTAACGGTCAATGATTATCTGGCGAAGCGGGACAGTGAATGGATGGGGCAGATTTACCGTTTTCTCGGTTTATCGGTGGGCGTGATCTTACATGGTCTGACCCCGGAGGAACGGCGAGCGGCTTATAACGCCGATATCACCTATGGAACGAATAACGAATTCGGTTTTGACTATCTCCGGGATAACATGGCTATCTCCGAAAAGGAATTGGTCCAAAGGGAATTGCACTTTGCCATCGTCGACGAAGTGGACAGCATTTTAATTGACGAAGCCCGGACCCCACTAATTATTTCGGGGCAAGCGGAGGAATCAACTCGGCATTACGCTGATTTTACCCGGATTGCCAACCAGTTGAAGCGGGAAGTCGACTATACGGTCGATGAAAAAGCCCGGTCGGTGGCGGTAACCGAAGAAGGGGTGGCCAAAGTAGAGAAACGGTTGGGGATTGACAACCTCTATGCCCCGGAGCGGACCACCCTTGTTCATCATTTGATCCAAGCGTTAAAGGCCAAAGAACTGATGAAGCGCGACCGTGATTATGTGGTCAAAGACGGCCAAGTGATCATTGTCGATGAGTTTACGGGGCGTTTAATGTTTGGGCGCCGTTATAGCGAAGGTCTGCACCAGGCGATCGAAGCGAAGGAGAATGTGAAGATCGAGCGGGAGAGCCAAACGCTGGCGACGATCACCTTTCAGAATTATTTCCGGATGTATGAGAAACTGGCCGGGATGACCGGAACGGCGGAGACCGAAGAGATTGAGTTTCGCAAGATCTACGGTTTGGATGTGGTGGTGATTCCTACGAATTTACCGATGATCCGGACCGATTATCCCGATGTGGTTTATAAAACAGCAGAAGCCAAGTTTAAAGCGGTACTTGACGAGATTGAAACGGTGCATAAGACTGGCCGCCCGGTATTGGTCGGGACCATCTCGATCGAAAGTTCGGAGGCTTTATCAAGGGCTCTGAAAAAAAAGGGCATTAACCATCAGGTCTTAAACGCCAAATACCACGAGCAAGAAGCAGAGATCGTTGCTCAAGCCGGCCGTTTGGGCATGGTGACGATCGCTACCAATATGGCGGGACGGGGTACCGATATCATCCTGGGTGGGAACGCGGAAATTTTGGCCCGGGAGCTTTTGAAGAAGAAAGGTAACCCCGACACGGCCACCCCCGAAGAGGTTGCGGCGGCGCTGAAGGAAGCCAAAGCCATCACCGAACGGGAACACGAACAAGTCGTAAGCCTCGGAGGGCTTCATATTATCGGGACGGAACGGCACGAAAGCCGGCGGATTGACAATCAATTGCGGGGCCGGGCGGGCCGGCAGGGTGATCCCGGTTCTTCCCGGTTCTTTGTGGCCATGGATGATGATCTGATGCGTTTGTTTGGCGGCGAGACGATCGTCATGTGGATGGAGCGCTTGGGTTGGGAAGAAGACATGCCGATTGAGCATCCGCGGATCGCAAAGGCGATCGAAAACGCCCAACGTCGGGTGGAATCGCGCAACTTTGAAATCCGGCGGCAAGTTCTGGAGTATGATGACGTCCTCAATAAACAGCGGGAGACTATTTATAGTTTGCGCCGGAAGTTGTTAATGGGCGAAGACCTTAAAGAGCAAGTACTTGAGGCCCTTCGGGACGTCGTTGACCAACTGGTTTTGGCCCATACCGATGCCCGCATCCCGGAAGAGTGGGAGTATGAGAACATTTTAAAAGAGGCGGAACAGATCTTTCTGCCCGTGAAGACCCACACTGCAGAAGAGTTGGAAAAGGCGGCGGAGGGCCAGGCCGAACGGCTCAAGGAATTCCTCTTAGACGCCGCGGTTCGATTTTATGCAGCGAAGGAAGAGCGGGTTGGCGCCCCCAATATGCGGGCGATCGAACGCTATGTTATGCTGCGAACTATTGATAACCTTTGGATCGATCACCTCCAAAACATGGATGATCTGCGTGAAGGCGTTGGTCTGCGGGCCTATGGCCAGCAAGATCCCTTAGTCGTCTATAAGATCGAATCCTACCAGATGTTCCAGGAATTACTCTACGTTATTAAGGAAGATGTGGTGCGCTACGTCTTCAAAATGGAATTGACCGAGGAAGCGCCCCGTCCCGAGCGGCGGATCAGTAACATTGTCACCAACCGGGGCGAAGATGGGGCGCCGGTTGTTCAGCAAAGAAAGACGGGCCAAAAAATCGGACGGAACGATCCTTGCCCGTGCGGCAGTGGGAAAAAGTATAAAAAGTGTTGTGGCGCTTAATATATACCAAATCAACGAAGACAGGGGGCAAAAAGCGATGATTGAACCGGCAGAAGTAAAAAACCAGATCGCCGACTTACAGTCGCGCGTTGCGAAAATGAGGGAATTTCTTTGACCTCGACCGGAAAAAGGAACGGGTGCAGGAATTAGAAGCCGAAACGACGGCTCCGGATTTTTGGGCGGATCAACAACAAGCCCAACAGGTTTTGCAAGAATTAACCCGCTATCGGCAGGAAATTCAGGCGGTTGAAACCCTGGAAAAACAGCTGGCTGACAATGGTGAGCTGCTGGAACTGGCGCTCATGGAGGACGACGCGGAGGTTGTGGCCGAGGTGGCGCGGGGCGTTAAAGGGTTGACGACTGCGGTGGACCAGCTCGAACTGCGTACCCTTCTGAAGGGGGAGTTTGACCATAGCAATGCGTACCTGTCTATTCATCCGGGCGCGGGCGGGACTGAATCGCAGGATTGGGCGAGTATGTTGCTGAGGATGTATACCCGCTGGGCGGAACGGCAGAACTTCAAGGTTGACCTGATTGAGCTTATTCCGGGAGATGAGGCCGGGATTAAAAGCGCAACCCTCTTTATTCAGGGGGAGAATGCCTACGGTAATTTACGGGGCGAAAAGGGGGTCCACCGTCTGGTGCGGATCTCGCCCTTTGATGCCTCCGGGCGGCGACATACTTCTTTTACGTCAGTGGACATCACACCCGAGTTTAATGACGAATTTGAGATTGAAATCCGCCCTGAGGAGCTAAAGATCGACACTTACCGGGCGGGTGGGGCCGGTGGGCAACACGTTAATAAAACCGATTCGGCGGTGCGGATCACCCACCTCCCGACCGGAATTGTCGTTGCCTGTCAGAACGAACGGTCCCAGTTTCAGAATAAGGACACGGCGATGCGGCTGTTAAAGGCGAAACTGGCTGAGTTGTACCGCAAGGAACAACAGGCCAAGCTTGAACAGATTAAGGGCGAGCAGATGGAGATCGCCTGGGGCAGCCAGATCCGTTCTTATATCTTCTGTCCCTATACGATGGTGAAAGATCACCGGACAGAGGTTGAAACGGGGAACCTTCAGGCGGTGATGGATGGTGAAATTGATCCATTCATCGAGGCCTTTTTGCGCTCTCCGTTCAATAAAGGATAAAGATGAAGGGGGAAGACGGTGGGTAAACGCGGTATTGGGGTGGGCTTCCTCCTCTTGGCTTTAGGGCTTATCAGTACAAGCCCCCTCCTGACGACATCGGTGCAGCAAAAGTTCACCCGTACCTTGATCGAGCAGGCCCGGGTGGCGGAGGGGGTAGAACTGAAGTTGGCCCCCCTGCGTCTGGGGGATCTCTTGAACGGACAGGTGGGCGCGGTTGACTTCTCCGCCGCCCGGTTGGGATTTGCCCAGGGGCCGGTCTTTACCAACATCGCTTTGCACAGCAAAGGAGGGCGTTTTGACCTTAGTGCTTTGTTATGGCAAGGGGAGTTTGTCCTCCAGGAACTTGCGGAGACCCACATGCGGCTTGAGCTATCGGAGGAGGAATTAACCGCGCTGATGCGGCGGGATCTGCCGGAGCTTGAACCCACAGTCTTTATAAAAGAGGGCCGGGTCGAACTGGAAGGGTTTTTGGATCTGTTTGGACAAAACCGTTTACCCTTTAGTGCGGGCGCTTCGCTGGAAAGGGCCTCCGACCGCAGTCTACGTCTGGCACCTTTAGGTCTAAAAGTAGCCGGCGTTGCGCTTTGGGTGGAACTGTTTAATGAGTACGCCCCCCAAATCAGCTGGGAATTTCCCCTGGATATTCCTTGGCCGGTTCGGCTTGACCGGTTTACGATTACACCGGGGGTGATCAAAATGGAATGGCGAGAGGAGGCCCGAAGGTGAAGTATTTTATCTCTGCCGGGGAACATTCCGGTGATTTACACGCGGCGTCGCTCATTCAGGAAATACGGAAGCAAGACCCAAAGGCCCAGATTTGGGGGATGGGCGGTCCGTTAATGGCGGCGGCCGGGGCCGAGATTATGTTTGATCCAACCGCGGAGAGTACGATCGGCTTTTGGGAAGCAGCAAAAAAAGTCTGGGTATTCAGACGTCGTTTATCTGAATTTACCTACTTCTTACGGGAAAACCGACCGGATGTGGTGGTTTGGGTTGACTTTGGCGGGTTCAACCGTCTCTTGGCCGAGCAGGCGGCGGCCCTTTCCATCCCGGTGGTTTGTCTTTTTCCCCCGGCGGCTTGGGCCTATGGGAAAGGGCGGGCGGATCGCCTCGCCCGTTGTGTGACGCACGTTGCTTCGGTGTTGCCTTTTGAGGCCGAATATTACCGGCGATATTACAATTTAAAGGTGACTTATGTTGGACATCCCCTTGTCGACAGGGTACGACCGCAGCTGGCACCGGAAGAATGGCGGCAGCGGCATGGCCTGGCGCCGACGGAGAAGGTGATTCTGCTGATGCCTGGGAGCAGGAAACAGGAAGTACGGAATTTGCTCCCGGTGATGCTTGCGGCGGCGGCGGAACTGGCCGCATCACGGGAAGACTTACGGTTTTTTCTACCGGTGGCACCAACGATCGACCAAGCATTGGTCCAGAGTCTACTGGAACAACATCCCGGCTTAGCGGTGGAGACGGAGCCCTCAGCAGAGAACTATAACTTGATGGCGGCGGCTGATTTAGGGATTCTTGCTTCTGGGACGGCCACTTTGGAGGCGGCTTTGTTAGGTTTACCGATGATCGTAACGTATCGGGTTTCAAGCGTGTCGGCGCTGCTCTATCGCTTTTTGCAGAATAAAGAGAACAACCAGCCCGTGATGGTATCGTTGCCTAATTTAATCAAAGGACGAAAGATCGTCCCCGAACTGCTCCAAGACGGGTTGACCGTGGATGATCTAGTGATGCAGGTCCGCCTCTTTTTGGAATTACCTGAACGGAGCCGTCAAATGCGTAAAGAACTGCAAGGGATCGGTGAAATCCTAGGCCCGCCCGGTGTGATGGAAAGGGTGGCCACCATCGTACGGGGGGAAGCAACCCAGCATCCTGGATAAATAATATTTTTGGTGGTAAAGGCTGTTCGTGTTAACGGACAGCCTTTTTCTTTTTCGGCTGTTTTCTTTTCCAGTTCTATTTCTTTTCCAGTTCTAGCTTGTGGCTTTTGCACATATTTTTTACCGAATAAAGAGATGGTTTTTGCGTAGTCGCAGGGACATGTAAAAACCAAGCGAGGGATCGGCCGATGCGAGTCTATTATTTTTCACGCTGGAAAGCGCTGGGGATCGGTTTACTGGCAGCCTTCGTCTTCTGGTGTTTTTCCCATCCGGTGGTTTTACACCATACGGCAGAGCAAGTCGCGGTTTTGCTTGGACAACGGATCATCCCCATCTATGCGGTGGGAACGGAAGAAAAGAAGATAGCCCTCTCTTTCGATGCCACTTGGGGAGCGGATCAGACCCCGGATTTATTACGCATTCTCCGGGAAAACCAGGTTCGGACCACCTTTTTCCTTTGTGGTCTATGGGTAGAGAAATACCCGGAGATGGTGAAAAGGATCGCTGGGGAAGGCCATGAACTGGGCAACCATTCCCATACCCACCCCCATATGAACAGTTTAAGCGAACGGGAGATCGCCCACGAGTTGAACCGGACCCATCATTTAATTAAGGAACTTACGGGTCAAACTCCCACCTTATTCCGTCCACCCTTTGGCGAATATAACAACAAAGTGATCGAAACCGCACGGGCCTGCGGTTATACCACGATCATCTGGGACGTGGACTCTTTAGACTGGAAGGATTTGACCGCCGAGGCTATGCTTGACCGGATCCTCCAGCGGATCAAGCCGGGATCGATTGTGCTCTTTCATAATGCTGGTAAGAACACTCCGCAAGCTTTGGCCAGGCTCCTACCGGTTCTGAAAGGGCGAGGTTTCTCCATCGTGCCCATTTCGGAGTTGCTCCATAAAGGCGAAACCTATACGGACCATACCGGACGACAGTTTCCAAAACCCCGTGCGGACCAGTCTAAACCGAAAGAAGGGGGGATTTAGCATGAAACTCGTTATCCTTGAACGAAAGAAGATCACCTGGTTTTTCTGCTGGGTGTTGTTGGTGGTGATTAGTGCAGTCGCTGTTACCCAGTGGTCTGTTTTGCAGCGGCGGTGGTACGGGGTTAAAGATGGGGTAATGTTGGAAGGAAGGTCGATGGCCCGTCTTTTGCCGGGGGAAGTTCGGACCATCGTTACAGAAATGGCAAAGATCTATGCACTTGCGCCGCAAAATGCCGGTTACTTTGTGGAAACCGGTGAGGTCATTCCCGAAAAAGATGGGCGTGGGGTTGATGTTGAAGCGACGGTTGCGGCGATCTTAGCCGCCGAACCTGGTGCCCGCCTAAATTTGATCACTTATGCCATCCCGGCGACGGTGAGTAAAGAATATTTTGCGCCGGTTTTTCAAGGACCGACCGACCAAAAAAGAGCAAGTTTAACCATTAATGTGGCCTGGGGGGAAGCGGAACTTCCGGCGATGCTAAAGATCTTACAAGAAAGGGGAGTGAAAGCCACCTTCTTTTTCGACGGCGCCTGGGTGAAAAAGTTTCCCGAGTTTGTCAAGGAGATCCATGCCGCCGGACATGAGGTGGCAAACCACGGTCTTTACCACGGACATCCGGCCCAGATGAGCCGGGATGAACTGCGGCGGTTGATTGTGGAGAACAACCAACTTTTGGGCACGGTGATCGGTACCGAACCAGCAAAGCTTTTTGCCCCGCCTTACGGTGAATTTAACGATCGAATCGTGGCGGTTGCCGGAAATTTAGGATACCGGACGATTATGTGGACGATCGACACCATTGACTGGCAACGGCCGGCTCCAGAGGTGATTGTTCGCCGGGTAGTCGATAAAATTAAGCCCGGGGCGATCATTTTGATGCATCCGACGGTCCCAACGGTGCAAGCCCTAGACCGGATCATCCAAACCTTGCAGGGGCAAGGATATTCTTTGGTAACGGTCTCCACATTGTTGGATGGTATACGCCCTTAAACTTGGGTCAATAATTTACTTGAAATAAGCAAAAAAAAGAAGGATTGTCGGTTAAAACAGCGAAACACTAATTTAATTCATTTGTAAAGCAGTCTGACAGCTTGACAAGATTGGAACTTTTTATTATGATCATCTTACCATAATCGATCTGGTTGGTTTTTACATAATTAACCGAAAACAAGAATTCAACTCCATTGAGAGATCTATAGATAGATCGTCATATATTTTTTTCACAGAACTTGTCAGACAGCAAGACAGCAAGACTGGAGCCGCGAAAATCCCGCGATAAAGCGGAGAAAGCAGGGGAAGACTTGTTGTGGAGGCAGGTTTACCGCTGCGCGAAACGAAAACCAAGGTGCGAAGGGACACTATTTAGCTATTGCTTGAAATGTTGCAAAGGAGGTTCTCGCGGATGGACCCAACAGTACTACTTATTGCGACCTTGGACACCAAAGAAAAAGAGGCTGCATATCTAAAGCGGATCATAGAAGCGAAAGGCGTCAAGACCCTGGTCATGGATACCGGGGTATTGTCGCCTCCCCGTAAACTGACCCCGGATGTTCGCCGGGAAGAGGTGGCGCAGGCGGGTGGGATGCCCATCGACCAGCTGGTGGCCACGGGAAACAAAGGAAAGTGTATCGATGTGATGATCGCGGGAGCGCAAACCATGGCCCAGAAACTGTTTGCTGCGGGCAAATTTACCGGGGTGATCAGTTTTGGCGGGGCCCAGGGGACGAACATCGGTACTGCGGTCATGAAGAACCTGCCCTTTGGCGTTCCGAAGATCATGATCTCTACTGTCGCTTCGGGGACGGCCACCTTTGGCCCCTTTGTGGGGACGAAAGACGTCATGATGATGCACTCCGTGGTCGACGTGCAAGGCGTGAACACGTTAATCACCCGTCTTTTTGAGAACGCGGCGGCGGCGATTTGTGGAATGGTAAAGAATAATGTTGGTCAGATTAAAGATGTTAAGAGCCAAAACGTCATCGCCATGTCCATGTTGGGGACGACGACCCCTGGTGCGCTGCGGGCGCAACAGCTATTGGAGGCTGAAGGCTACGAAGTGATCGCCTTCCACCAGAACGGGACCGGCGGGATCGCCATGGAGGACCTGATTCGGGAGGGTTTTTTCGGAGGCGTTCTCGACATCAACCTCCACGAACTGGCTGACCGGCTGGTGGGTGGACTTCACGGTTCGATCAAAGACTACCGATTAGAAGCGGCGGCCCAGGCCGGCCTTCCCCAGATAATTGCACCTGGTAGCATCGAATACACCGTTCAGGGTCCGGTGGACAGTTTAAGTCCGGAGTACCAAAAACGGCCCTACATCGTCCACAACCCCACTTTAACCTTGGTGAGGCTTACCCCGGAAGAACTGGAAGCCGTTGCCGAGCTTTTGGCGGCGAAACTCAGCAAAGTACGGGGACCGGTCAAAGTCTTACTGCCGTTAAGAGGGTTTTCCTTCCCTAATCGTGAAGGCCACGAGCTGTGGGATCCCGTTGGCAATCAGGCCTTTATCAAGACATTCAAAGCCAAGATTGCCCCTTCGATAGATGTAGAGGAGGTGGATGCCCACATCAACGACCCAGCATTCATCGACCGGGTGGTAGCAAGCTATCTCGACATGGTAACCAAATAGGGAGGTGTACTTAAAGAAAATGACAATCAAAGAACAACTAGCGGGTGTATTCACCCCGATGGTCACCCCATTTAAGAACGACGAAATCCTCTACGACGGGATCGTCGAGAACGTCAAAAAGATGAACCAGACCGGACTGCGCGGTTACTTCGTACTGGGCACCAACGGCGAATTCAAGTCCCTCTCGGTAGAAGAGCGCCTGAAAGTCCTGCAAACCGTGGTGGACAATGCGGCTCCCGACAAGGTGGTCATGGCCGGTACTGCTGCTGAGAGCACCAAAGAAACGATCGATATCACGAAAGAAGCAGCGAAGATCGGTGCCAAAAGCGTCAGTCTTTTGATGCCCCACTTTTTCCGGAAATACATGGACGACGACGCCTTAACCGACTACATCGTCAAAGTGGCCGACGCCTCGCCCGTTCCGGTTTTACTATACAACAACCCTTCGGTTGCGGCGGACATCCTGATCAGCCCTGAAGTTATCCGGCGCGTGGCCGACCACCCCAACGTGGTCGGGATGAAAGACAGTTCCCGCGGCAACTACCAGAAATACTTAGAAGCAGCACAAGGGAAAGACTTCTACCTCTTGGCCGGCTCGGCTGGATTCTTCCTGGAACTGCTGCAAGCCGGTGGTGTTGGAGGTGTGTTATCCCTGGCCAACGTCTTCCCCGACGCCTGTGCCGAGCTTTACGAAGCCTTTAAGGCCGGCAACCTTGAAGAAGCTGAGAAGCTTAACACCAAGCTTGTCGACTTAAACAAAAAAGTCTCCGGTTTTGGTGGTGTTGCGGCCGTCAAGAGCGCCATGGACCTGGCGGGCTACACCGGTGGCGACCCGCGGCATCCCTTACGTCCGCTGAGCGCCGAGCAGAAAGCCACCCTGGAGGCGAACATCAAAGAGCTAGGGTTTATCTAAAGCAATAAACCAAAAACAAATTAAGGAGGCAAACAAATGGCAAGAACAGACTTATGGAACATCGCTGAAAAAGGTTATGACGAAGTAGGCGAATACCTCAAGACCAACGACGTAATCATGATCCCAATGGGTTCGACCGAAAAACACGGTGCCCACTGTCCGCTCGGGACCGACAGCTTTACCACCATGGGTGTGGTTGAAGCGGCGGCACCGATCGCCAAGACCTGCTATACACCGCTGATTCCGGTTGGATACTCCCCGCACCACATGGGTGAAGTGAAACAGGGGACCGGAACCATGACCCTGTCGGGCGACACCTACCGGGCAGTCGTTTACGACCTGGCGATGAGCATGATCTACCATGGTTTCAACAAAATCGTCTTCGTTAGCCACCACGGTAGTAACTCCAAAGTCATCGACGACGTTCTCCGTCGGATCCGTTACGAGACCGACTGCTTTGTCTGTTGGTACAAGACCCCGACCGAGCGTCAATACTCCCTGGTTGGTGACATCTTTGAGGGTCCGCCGGAAGAGACTCCGGGCTGGCACGCGGGTGAGGTTGAGACCAGTACCGCTTGGGCTTACAACCCTGCCTCCGTTGACATGAGCAAAGCGAAACAAGACCGCACCCATGCTCCGCGCTGGATGGGTCCGGCCTTTAGCAAACACGACGGTTCGGGGATGGTCACCTTCATGGGTGCTGAGAACATCTGGGTTCCCATGGAGCACCATGAGTATTCCGACACCGCAACGATTGGTAACCCCTTACGGGCAACCAAGGAGAAGGGTGAGAAATACTTTGCGAAGGCTGGTCAAGCCTTGGCTAACTTCCTCGAGGAAGTCAAGAAGTTTGATATCGTTGTGCCGGATGAAAAACGTAAGTTCACCAACAGAGCTTAAGTTTGTCCGGTGAATTGATTGGGGAGAGCTGCACTTATTTGCAGCTCTCCAGCTCTCAGAGGAAGGGGGGTACTCCAATGGCGATTGATCTAACTAGTGACCTTTCGACAAGAAAAGCCTTTAGTGAAGCCATTACCGAGTTTGGCCTGAAGGATGAGCGGGTCTTTTCGGTGGCAGCTGATTCGGAGTCCCGGTTTGGTGCTTTTCGTAAAGAAGCCGCTGAACGGGCGATCAATGTTGGGATTGCCGAACAAAACGCAATGAGTATTGCTGCTGGATTGGCTTTTTGCGGTAAGGTCCCATTTATTTCAACCTATGCGACCTTTTTGACGATGCGGGCCTGTGAGCAAATCCGGACCGATATAGCTTTTGCTAACTTAAACGTACGGATCGTCGGAACTAACGCCGGGTTCAGTTCGGATTGGCTTGGGATGACCCACCAAGCCCTGGAGGATGTGGCTTTAATGCGGGCAATTCCAAACATGACGGTGTTGATCCCCGCTGATGGTGCCGCCACTTACCGGATGGTTGAAGCATTGATTGATTACGATGGACCAGCATATTTACGGATCCGGGGAACCGCCAATGAACCGCATATTCGGTGTGACGAGCCGGTGGTGATCGGAAAGGCCCGCCAAATCAGGGCAGGAAACGACCTGACGATTATTGCCTATGGCCGGTTGGTATACGAGGCGATGCAGGCGGCTGACCAGTTGGCGCAGGAAGGCATTAATGCACGGGTTTTGGATATGCACACGGTAAAACCCCTTGATGAAGCGGCGGTGCTTAAGGCCGCGGCCGAAACAAAACGGATTCTCACCGTGGAAGAACACAATATTATTGGCGGTCTAGGAAGCGCGGTGGCCGAAGTGACCAGCGAACATTACCCGGTTACGGTGCGGCGCATGGGGGTCCGCGACCGCTATGGTATTCCCGGTACGGAAGAAGATCTCTTCGCGTTCTTTGGCTTGACTTCCGAACACATTATCACTGAAGCGAAAAAGCTTTTAGAAACGGAGGAGTCGAAATGAGAATAGCAATTGGTTGCGATGAGAACGCATACGAAATGAAAGAGGCGATCAAAGCCCACTTGAAAGAGCGCGGTGTGGAGTTCGAAGATATGGGCTGTGATAAAGGAGAAACGGTCTTGTATCCGGAGATTGCCCGTCGGGTCGCTGTCAGTATTATGGAAGGGAAGTTTGACCGGGGGATCCTCGTTTGTGGGACCGGATTGGGGATGGCGATTGTTGCCAATAAGATTCCCGGGGTGCGGGCGGCGACGTGTCATGATGTTCATTCGGCGGAACGGGCGCGTAAAAGTAATAACGCCCAGATTATTACCTTTGGGGCGCAGGTTATCGGGAATGTCCTCGCCAACAAGCTGGTGGATGTTTGGTTAGATTCCGAGTTTGCCGGTGGCCGTTCTCAACCGAAAGTGGATTTAATCGACGAAATCGACCGTGAGTACCGCAAGCAATAACGGATAAAAAGGCAAAGGAGGGGTTGTTTTGATGAGGTCTGGACGCCAAGAAAGGTATGAATGTGATCTGCATTGTCACACCGATCGCTCCGACGGAAACAACACTCCACAGGAATTAATTGACCGGGCTGTGCGTTTGGGTATGAAGGCCATCGCCATTACCGATCATGATATTGTGCCCCTAGAGACAGTAACGGTGAACGGCCAAACGGTTGATCTTGATTCCTATGCGAAGCAGAAAGGATTAGTCCTGCTGCGGGGTTATGAATTTTCTACCGACACCTATGTGAACGATGTTCATATTCTCGGCTATGAACTGGACTGGTCACATCCGGCGGTCCAAGCGGAGATGGAACGGGCCCGATTGAGTAAGAGCGAGGCCTATCGTAAACTCTGTACCATTCTGACCAGTAAAGGAATGCCCATCGACTATGATCAGGAGATTTTGCGCTATACGGATGAGCAGGGGGTGACCCACCAGCGGGATCCGGAAGAGGTACAAAGAAAGTTTATCTTCGAGAAGATGGCGGAGAAAGGTTATGCCGAAAGCTGGGGTGCCGCCAAAATTATGGTGCAGAATGATCCGGCGCTCAATGTACGACGCGAAAAAATCGACCCGCTCCGTGCGATCGAATTAATCCACACCTGTGGGGGGATGGCGTTCTTGGCGCACCCTCACCTGATTGACGAGGTGGTTGAAGCGCCGGGTTTAGGAAGAATGACCCGGGATGAGTATATCGAGCGCTTGATCGAGCACGGGCTCGATGGGATCGAAGCACGGTACACTTACAACAAAACCAGCTACAAAGGGCATAATACGGTGGAAGAAATCGAACAGGAGATCAGAAAAAAATACGGAGACCGGCTCTATCTTTCTGGTGGCTCCGACTACCATGGCAGTAAGCCAGGGACAGTTGATCCGCGGGAGATTGGGGAAGCCGGGATCAGTTACGAAGAGTTTTGTCGAATATTTTCACCCCTTTTGCAAAAAGGGGCCAGCTAAACTGGGGATGGGTCAGGATGAATGTGAACTGGAAAACTGATCGTAACCCACTAGTTTTGAATCTGTCCGGGAACTCCTCCAGAATTTGGGCTAAAGATCTTGCATTAGTTGTTGCAGTAATTGGACCAGGAGAGGGCTGATTTTTACTATTAGTATATTGTAACATTTCGCAAGCGGACGAGCAGGGTTAACTGTACTAGACAAGAACGATTTACCGCTAATGATGGGGTAGGAGATGCGTTGGAGTTTCCGGCAGTTTTAAATATTTATCGGCCGATTTTATACCGACACGAACGGGAGGGTTGCCAATGTTAGCTGCGGAAGAATTGAATCGCCTTCAGGAGGAAGCAGCTGAGGTTCGGAAAGAAGCGATCAAGATGGCTACCAGGGCGGGAACCGGGCATTTAGGACCGGCATTAGGGATTACAGATGTGATGTGGGTATTGTACTCCCGCCACATGAAATATGACCCGCAGAATCCTTCCTGGCCGGAACGGGACCGGTTGATCTTAAGTAAAGGCCATAGTTGCTTGGCTTTATATCCAATCTTAGCCAAGAAAGGCTTTTTCGATGAGGAGTTACTCAAGACTTATTGTCGCCAGTTGAATACGAAGTTAGGTGGTCATCCCGAACGGGACCTCCCGGGCGTGGAGGCGAATACCGGTTCGCTTGGCCATGGCTTCAATATCGGGATCGGGATGGCGCTGGCGGCGAAGGTCGATCGGAAGGATTACAAAGTATATACCATATTGGGCGATGGCGAGACCCAGGAAGGCTCCATTTGGGAAGGCGCGATGTCAGCCGCCCATTATAAGTTGGACAACCTGGTGGCGATCGTCGACCAGAACAATCTCCAAGTCAGCAACTTTGTTGATCAAGTGATGAACATCGAGCCGCTCGCCGATAAATGGGCCAGTTTCGGCTGGGGCGTCCGGGAGATTGATGGTCATGACTATAACCAGATCGATGAGGCGCTAAGTGCCGTACCGTTTATTCCTGGCAAACCATCGGTGATCATCGCGAAGATTGTTAAGGGCAAAGGTTTACCGATTGCAGAAAACAAAGTAGAGTGGCACCACAAGGTTCCGACCGCCGAGGAGTATCAAGAGATGGATAAGCTGCTCGGTTTAGGTAGTTTAGATTAAAACAGATAAGGAGGAATGTACATGTCTTTTGACAAAAGCCCCCTCGAGCGACTGCAGGCGATCAGTGACGATTTTGAGGTGTGGTGGGATGCTTCGCCCTTGGTTTATTCGGCTTGGAAAGAAAAGTTCTTGAGTGAACTTCCGGCGGAAAAGAGAGAGAAATTTGCCGGATGGCTGGAAAAACTCTATAATGAGAAAAAACCGGAAGATTCCGTGATTCGTGGTGTGACCACTAACCCTCGTCTTACCCGGGAAACCTTGGATTGGATTCCGGAAACCTGCAAGCCGTGGATTAAGGAGATTAAAGAGAAACATCCCGGTGCTTCCCTGGAAGAACAGGCCTGGATGACCTATACAAAGATTACAGCTGAGGGCGTTAAGAAATACATGCCCATCTTTGAGCATTCCAACTACAAATACGGTCACGTAAGTGCCCAGGTCGATCCCAGGCTGATTACCGACACCCAAGAGATGCTACGGCAAGGGATTGGTCTTAAAGCCCTTTCGCCCAATATTATGGTTAAATCGCCGGCGACCAAGCAAGGCGTTTACAACATTATGCTGCTCACCGCTTTAGGGATCTCGACCAACGCGACCGTTTGCTTTACCGTACCCCAGATTTTAGCGGTGGCCGAAGCGGTACGGATCGGCAAAGAGCTGGGTGAAGCGAATGGTGTTGACTATTCGCAATGGCGTTCGGTGATCACCATGATGCTCGGGCGCTTTGAAGAAGCGAAAGAGTTTAAAGAGCAGGCCGCAGCGGCCGGAGTTGATCTGGATGATCTAGCGGTTCGGCACTGGGCTGGCTTGGCTGTTTGTAAAAAATCCCTCCGTATCCTTGAGCAGAAAGGTTACGAAAGTAAACTGCTGCTGTGTTCGGCCCGGCCCGGTCCGACCGTCGACAATAAACTCAAAGTCTGGCATATTGAGAAGATGGCCGGCGAACCCATCGTCTATACGATGAATCCCGAAATGATCGGTGATTTCCTCAAGCTCTATGAAGAAGAGCCGTTGGAAAGCCATAAAGGCGAGGATATTCCGGATGATATCTTAGCCCAGTTGATCAAGATTCCTTATTTCCGGCAAGGCTACTATGCCCATGGGCTCACTGCTGACGAGTTTGTGGACTATCCACCAGCTGTCACGACGGCAAAGGGCTTCTCCGGTGATATGCGCCTGTTGGAAGAGTTTGTCGAAAAGGTCTAAACGACCTCATAGCCGATTTAGACTAACTTTTTCGCACCCTTTACCCTATGTGCAACCGGTTATGATACCGAGATGAAAGAGGCTTGTTGCGTTGCCCTTGGCGGCAGCGCAATAAGCCCGGCTGTTAAAAGGCGATGAGTTGGATAAGGAAGTGATCGAAGATGTCTTTAGTTAGCACCAAGGGTATGTTATTAGATGCCCGTAGTAAAGGTTACGCGGTCGGCGCTTTTAACGCCAACAATCTGGAAATGGCGCAGGGTATTGTTATGGCGGCGGAAAAAGAGAATGCACCGGTTATTGTACAGGTTAGTCAAGGCGGCGCTGAACATGGTGGTCTCGAAGAGATGGCGGCGATCGTCAAGAGTTTGGCCGCCAAAGCTTCCGTACCGGTTGCTTTGCACCTGGACCACGGGGTCGATTTTGTTTATAATATGCGTTGTCTCCGGGCTGGATTTACCTCCTTAATGTATGATGGATCGAAATTAGAGTTTGCCGAGAACGTGCGGATTACCCGCGAAGTAGTGAAAGCGGCCCATGCCGTTGGGGTTCCGGTTGAAGCGGAACTAGGGCGTGTCCCGAAGGATCCAACCGGAATTACGCTGGAAGAACTAAAAAATTACATGACTAGTCCGGAAGAAGCTGTAGCCTTTGTCGAACAGACCAATGTGGATTCGTTGGCGATTGCGGTTGGTAACATGCATAAGATGAAGCTGAAAGAGGCCAAGATTGATATTGAACGGATCAAAGCCATTCGTGAACGGGTCTCTGTTCCTCTGGTCTTGCATGGTGCCTCAGGAGTCCCCGATGAAGCCGTGGTCGAAGCGGTTAAGGCGGGGATCTGCAAGATTAATGTCCACACCCAACTGGGGAAGAGTTTTACCGAGCGGATTCATGAAGTATTTAAAGCAGATCCGAAAACCGTTGATGTCCGCAAATACCTGGGTGAAGCCCGGGAAGCCCTCATGGAAGAGGTGCGGGCCAAGATGCGGCTTTTCGGGGCTAGTGGCAAAGCCCCCGGTGTGCCTGAGGTTCCTGTTGAACCGGAAGAATATATTCAACAAGATATTGTGGAGTGAGATAATATTAAATCAAACCCCTTTCTTGAAAAAGAAAGGGGTTTTTTCCTGTGCCCAGCATGGCACCGTCTATCCGGTGAAAGTCCATAGTCGGCCCTACGCAACACGAATTAGAAGACGCGGAGTAAATGATCCGAGTGTTTATTTATTTTATTTAGTGATAAATAGAATATAGTATAATGATAGTAGAAATTATTACCGCAATAAAATATACGGTCTTCAGATGTCAGCGAAAATATGATATAAGGGGTCGAAAGCAGTGACGATCGGTTATGTTTTAAAGAACCTCCTTAGTAATATGAGTCTGCTCTTGCTGATCGCCTATTTTCTGTCGAAAACAGAGATCTTTAAGAATTTGGTGACCGGTAGGAATGACGCCTTGGTCAACAAAATAAAAATGGCCACAGTTTTTGGGATGATTGGTATCTTAGCGACTTATACAGGCGTTTCTGTAAAAGGCGCCCTAGCCAACTCGAGAATTGTCGGTGTCATGGTCGGCGGGCTTTTTGGCGGGCCTTTGGTGGGTTTGGTAGCGGGCTGCATCGCGGGGTTGCACCGTTGGGCCATTGATATCGGCGGTTTTACTGCTGTGGCATGTGGCGTGGCAACAGTTGTTGAAGGGGTGGTTGGTGGAGCAGCTTCACAACGTTTTAAGAAAATGAAAAATAACTGGCTTTATGCCTATTTGGCCGGAATGTTTGCCGAAATTCTGCAAATGGGGATCATTCTGGTTTTGGCTAAACCTTCTTCTGAAGCCTGGGAGCTGGTGAAGATCCTATGGGTCCCGATGGTAGTCTTTAATCCGTTAGGAATTTCTTTGTTTGTAAGATTTATTGATGGGATTTACAAGGAAAAGGAAAGAGAGGCTGCTCTCCAAACTAAACTGGCTTTGGACATCGCCGAACGGTGTCTTGGCTATTTACGTAAAGGGCTTGACAATCCGGAAATTAATGAAGTGGTGAAGATTATTCTGCAAATGTCCGGTGCTTCTGCAGTAGCGATTACCGACTGTAAGCAGATTTTAGCCCATACCGGTGTCGGCGCGGATCATCATCTGGCGCAGACTCCGATCCGGACCGATTTGACGAAAAAAGCTATTAAAACAGGGGCGATGGTTGTCGCCAACACCAAAACGGAGATTGCCTGTTCCGACCAGAAGTGCAAGCTAAAGTCGGCGGTGATCGTTCCTTTATGGAAGCGGGAAGAAGTGAAAGGCGTGCTCAAAATATACTTGGACCGGGAAAATGCCGTTTCTGATGTTCATATCACATTAGCCCAAGGATTGGCCAGGCTCTTTTCTACCCAATTGGAATTGGCGGAGATCGAATATCATAAAAAATTGCGGCAGAAAGCAGAGTTAAAGGCCTTACAATCTCAGATTAACCCGCATTTTTTATTTAATGCGTTGAATACGATTATTTCCGCCTGCCGGGACAAACCGCAGCGGGCGAGAGAATTGTTGATTAGTCTTAGTACTTATTTTCGGAATACCTTGGCCCATACGGACCGTTTTATCCGTTTGGATGAGGAGTTAAAGATGATCAAGGCCTATTTGGAATTGGAAAGGGCCAGATTCGAAGAGAGACTGAAAGTGATTGTCGATGTCCCCGACGAGGTTAGAGGCTTCTTAGTGCCGCCCTTTATTTTACAGCCATTGGTGGAAAATGCGGTTAAACATGGAGTCTTACCAATAGAGAATGGCGGCGTAGTATCGATTGTTGCCCGGAAGACCAATGCCGAACTTCAGATCTTCATTGAAGATACGGGTGTTGGAATCAGCGAGGAGATGATCACGAGGCTAAATAGGGATCAAATGCCCGAAAAATGTGTGGGCTTAATTAATGTGCAGAAACGCCTACAAAAACTGTATGGTGAAGAATACGGATTAAGAATTCGCCGGAAAGAGCATGGAACTGAGGTCATGCTAATAATTCCAGACTGGGTGGAGGTGGATTTTCTCAATGCTGAAACTGCTAATCGTTGATGATGAGACGCCGGCCAGAAAGGAGTTGCGCTATTTAATCGAGGAGGCATCGTCGCCGCGCGAGGCTTTGCAAATCCGGGAAGCAAAAAACGGGCGGGAGGCGCTGGAGACTGTTGCTGTCCATGAATTTGATGCCGCTTTTATCGATATAAACCTCGGTGATATTGAAGGAATCAGTTTAGCCCGAGAGCTCTTACGGCTGCGAAAGAATCTAAAGATCGTGTTCGCCACGGCCTATGATGAATACGCTATTGAGGCTTTTAAACTTAATGCTTTGGATTATGTATTGAAGCCCTTCGAGGCGGAGCGGGTACGTACAGCCCTCACTCGAATTCGGAATCAGATCGAGAGTTCGCGCCGTTACGCTTCGGATGATACCCGTAATAAAGTCGCGCGGATCGCCGGTGAAATACGAAAGCTTTCCATTTGGAACGGTGATCGGGTGATCCTGGTTGAAATAGATCAGATCGTCTTTATCACCACTGCTGATCGAAACAGCCGAGTTTGTACCCTAAGCGAAACTTACCTAACTAATCACCCCCTATCCTATTTTGAACAGAAGTTTTCCGATGATAAGTTCATGCGGGTGAACCGGAGTTATCTTGTTAATCTTGAACATATTAAGGAGATATTACCCTGGTTTAACCATTCTTATCTTTTAAAGATGAAGGGTTATGAAAAAGAAGAGATTGTAATCAGTAGAAACAAGATCAAAGAATTTCGGGTGTTATTCGATTTCTAACAAATTAGAACATTATTTTATACAGATTGGACATCAATTTTAACATTTTGGCCCAAAACTCCTCCCTTTTTTGGTTCCAGGTTTATGCTTATATCTGGCAGTTCTTATAAATTAAGGAGGGGTTAGATTGTTTACTTTTTTACTATCATTGGTCCTACTGCTTGCCGGGTATTTTACTTATGGGGCATTAGTAGAAAGGATTTTCAAACCTGATCCGGCCAGAACTACTCCGGCGCTGGCCAACAATGACGGGGTTGATTATGTCCCGCTTGATTGGAAAAAGATTTTTCTGATTCAACTGCTGAATATTGCGGGTTTGGGACCGATCTTCGGCGCTATTTCCGGGGCTTTATGGGGCCCGGTAGCTTTTCTCTGGATTGTCTTTGGTTGTATCTTTGCCGGTGCAGTCCACGATTACTTCTCAGGCATGCTTTCGGTGAGAAATAATGGTGCCAGTGTCTCTGAGATTACCGGAACGTACCTGGGTTCGACGATGAAAAATGTGATGCGGGTCTTCTCCGTGATCCTTCTAGTCTTAGTTGGAACGGTGTTTATGACTGGTCCTGCCCAATTATTGGCCAACCTTACTCCCGAGTCTTTAACGATGAATTTCTGGCTGGTTGTGGTGCTGGCTTATTACTTTTTCGCGACCATTTTGCCGATTGATAAGATCATCGGCCGCTTTTATCCGCTCTTTGGCATTATCCTGATTATTATGGCCGTAGGCATTACTGGTGGGATTCTCATGCAAGGATACAAAATCCCCGAATTGACCCTGGCCAACCTTCATCCGAATGGACTACCGATTTGGCCACTGATGTTTGTGACCATTGCTTGCGGCGCGATCAGTGGTTTCCATGCCACCCAATCGCCGATGATGGCGAGGTGTATTCAGAATGAAAAATACGGACGGCGAGTCTTTTATGGGGCGATGATTGCTGAAGGAGTAATCGCTTTAATCTGGGCTGCAGCTGGGTTAGCTTTTTATAATGGAACCGCCGGGTTGTCCGCCGCTTTGGGGAAAGGCGGACCGGGTGGAGTGGTTCATGAGATCTCCATCACCCTCTTGGGTGGCGTCGGCGGTGTCTTGGCCATCCTTGGTGTTATTGTCTGCCCAATTACTTCGGGAGATACGGCTTTTCGAAGCGCTAGGTTGACCATTGCCGATTGGTTCAACATTGACCAAAAGCCTGTTTCTACCAGGTTATATGTGGCCGTGCCGTTATTTGCCGTTGGTGCTGTTCTCTCGCAGATTGATTTTAATATTATCTGGCGGTATTTTGCCTGGTCCAATCAGACTTTAGCCATGATCGCTCTGTGGGCGTCCGGGGTTTATCTTGCGAAGAGTAAAATTGCCCATTGGATTGTAACGATCCCGGCCACTTTTATGAGTGCCGTTTCTGTCACATATATCCTCCAGGCGCCGGAAGGTTTTAAACTGCCGGTGTCAATCTCTTATCCCATCGGTATAGTTGTGGCTCTGGTCCTTCTAGGAGTCTTTTTGAACTTTACCAAGAAACACGAGAATCTCTCCTCTGGCGAGCAAATCGCGGGATAAAAAAGACTAATTTCTTATACTGTTCTATGTAAAGAAGAGGCGCTGGTCGAAATTTTTTGACCAGCGCCTTTTTTGGGGTACGTCAGACAGAGATGCGATTGATCAGGCGAAGCGGCTGCCCAATAAAACTTCGGGGAGGGTAGACGATGAAGAATAGTGATATCACCGGAGTGAGCCGCGGTTTATGGATGTGCTTTACCCGTAACATACTTAGACCGGCATATTGGTGAAGATAAAACAGAAGGAAAAAACAGGGAAACATAGAAGAGAATAGTAAATCTTTCCAGACCCATGTGGGGGTGGGAATTTGAAACCAAGAGCCAATGTTTTCCGGGTGTTAGTAGTATTAATCTTTTTGGCCTTACCCTTGCCTGTTGATGGAAAATGGCGTCTTGACCCGTTGGCGATAAAGTATAAATGGGCAGAGGAGCAAGCGCAGATCCTGGTTGGTGGCGGATGGGGTTATTATACTCCGGCTTTTCGTTGGACCAATGACCTGCGGTGGCGAAACAATGCGGCGCCGACCCAACCTGTTTATTTTAAGACGCAATTCAGACGGAGAATCGAGCGTGACTGGTGGTGGGACCTGGCTGGACGGTATGCGGTGGCACCGACCTGTGATTTTCGTTGGACGGAGGTGGCGCTGGAGAAAACACTGGCGCAGCCGTGGGCTTTGCGGATTTGGGGCACGGGCGAATGGCGCCGGGTAAATAGCGGTGGTACTCTGGAGGATTATGACTGGCAGCTGATTGGTTCAAGGTTGCGGTGGCGGTTGCTGCCATCTCTCCAATGGAAAGGTGAACTAACGCGAGAGGCAAAAACTTATCCCTCCCCGCAGAGATCCTCTGTCAAAACCGCCGTCAGTAACGAGGTGATGCTGCGGTATGCGCCCCATACTATTCTTGGCCGTTGGGCGGAGAGTGTCCGGGTTTATCCGGACAACGCCTGGAAAAACTATTATTACCGGTCTCTTCGCCTGGAATGGAAGTGGAAGATTGGTAATAATGCTCATTTTGAAGGGAACTGCGGTTATAATCAGCAAAACCACGGTAGTGGGGAAACCGGCGGTAAATTGCAGATGACCGGAATCTTTGATTACCCTTCCACCCGGGAATACAAGCTTAGTTGGCTGTGTTCCGCGGCCAAGACGGTTGTGGCCGAGATTCCTTTACCGGAAGAAGAGGAGGATGAATTACCGGCGGCCGATTGGCGCTTTGGCCTGCGGTGGCAGGATTTAACCCCACCTTATATCCTCCGGATGGAGTTGTTTGGGAAATGGAATGAAGGAAAACTAACCGGCGGATGGGCCGCCCGCCTCCAGGGGCATCAGCGTCGGTTCCGTTGGACCATAGGGCTGGCCCCCTGGGGAGGATTCTATCCATCGGCGGAGAAAGGATACTGGATAGAAGTAAAGTACTACCTGGATTAAGGGGGGAGCTTTGTGTTAATCTACGGTGCTTTGGTTCCGCACCCGCCGATTATTCGGGCCGAGATCGGTAGGGAAGAGACGAAAAAAGCGCGCCAAACGGTTACAGCCATGGAGCACCTGGCGGAGCGTCTGGCGGCGCTGAAACTAGAGACGATCCTGATTTTTTCGCCGCACGGGCCGGTTTTCCAGGATGGGCTGGCGATCCGGGGCGGACAGCGGTTAAAGGGGGATTTGGCCCGTTTCGGTTCGGATCGGAACTGGGAATGGGAGGTTGATCAGGAACTGGCCGTCGCGATCACCAGCGAAGCCCAAAAGGAGAAGATTCCCTGTCTGCAACTGACGGCGGAGGATCTTTCCGGTTACGGGTTGGGCGCGGATTTGGACCATGGCGTGGTGGTTCCCCTCTCCTTTTTAGCCGATGATGATGCGATCAAACTGGTGGCGACCGGGATGTCGCTCTTACCCTGGTTAGAACAGTATCAGTTGGGAGTGGCGATCGGGCGGGCGGTGCAGAAGTCACCGCGGCGGATTGGGGTGATTGCCAGTGGTGATCTTTCCCACTGTCTACAACCAGGGGCACCGGCGGGCTATGACCCACGGGGGAAAGAGTTCGATGAGACGCTGATGGCGTTATTACAGGCGCAAAACCGTGCAGCCCTCTTTGACCTTGATCCAGTCATGGTGGAGAAAGCAGCCGAATGTGGATTCCGGACCCTCCTGATGTTACTGGGTGTCTTTGACGGATGGCAGGTGGAGACGGAAGTGTTAAGTTACGAAGGACCCTTTGGGGTTGGTTATGGCGTGGTCAGCTTTGAACCAAAAGGCGAAGATGAGCCCAAATCCAGCCTCCTTTCGGTCCTTCGCCAGCGGCGGCAAGAAAAGCTTCGCACTCGCCGGGCGGCCGAATCGCCCTTTGTGCGTCTGGCCCGCCAAACGGTGGAGAACCATCTTTTAGGGAACGCATTCGCAACCGATAAGTGGGACTTACCCCCCGAAGCACTGCAGCCGGCGGGCGCTTTCGTTTCGATTAAAAAACATGGTACGCTGCGGGGATGTATTGGGACTGTCTTTCCGACCCAGCCGACATTTCTTGAGGAGATCAGGCATAATGCCATCGCGGCGGCGCTGCACGATTCCCGGTTTGATCCGGTTCAAGCCGATGAGCTCTCGGATTTGGTATATTCGGTCGACCGGATTCACCCCCCCGAACCAGTGGCGGGACCCGCGGAACTTGATCCGCGAAAGTATGGGGTTATTGTGCGCAGCGGAGGGAAAATGGGGCTACTCTTACCCAATTTAGAGGGGGTCGAAACCGTCGAAGAGCAACTGGCCATTGCGAAACGGAAAGCAGGAATTGGTCCGCGCGAACCGGTGGAATTGGAACGGTTTGAAGTGGTTAGATACGTTTAGTCGAAACTGGTTCCGGAAGGTACCGGGGAAGGAGTGGTCTGATGACGGAAAGAAAAGCCACTTATTACCGGGTATTGGCCGACGGGAAAGTCCTTTGCACCCTTTGTCCCCAGGCTTGCCGCCTGGATGAAGGGGAGAGCGGCCGTTGCCGGGGCCGGGTCGCCCGTGGGAAAGAGCTGTATACAGTGAATTACGGCCAAGTTTCCGCCTTAGCGCTGGACCCGATCGAGAAAAAGCCGCTCTACCATTTTCACCCGGGAAGCCTCGTCTTATCCGTGGGAACGGTCGGGTGTAATCTACGCTGTCAATTCTGCCAAAACTGGCGAATTGCCCACGACGAAGCGGACACGGAGTTCATTTCTCCGGAAAAACTGGTTGCGCTGGCCGTGGGGGCGAAGGTGCAAGGGAATATCGGCCTTGCTTATACCTATTCTGAACCACTGGTCTGGTTTGAGTATATATTTGACACGGCTCGTCTCGCGCGCAGGCAGGGGTTGAAAAATGTCCTGGTGACCAACGGGTACCTCAATCCTGAACCGTTAAAAGAATTACTGCCCTATCTTGATGGGGTCAACCTCGACTTGAAAGGGCCGGATGCTTTTTACCAAAAACATTGCGAGGGTCGGCTCGCGCCGGTCAGAAAAACCGCTGAACAACTGGTCGGCCGGGTCCACCTGGAAGTAACCAGTCTTTTAATTCCGGGGGAGAATGATGGCCCCGACGCCATCGAGGATTTGGTCGGTTTTTTGGCTGATCTGGATGGGAAGATTCCCCTCCATTTTTCCCGGTATTTTCCCCAATACCGCCTGAATATTCCGCCGACTCCGCTCTCGACCCTGGAACAAGCCTATCGTCTTGCCCGGGAAAAACTGGACTATGTCTATATTGGCAATGTTGGTGATCCCGTGTATAGTAGGACGGATTGTCCCCGGTGCGGAGCGGTATTGGTAGAGCGGTCAGCTTACGGGGTGAAACTTGATGGAGTCAAAAACCGGCACTGCGCCGGGTGTGGAGAAGAGGTTGATTTGATCTTATGATCCAAGTTTATACGGGAGATGGAAAAGGAAAAACCACGGCCGCGGTTGGCCTGGCGGTCCGTGCCCATGGGCACGGTCTTCGCGTCGCTGTTTTTCAATTTTTGAAGACCGAGCAGGATAATGGTGAAGCCCGGATCCTACAGCAGCTTGGAATTGCCTGTCGGCAATACGGCTCGGGTCGTTGGCTGATTGACCGGGCACCGGATGCGGAGGAGCTGGCCCTGGCCGCGCAAGGGTGGGCTGATGTGAAAAAAGCAGTCCATGGGGGGGATCAGTTGGTGGTGGTCGATGAGATCAGCCATGCGGTGAACCTGGGCTTGTTGCCTCTTGAACAAGTCCGGTCATTGGCAGTAAACTTACCCGCCCATGTTGAACTGGTCCTTACCGGCCGGGCGATGCCGGCGGAACTGGTGGCCCTGGCTGATCTAGTCACCGAGATGCGGGCGGTGAAACACCCCTACGCGCAGGGCATCAGCGCCCGTCGGGGGATTGAATACTAAGACTGTTATCACCAGCCATTACCAGCAGGAAAAAGAGACCAATATCATATCGGTCGCCACGGATTGCCGCTGGTGCGTTAAGCGTCGACCAGCTTGGAACAGGTGGGAAACGGTAAATATTTTAAAAGCCCAAAAAGAGCGGGCTTTTTTATA
Organism: Hydrogenispora sp.; assembly: GCA_012837705.1. Taxonomy (GTDB): domain Bacteria; phylum Bacillota; class UBA4882; order UBA10575; family UBA10575; genus Capillibacterium. Next base: position 38,296 of record DUQQ01000084.1, read on the forward strand.
TTTTCGGTCTTAATTTTACCGCAATGATTTTGGAAATAGCCAGCTAAAAACATGGAAATAAAATTATTTCATGGAAAACTTACCAGGAATGCCAAGTCTTTGGTATAATAAGGGCGAAAAACTATTGATTATGTGGTAAAAAAATGCTACGCTATAAGCGGACAAACGTTTGCATTGAGGGTGATTGGAATGCGTGTAACCATTACTGATATTGCGAAAAGAGCCAAAGTCTCTCCCTCAACGGTCTCACGGGTGATTGCCGATAACCCCCGGATCAGTGCGGCGACCAAAGAGAAAGTGTTGAGGATTATGAAAGAGATGAACTATCATCCGAACATAATCGCCCGGTCGCTGGTGAATCAGACCACAAAGATTATCGGAGTGGTTATGCCGGGGATGGCGGAACAATCTTTGCAGCACCCCTTTTACCCGGAATTGTTAGGGGGGATCGCCTCGATGGCCAATAACCAGGGATATAAGATCTTACTGGCCAACGTTTCGACGGTCGATGAGGAAAGGGAGATGGTCAAAGAACTAACTTTTGGTGGGATTACCGAGGGGATTATCCTTCTAACATCACGGGATGATAATCCGACGGTGGACCAGTTAGTCAAGAACGGGTTTCCCTTTGTCGTGATTGGACGGACGGAAAACCCTTACGTGAACTGGGTTGACAACGATAACTTTTTAATCGGCTATCAGCTGGCGACCCATTTTATTGAGCAGGGTCACCAGGAGATTGCTTTCCTTGGTTATTCGCCCGGTTACATGGTGACGCGGGACCGGTTGAATGGGTACAAAAAGGCGCTACAAGAGCACAATATTCCGTTCGATCCCGCGCTGGTGATCGAAAGTAAGTTTATCTCCGACAATGGTTATGACTTAATGAAGCAAATATTAGTGAAAGAAAAAAGACCCACCGGCGTGATTGCATGTGACGATCTGTTGGCTTTTGGGGCAATTCGTGCCATTCATGAAGCCGGGCTCCGTGTTCCGGAAGATATTGCCGTTGCGGGCATCAACAACGTACCGCTGGCCGATTACTATAATCCGCCCTTGACCTCGGTGAAGATTAATGCGTTTTCTTTGGGGACGAAAGCCTTTGAAATGCTCCGTACGATCATGGGCAGCGAAATTCAGAGTTACAACCGGGCCATTATCCCTGCCGAACTAGTTGTGCGTAGTTCAACGCAGCGTTGATGATTTCGGTAAAAATACATCTAAAAGTGAGGTTGAAACATTGTTTAAAGAAGCGGTGTACCATCAGCCATCTCCTCCTTACCTTTACGGCTTAGATGAGGAGAGAATTGCCGTCCGGTTAAGAGCAAAAAAGGGCGATCTTAAGCAGTGTGTGCTTTTCTACGGTGACCGTTATGCTTCGAACGATCCGGTTCCGTTAAAACGGGCTTCCATGACGAAGGTCGCTTCAGATTTGCATTTCGATTATTTTGAGGTGGAATTGGCGGTCGCATTCAAACGTATCTGCTATCTGTTTTGGCTGCATGATGGGAAGGACAGTACTTATTACTTTGGGCATCAATTTGCTTCTTCTTTACCGGTGAACCGTAATGTCTATTTTATCCTGCCTTATCTCCGCCGGGAAGAAATTTATCAGCCGGTACCGTGGGCTTCGGAAGCGGTGATTTATCAGATCTTCCCCGATAGTTTTGCCACCGGACCGCAAGAGATCGTTGTCGCCCCAAAAACCATTCGCAACCAAACGGGGGGAGAAAGCCAGGCCCGTTGCGGAGGGGATTTACCAGGCATCATTGCTAATCTACCCTACCTGGCTGACTTGGGGATCAACTGTCTGTATTTGACCCCGATTTTTACGGCGCTTTCGTATCATAAATACGATACCGCGGATTATTTTACGATTGACCCCTGTTTTGGTGATCTGGAGACCTTTAAGGAAATGGTGCGAAAAGCCCATGAACTTGGGATCAAGGTGATCCTTGATGGAGTTTTCAACCATTGTGGGCCGCATTTCTTTGCCTTCCAGGATGTGCTGGAAAAAGGCGAAAAATCAGCCTATCGAAACTGGTTCTATGAGCTAGAGTTTCCGGTTCGTTTTGAGGATCCGCCTAATTACGAATGCTTTGCTTATACCCGCTTTATGCCGAAACTGAATACGGGCGATCCGGAAGTGCGAAAATACCTTCTGGAGGTGGGTACATACTGGATTAAGGAAGCGGATATTGATGGTTGGCGTTTGGATGTGGCCAACGAAGTTGACCACTATTTTTGGAAGTGTTTTCGCCGGGCAGTGAAGGCCGTCAAGCCCGAGGCGATTTTGGTCGGTGAAATTTGGGGTGATGCCGAGCCCTGGTTGCTTGGGGACGAATTTGATTCGACGATGAACTATCGTTTTGCCGATCTCTGCCGCGACTTTTTTGCCGAAAGAAAGATCGGGGTTTATGAGTTTGATGCCGGTATGCACCAGTTGATGATGCGTTATATGCGGCCAATCACCAATTTACAGATGAATCTGTTGGATAGTCATGATGTACCCCGTTTCATCTCGTGGTGCCAAGGGGATCAACGCCGTTATAAACTGGCGGTTTTATACCAAATGACTGCCCCGGGGATTCCGTCGGTTTTTTACGGTGATGAGGTTGGTCTGGAGGGGATTGATGAAAATGATTACCGCCAACCAATGCGCTGGGATCTGGTGGGGGGAGACCTGACCGCTTATTACCGCACGGTAATAGGTTTACGGCGTCGTTTATCTGCTTTGACGACTGGTAATTACCGGACTATTCTGGTCGATCAGGTTAAGGATATATATGGTTTTATGCGCGAAAATGGGGAGGAACGGGTTTATGTGCTTCTAAATAATAGTGAAATAGGGCAAACGATTGAACTAGCATGCACCGGCAAACAATCCTTAGCTGACCTCCTGAATAACCGGGAGCACCCGGTTACCAACGGGATGGTTAAGATCGAGTTACCGCCGGTCAGCGGTGCAGTTCTTGCATAAGGATAAAAACTGATAATACCCATATAGCTAAAAAGTTATGGCCAGAAGGTGGCTAAATTAGTGCAAAAAAAGTCCGCGTTTTGCGGCCTTTGTGTTACGTTACGAATGGTGTGGGGACTTGGCTCAACCGTTATGGGCACTTTAACTACCTTGAATTACTAATATGTTGCCAAAAGGTTGACACCCTACCAGTTCTAGGATATAATTTTATTGCTAACGTTTGCACAAACATCACGAAGACATAAAACCACAAGGAAGCGGTGAAACTTTGAGATGGTTTAAGTCCATTCCGTAGTACCCAAAAGGAGGTGGGTCTGAGCTTAAAAGCAGACGAAACCAACTCGGATCTGGTTGAGAGCAGAGTTTGGATGTTTGGAACCGGGCTGAATCGAGGAGTAGAAAAGGCACGGCCAACAGATAATAACCTTGATACGTTGGAGGATCGATGGATACTATAGTACGAATTACGAACATCCTAAAGTCCGGAGAGCGCACTGCCCGGCAGAAATATTATATACCGGAAGCATGGAATTATTTCGGCTATACCGACTACGAGCGGAATCCGGCCAGACCGAAGGAGATTCTGGTCTGTCCTTTTCATTTTTTTCGCTCCTGTTTGGAACGGCAGATCCTGGGGCCAATGGAAACTACCGGTTTTCAAACCGACACTACGGAAAAGGGGAACGTGACCGAACAGATTATCTACGGTATGTTTCCGCGTAGCTTTACCGCCTGGACCCACGGCCACAGTAGCCAGGTTTATGCGGGTTCTTTCCTCAAATCCATGGCTTTGCTTCCTCTCTTAAAGAAGTTGGGGGTGGACGTTGTTTACCTCCTTCCTGTTTTGGAAAGAGGAACTAAATACCACAAGGGAGAGTTGGGGAGCCCTTATGCGATCCGCAACCATTACCGTCTTGATTCCACGCTAAATGATCCACTGCTGCGCAAGGCCGGAATTGGGGCAGAGGAAGAGTTTAAAGCCTTTGTGGAAGCATGCCATTGTTTAGGGATGAAGGTGATGCTGGATTTCGTGTTCCGGACGGCGAGCCGTGATCATGATTTGATCATGACCCATCCCGAGTGGTTTTACTGGATCGAACACCGTTATAATGCGGATTTCACCATGCCGCATGTGGAAAATGCCCCCGACCTAAGTGCTGCCCAGGGAAAAAACCTCAAAAAACTCTACAGCGCCGACGGGGTAGAAACCCATTTGCGGAAATTCACCTTTCCACCGTCGGTCTTGGACCCGAGGCTTTGGGAAGAAGTAAAGGAGCGGCAAAAGCATACCGGAGAGAATATTCTGACGTTGATTGAAGAAGCATTCGGCATCACGACTGTGCCCGGCTTTTCCAATGTCATTAACGACCCCCAACCGCCGTGGCTTGATGTTACATATTTAAAGCTCTATTATGATCTGCATTCTGAAGCCCGGACCTGCCTCGGGCGTAAGCGGGGTCCCCATCCCGATGATGATTTCCATGGTTATGCCCCGTTTATTATGCAAGATGGGGCCTGTGCCAATGTGCACTGGGGAAAGGTTCCCAATAAAGAGCTATGGGATTATTTGATCGGTGTTGTTCCGCACTACCAGAAAACCTACGGGATCGATGGGGCGCGCATTGATATGGGGCACGCCCTACCGCCCGAGTTACTCCGTGCGATCATCAAAGCGATCAAGGCGGTTAATCCCGAATTTCTGTTATGGTCTGAAGAGTTTAATTACCGCAACGCGCCAAGGTTAAAGCAAGATGGCTTCCACTTTATCACCGGGAGCCTTTGGGCACACTATAAACACTTTGCGGAAAAGGACTTTTTGGCGGAAGCACTTCGGCGGACTTGCCATTCGCAGTTGCCGGTCACAGCGGCGCTGGAAATGCCCGATACCCCAAGGCTGGCCTTTTATTATCAGGATAAACGGCGGATTGAAGCTTTGGTCCTTTTAAATTACCTAATACCGAATAGCGTTCCTTTCCTCAATAACGGGTTGGAATTATTAGAACGGCAACCGATGAATTTAGGCCTGGACAATACCGAAGCGGGAAGGTACGTTCTGGATAAGGATGATCCAATGTATGGCAAACTTGCCTTCTTTGACAATTACTGCCTGCACTGGTTAGACGAAGATTATGAATGGATGAGCGCGCTGCTGCGCAAAGCTAAGCACGTACGTACTCACTTTATCAGCCTGATTAAGGAGAAAGGCAGTTTTTTGAAGTCCCTGGCGAAGCAGAAGCGGGATGACCTGCTGAAATTGGGCTATTATTCACCGAGGGAGAAAAGGGGCTTTATCTTACTGGTTAATAAGGATTTGGTGGAAGCGACCGAAGTTGTGTTAAAAAAAGAATTACCCCGGCCGTTCCGGGCTGGAGAAATCAATGTCTTCTATCGGTTGGGAGAATTAACCGATATCAACTGGCCGGTGACGAAAACAGTTAAGTTAGAACCCGGGGAAGTAATAATTTTGCAAACGGGAAAAGAGGAGGCGATGTAATTGAAAAAAACCCAGCAAGGTCTACCTACTGTTGCGTATTTTTGTATGGAATTTGGTTTACATGAAAGTTTTCCAATTTATTCCGGGGGACTTGGTATTCTCGCGGGAGATATTCTGAAAGAAGCCAAGGCCAGTAATTTACCTATGGTCGGGGTCGGTATTTTGTGGCGGCAGGGTTATACCTCACAGCGGATCGACGATAAGGGCTACCCGTATGACTCCTATTATGAGCAACGCTATGATTTTCTTGAGGATACTGGCGTAACGGTTCAAGTCCGGATCCGCGGGCGACAGGTCAAGTGTAAAATATGGAAATGTACGCAGTTTGATAATGTCCCGCTCTACCTGTTGGATGCGAACTTACCGGAAAATGATGACCGTCTCATCACCGGTCAGTTGTACGGCTGGTTTTCGGAAGAACGGATTGCGCAGGAAATGATCTTGGGTATTGCCGGGTATCGGGCGCTTAAGGCTTTAAAGATCCCGGTGGATATCTACCATTTTAACGATAGCCATCCAGTGTTTGCCGGAACCGAGATCATCCGGGAGATGATGGATGAACAGGGTCTTAGCTTTGATGAGGCATGGAAAAAGGCCCGGGAAAAGATCGTGTTCACCACCCATACTCCAGTTAAAGCGGGTAATGAGGAACATGACCACGAGTTGCTACAATACATGGGTGCCTACAACGGGTTAACTTTTGGGCAGATGTTGCGTTTAGGGGGAGAGCCGTTCTCCATGACGGTTGCCGGTTTAAGACTGGCGAAAAAAGCGAACGCCGTTGCCCAGCTCCACGGGGAGACCGCCCGCCGGATGTGGGGTGGTGTTTCCGGAGCGGCTGAGATTATCGCCATTACCAACGGAGTTTTCCCGGGGGCTTGGCAGGACCCGAATATCGCCAAGGCCTACGCCAGCAATGGTGATCTATGGGCCCCGCACCAGCAGGCGAAACGGGAGATGATTGACGAGATTTACCGGCGAAATGGTGTTAAGCTCGACGAGGAAGTTTTGACCTTTGGTTTTGCCCGCCGCGCGGCACCCTATAAGCGGGGGAATCTAATCTTCAGTAAGCCGGAAGTGATCGGGGAATACTTGGAAAAAGGGAAACTGCAGATAATTCTCTCTGGGAAAGCCCACCCCAATGACCTGACGGGAAAAGATATCGTGGCCGAGATGTACCGGATGTCCAAACGGTACCCGCAAAGTGTGGTCTTCATCGAAGACTATGATATAAAGATCGGGCGGCTGCTCACCAGAGGGTGTGATGTCTGGTTGAACAACCCGCGGCGCCCCCAAGAGGCCAGTGGGACTTCGGGGATGAAGGCCGCGATGAACGGGGTGTTGAACTTCAGTGTTCTTGACGGCTGGTGGCCGGAAGGTTGCGTCCACGGGGTGAACGGCTGGCAGATTGGCGATGGCTACGAAGGGAAGGACCAGGACGAGAAAGACCGCGATTCGCTCTATAAAGTTCTGGAGTCCGAAGTGATCCCCACCTATTATCGGAAACACGAGAAGTGGCTCGAGATGATGCGGGCCTCAATTGACATGTCGCACCAGCAGTTTTCGACCGCCCGGATGTTGAAGGAGTATTACGACAAGTTATACTGCTAGCACGGAAAAACGTTGGTTTTCATCGTAATTATGAAAGGCTGTTCCTTAAAGAGGAACGGCCTTTTTTTCATAGCAACGCCATTTATAGTCTTAGTCAAAACTACGTTTGGAGAAAACTTACAAATCAATCCATTATGGCTTAAATGCCAATATAAAAAAGTTATTAAAGAAAAAAGGAGAAATCTGCAAAAACTATATAGAAAGCCGGTTTTACAATTATGGTAAAAAATAGTATATTAATAAATGAGTTGCTAATTTACCAAACTGGTAGATCGGCAACAAACTATCGTTAAGTGATAATCCTGATAGACTTCTTGTTAAAAATGATAATAAACCTTATTTTAAAATTTCCAAATGTAGTGCAGAAGGACAAATTGTCGGTACATATGTTGAACATAGTTTTATGGGTGCATCAACACAAGGAAGTTTTATTCTTGAAAGAGACTATGGCCTTAGTATTACTATAAATACTGGGAAATGGTTCGATCACGGAGGGAAATTTGCCAGAGGTTACAAATGCTGGTACAAAATAACTTACCAATTGGATGCCACCCCGCCTGATGCACCTTCGGTGGAAAGCATTAATATTAAAGGGGTCAGCGGTAATGTAAAGGTTGGTAACAGGATATATACAAACAATGATCCAGTTGTCCTGAGTTGGAACGTTTCAAAGGATTATGGTACAGAATATAAAGGTTTCCTGTCCGGTCCTAGTGGAGTCAAGGACTATTTGGTGTATCAAAACGGAAAACTCATGAATAGCGCTGGGGTTACAAAACCCGAATACCAATTATACCTGCCGGAAGGGGAATACAAAATACAAATCCAAGCACGGGATCATGAAAACAATGATAGTGAATTGAGCCTACCGCTGACGTTGATCGTGGACCGGACGGTAAAGCCGGTTAAAACAAAACCAATTGAATTTAGTGAAACCGACGGAAAGAAAGATGTTATTGCCCGCTGGGATGAGACCACGGACACCAGCGGTATCTACGAATACCAAGTAGAATTGCTACGCCGGATAAA
>DUQQ01000056.1 GCA_012837705.1 Hydrogenispora sp.
GGTGCAAATCCTGTACGGTCCCGCCACTGTGAGAGGGGAGCTTTTTGCCAGTCGCCACTGGTTGAGCTGGGAAGGTGGCAAGAAGCGATGAACCCGAGTCAGGAGACCTGCCTTAAGTTGTAGTCACATAACCTACGGAGGATAGGGGGTGATGCTAGCTTGGTGTTAAAAGCCTTTAATCCGTATGTGGTTAAAGGTTTTTTTGTTGTAGATGGCAAAATTTGCCATGATAATTTGCCAAGGAGGTTTATTGCCAATGAAACGCTTGTCTTTTTTAAACATCAACTTACTCCTACTTTTGCTGGTATGTACAGTTCCGCTGGCGGCGGCAGAGCAGGTTGACGAAGAAATAGTCGTTACGGCGACGAAAATTCCACAGCCTATTACTGAGGTACCAGGGCTGGTCCAGACGATTGACGAAGAAACCAACGCGGAGGATCAGAATAAAAGCGTGGGTGAATTACTGCTTCAAGAGGGTTTAACCGTCTCAACACATGGTGGTGGTGCTTCTTTTGCTAACATCCAGCTGGGTGGTGCTTCTGCGGCACAAACATTAGTAATGTTTGACGGGATCCCGCTTTCCGGTGGAACTACAGGGATCGTGGACTTAAGTAATATTCCCGTGTCCGGGGTCGAAAAAATCGAAGTGGTATACGGCCCATTATCGGCCCTTTACGGTGCCAATGCCCTGGGCGGCGTGGTCAATATTATCCCAAATCTGACCGGAGACGCGGAACAGCGTTTTTATCTTAGCGGTGGTACTTTTGGATCGGCCCGTGGCAGTCTCCAACTCACCCGCGAACGTTGGGGGCTGGCCATTGGCGCGGCGAGAACCGATGGCCATCGACCCCATTCCGCGACCGAGCGTTATGATCTGGCGGCCCAGCTTAATCTGGTTCAACACGAAAATGACTTTTTAAAGCTCTACGGCGGGTATCGAGTGAAAAACGCGCAGCTTCCCGGTTCTGAGCTCTGGCCGAGCAATGACCACCAGGAGGACAGAAATCTATTCCTGAATTTGGCGGGAAAAAAAGAATTCAGTAATAATTCGTTGGAGGCCAAGCTTTCCTACCAGAGTTGGGATAATTACCATGAAAGTATATTTAATAAAGATCGTCACTTTTCCACCCGGTGGGGCTCCGACCTAACCTTCCGGCATGATCGCGATGCCCACCGGTTTTTGGCCGGATTGGCTTTTAACTATGATACTTCAGACAGCACAGCCTCTGGTAAGCACTGGCAACATGGGATTGGGCTTTATCTTCAAGATCTATGGGATCTCAATGACCAATTGCTCTTGCACGCGGGTTTACGCTGGGATCAGATCGCCGAATACAAGCCGGTGTTTTCCCCACGGGTCGGCTTAACCTGGTTCCCCGCGGAACGCTTAAACTTTGGACTTAGCTACGGAACTGCTTTCCGGGTCCCGACGGTGAATGATTTGTATTGGGAAGGGTCGGGAAATCCCGACCTAAAACCGGAATACGGCCAAAAGTGGGAAGTAAGTGCCCACTGGCAAGAAAGACAAATTACCGTAAAAGCCAATGCATACCAATCTTTGCTCCGGGACGGAATTATTTGGGCTGATCCGGATGGCGACGACCAATGGCTCCCGGAGAATGTGGACCGGCTGCGTATCTACGGTTTTAATTTGATCGCGACGTATGATTGGGGGCTAATCGATACTAGCCTTGGCTATGCGTTTCTTGATCGAAGGGGTTGGGATTCCCTTCGTGCTGGGTATACGCGGGATTTAAACTACTTTGGGCAACACCAGTTTAATCTGAAGGGGCAGGCTGATTTTGGGAAGTTAAACATCAACACTGGGTGTCAGGTGGTGGCTAACCGTATTGGTACGGCTAATGGCGAGAAAATGCCTGACTACCTTCTGCTTTCCGCCGGACTCCGGTACCAGCTTACTACCAATTATGTGCTCAGTTTTGATGTGGAGAATCTGACCGATACAAAATATCAGATCCAAGAAGGCTATCCCATGCCGGGAAGGAACTTCAAGTTAACGCTGAACGGGCGTTATTGAGGTGTTTCTCTTGTTCTATAAAGCTTTACTTATCTCCATCTTGATCCATGTGTTGATCTTAAGTTGGGCAGGCTCAAGCCTGCCCTTCCTCACGAAGCGGACAAAGGCCGGCTCTTCCTCTGACCAACAGGTGGAGTACCGGATAGTTACCCTTGTGGAACTGCCACCACCTTCCGCCATGGCCCAGGAGGAGCGTCCAGCACGTGTGCCAGCAAGTTCGAAGGCAAATTCAACAGAAAAAACCGTCAAACAAACGGTCTCTCTTGACCGGTCATCCCGCGAGACCCGCGAAGCGCTCACAGCTTTACCGGCCCAAGCCGCAGAAGAACTACCCCCTATTCTGACCAGAAGCGAAGCTGAACCCGCCGCGAAAAAGACCGTTCCTTCCCCGCTGCTTCCAGCGGGCGAACCGGGGCCAACTCCTTCTGTTGAAGATGAACCTATGGTTTCGCATTTACAAGTAGACGCGGTGACCGGGACCGTAGCAGAAAAGGAAAGCGAAACGGCTCAAGTGGAAAAGTCAATCCCCAGCAGCGTTTCCGTTCCCGCCAATGCAGCGACGGCAACTGTAACTGAGGAGGATGTGCCGCTTGATACGCCATTGAGCGATGGGGAAAGTGCTCTCCGTACTGATTTTACGCCCTCTTCCGTCTCTGGTTCGAGCGGTAATTCTACTAGTGGTGAGAGGAGTACTCTACCGGCCGAATTGGAAAACGGTTCTGCGTCCGGTCCGGTCAAAGTCTTTCATACCGATCCGGTCTATCCCCGACTTGCCCGGCGGCGGGGCTGGGAAGGAACGGTTTATCTTGCCATCCGTATTGCTCCGCAAGGGGAAGTTATTGCTACCGAAATTATCGAGTCCTCCGGCTACGAACAGCTAGATCAGGCCGCGCTGGAAGCGGTAAGCCACTGGCGATATGCCTGGGCGTCTGGGCAACCGGCGGCAGAAGGGGAGATATTTACGATTAAAATCCGCTTTCAACTGGAGGATTGATTCCTGTAGGACCTTATTTTTGCGGTTAGGTCAAGAGTCCGATGTTTTAACGGCCGTCACGGGAGTATTTGGAAATAAAGCTTAATGGGATGAAGGTCGGGACGTTCCGATGGCGAATAATTAAGAAGATTTAGTTATCAACAACCGTGCTGGTCTTCGCGGAAAGAAATGTTTAAGGCGACGCACAAAGGTGGGGCGGTTAACGGGGCAGTAGTGTAGGACCGGAATCGGCACGGAAGACGCCAGAGGAAGGAAGAGGAGAAGATGATTAGAGGACAACCTTATATTGACTTACACATGCATTCGCGGTATAGCGATGACGGAGAATTTACCCCCGAGCAGCTAGTTGAAGAGTGTCAAGCGGCGGGCCTCCGGATCATGGCCATCACCGATCATAACTGCGCCAAGGCTAATGCCGCGGGGGAAAGGGCGGCGGCGCAAGCGGGGATTGAATATATAAGCGGCATCGAGATCGACTGTACATACCAAGGAGTCAATCTCCACCTCTTGGGGTACGGGATTGATTATCGGGATTCTGTTTTTACCCAAATTGAAGAGAATATTGCCCGGCAGAATGAGGCCGCGGCGGATCAGCGGTTAAAGCTCATAAACGAATTGGGGTTTCGGGTAACAGCAGAAGAGCTGGAGGCGATTAGTGCCAATGATTATTGGCCGAAGAACTGGACGGGAGAGAAATTCGCCGAAATCATTCTTAACAAACCAGAATACTTTGACCATGAGTTACTGAAACCCTACCGTCCCGGCGGGGAGCGGAGTGACAATCCTTTCGTCAATTTTTACTGGGATTATTGTGCCCAGGGCAAACCTTGTTATGTTAAGATTACCTATCCAGCTTTAGAAGAGATCATTCCGATAATTCATACTACCGGCGGTAAGGCGGTCTTGGCTCATCCGGGGATCAATCTGGCAAACCATCCTCATCTTTTGGCGGAGATTGTCCAATTAGGGTTGGATGGGATCGAAGTGGGGAGTAGTTATCATAGGCCGGAGACCACGGCCCATTTCTACCAGCAGGCGTTAGCCCATGGTCTCTTGCTTACGGGCGGCAGCGACTACCACGGGACCACCAAACCGGCGATTCGGCTCGGGGAGTATGTACGTCCCCTCCCCGAGAAGGAGATCGCGGCCGGGTTGGAAGCGGCCGGATTGCTCTCTAGATCATAACGTTCGGAAAAAGATGAAGCCATCCGGGCGGGATGGCGACATAACGAGACGCCAAGGGGAGAAGAATGCAAAGAGAATTGAGGTTGATGATCATGACAACAGAGCAAATGCTCTTTACTTTACTGGTCGTTTTCGCTTCCAGTGTAATTCAAGCCACCGTCGGTTTCGGTTTTTCTTTACTCGCTGTTCCAGCATTGGTCGCCTTTTTACCGGTGACCATGGTGACACCACTGATCGTCCTGTGTTGTGTGCTAAACAATATAATTGTTCTTTTAGGCAACAAAGCAAACATAAAGTTCAGTGAGGTCCGGTTGTTGGTGTTCTTCGGAATAGCCGGGATTCCCTTTGGTGTATACGCCTTGAACAATCTGGACCAGTCCTTGTTAAAACTGGTGATCGGTTTGGTGATCATCGTAACCGGGCTGGCAATGATGGGCGGCGTCCAATTTAAGTTTCGTAATAAAAAGTTAGCTAATTGCGTCGCCGGTTTCATTAGTGGGGTTTTAAATGGGGGGCTCGGGATGAGTGGTCCCCCAATTGTGCTCTTCTTAACCAATGAAGGATACCCGAAAAACCGCTTTAAAGCCAATTTGGTCCTTTACGGGATTATCACAAATATAGTGGCGATGATCAACTTTTTCTTTGGAAAACTAATCAACCTTGAGGTCATTAAACTTACGGGCTTTTGTTGGGGAATGGTCTTCCTCGGCTCGCTCCTTGGTTTGACGATCACCAAACATATTAAGGAAACGGTTTTCCGCCGCTTAATTCTTTGGCTTTTGGTTATCATGGGTTTGACGACAGTAGTTAATGCGTTTTAGATATACTTTTTCTGGTAAGGCGATTAACGTTCTACTTAAGATGCTTAAATTAAGGACATCCCATTTTAGTATTTTCAGTAAGCTTTTTATTAAGATAACAATAAATGGTAGGTTGCAAGAAAAAAAGGAAAGAGGCTGTCTCTACAAGCCTCTTTCCTTTTTATTATCGCTTTATTCCGTGGGGAACAGCTAGGCGTATTCGCCTTGGAGGAGGATTCCTGACTCAACCATCGGTTGGTCGATTCGGATATAGGTTACATTATGTTTGACATGGGGTGGGACCCAGATCATGGTTGTTCTGGTAATGGTAAAAACTTCGTCGTTGAGGGGGACCCGCACTTCGAAGGTGCCTTCTTCTCCGACAAACAACAACAGTTGGGGAGTGGGGTGGGCATGCATTTCACAAGTGGGATTGACCTTCGGTATTTCCTTGCGGTAAAAAACATCGGCCGAAACCGTTGCTTCTGGTACCAAGTCTTTGTTCATAAAAATCTTAAAGGGAGAGTCCGGTTTGTCGTGGTAAAGGTAGTCGAAGGTCTCTACGGGCTGGCTGATCACATACTTTTCGTACATTGCTGGTCCTCCTTGGTACTGTTTTTATGAAATTGAGTCTTTCTTAGATTGTAATCCGCATCCCTTGTGGCTACTTTCTACTTTTGATTTTTATCACTTCACGGGTGCTGGCAGTGGCCAGTGTAAGCGACTACCTACTTATTCTTGTTATTTAAGTTTTCCCCTTCTTAAAGGGAAAGATAAAAAGAGCGAGGCTGTCTTCGGTGACAGCCTCATTTCCTTTTTCTTATAAAGCAAAGACATGTCGGCCAATGCGGTTAATCACGGTGCGCGACCAGATCCAATTGTACGGATTGGTGATTTTAGCCGGATTGTAGAAATACAGGGCACCCCCGCTTGGATCCCAACCACTAAGTGCCGCTTTGGCTGCCTTCACCGCGCTGCTGGTCAGCGGCTGCCAGATCTGTCCGTTGGCGACCGATTCGAATTCCCCGGCTTTATAGATATTTCCGGCGATCGTATTTGGAAATTTCCCTGATTTGACCCGATTGAGGATCACCGCGCCGACGGCAACTTGACCTGTAAACGATTCGCCGCGAGCTTCACCGTTAATCAGCCGCGCCAGTAGGTACAGATCCCCATCATTAACTTTCTGTGCTCTTGTTGTCGCTTTTGTCTGTGCCTGTTGTGGCGCGTCGGGAATCCAGAGTTTCCCTCCGGCCCAAATTTGGTCACCGGGCAGTTGATTGACGGCCTTTAACGTATCAACTTCCGTGCCAAAACGCCGGGACAACGTATAGAGGGAGTCACCCCACTGAATGTTGTAGGTCCAAGCGTAAGTGGGAATGGAACAGACAAAAAACATGATTCCAAGCAGACCATAGGTTACAACACGCATCATCCATTTGTTCAACTTCATCTCAATCAAACCCCTTTCTCGATTTACACGCCGAAGCGCGCCGGTATCTTGCCCTCATTGACAGTTCGGTTGGGATATCGGGTCTTGGGGGGCACTGATTGTGGATTATAACATTGATTTTTGGGATTGTCGATCAGGATATAATGCCGCATCAAGCTGGGATTATGAGCATAATGCCGCATCCGGAAGCTATTATTAGTTAACATAATATTTAAGACCAGGAAGAAAGGCTTCCAACCTTTGTGCTGAAGTCTTCCAATTTTGTAATCTCAGTTGAGCATGTAACTAATCGGGACAACTAAGGCCGAATTAGCCGAGGAGGGGTGGCAAAAGACTAAGAGGTAGAAAAGTTTGGAATAAAAAAGGGATTTTTACCAAAACATAGAATAACCAAAAATAGGAATATATGTATATAAGGGAGGTTAACTTCTATGTCCAACCCGAAAAATATTTTGTCGTGGACATTGATCAGTGAGTGTCCAATTCCCGAGGATGTAAAAGAGTTGTTGGTAGAAGGAGAAGCTGCCATCGCGGCCTACAAAACGCTGCGCGATAGTGCGATCTTTACCAACAAACGGTTAATTATCCGCGATGCACAGGGTCTTACCGGGAAAAAGGTGGAGATTTATTCTTTGCCTTATTCGGCCATTAATATGTGGTCGACGGAAAATGCCGGGAAATTACTGGATTTAAATGCGGAAGTCGAATTGTGGACGCGAGCGGGGCATATTAAGATCAATCTCCAGAAAAATGTTGACGTCCGTAAATTTGACAAGCTAATTGCCAACGCTCTGCTCAGTGCCTAATTACCTTTGACTTTTATCGCCGACAAGGAGAATTTACATCACAAGCTTTTTTGCAACGGGAAGGACATTTCTTTGCCCGGTTAGCGGTGGATAGACCCGGGATTACCTGACCGCTGACCGGGTTTTCTCTTTGTGCTTTAATCGGAGGAAAGGTCGAGAAAGGCATTGCCGAAGTAATAGGGGTGAGTCCCGCAAGAAAATAAGTATGAATCTTGATGGTGGGCACATAATATCCCTGAGGTGAAAGGAAGTGCGTAAACCCAAGCATATTGGGATCATCCCCGCTGGTAACCGCCGATGGGCCCTCGCCCGGGGCATGGGCAAAGAATGCGGATATATGGCGGGTACCGAGCCGGGATTGGCCCTTTTTAAACTTTGTCAAAAGGCCGGGATTAAGGAAGTAACGTACTATGGTTTCACGGTGGATAATACCAAACGGCCCGCCAGGCAACGACAGGCCTTTACCGAAGCGTGTATTCATGCGGTAAAACTACTGGCCGCGGAGGATGCCGATTTGTTAGTAACCGGGAACTACGATTCACCCATGTTTCCGCAAGAGTTGCTGCCCTACACGACCAGACAGACCTTCGGTAAAGGCGGAATTAAGGTGAATTTTCTCGTTAACTATGGTTGGGAATGGGATCTAAGCGCCTTGAAAAAAGTGCAAGACAGAAAAAGGAACGTTATGGATTATATAAAATCAAAGGATATTTCCCGCGTGGATTTGATCATTCGGTGGGGTGGCCGGAGAAGGTTGAGCGGTTTTTTACCAGTCCAATCCATCTATGCGGATTTTTATATTATCGATGATCTATGGCCAGACTTTAAACCAGAGCACTTTTGGCAAGCCCTTGAATGGTACGACCAGCAAGACGTTACTTTAGGCGGCTAGTCACGGTGGTACCGGAGCCAAGTTGGAAAACGAAAGTACACCCAGAGGAGAGACAAAGCATTTTGAGACGTCCTGTCCATCATGGTACAGGGCGTTTTTTGTGCCTAGAAAGCTTTGGCTAAAAACCTCCTGGTTGGGATTGGCGAAAAAAGTTGGTAAAACACTATTGACATTAGTACAGATTTGTATTAAAATCAAAAACGTAAAGATTACAAAAAACACGAATACATAGTGGGAGGAATGCATGATGGAAAACAGATTACCGTTGATTGGGGACAAATTCCCGAAGATTACTGTAAAGACGACCCATGGACCAAAGACTTATCCCGATGATTTAGCGGGGAAATGGTTTGTCTTCTTTAGCCACCCGGCCGACTTTACTCCGGTATGTACGACCGAGTTTGTCGCTTTCGAAAAACGGGCGGCTGAATTCCGGGCGCTCGGGGCCGAACTAGTCGGACTCAGTATCGACCAGGTGTTTTCCCATATTAAATGGGTAGAGTGGATCAAAGAGAAACTAGATACAGAGATTTCGTTCCCGGTAGTTGCCGATGATACCGGCGAAGTCGCAAAGAAACTGGGGCTGATTCATCCTGGACAAGGAACCAACACGGTACGGGCGGTCTTTGTCGTTGATCCGGAAGGCACCATTCGCGCGATCCTTTACTACCCGCAAGAATTAGGGCGGAACATGGATGAGATCTTGCGGATGGTCAAAGGACTACAGGTCGCCACCGATAACGGTGTTGCTTTACCCGCCAACTGGCCCAATAACGAATTAATTAATGATGGGGTAATCATCCCGCCGGCCACCGACGAGGCGACTGCTAAAGAGCGGAAGGCGACTTATGACTGTTATGACTGGTGGTTCTGCCATAAAAAACTATCTTAAAGACCGGGAGAGGATCAGGGGCTTATGAGCAGAGCGGAGCATTATCCGTAGGCTAAACCGGGGGTGGGGTGCGGCGGTCTGCCGCCCCCTTTTTCTCTTTGGATCATCGTTGCCTTATGGGTAAAGGGAACTTGAGACCTGGGGTCGGTCTATGTTAAGATTAGTTATGATATGTAAGAAGTGAAGATCGGTTAGGAAGTTGGGCCGGAGTTAAGCGATGACCGGGGAGCGGCGAGCGCTGATCAGACCAAGGGGGGAGGGAAGAACATGGGGATGAGTTTAAGTCTAAAAGAAATCTGTGATACTCTGGACCGGGTGGGGATTCGCCCGACGCACCAGCGGATTGAGATCATGAAGTATCTGGCAGAACACCGGGTGCACCCAACCGCGGAAATGATCTACACCGAGCTGAAAGAGGCTATTCCCACATTCTCGAAGACGACCGTCTATAATACCCTGAAGCTTTTGGAGGAGAAAGGAGTCGTCTCGGCGCTGGCGACCGACGAGGACCAAGTCCGGTACGAAGCGAATTTAACCCCCCATGGCCATTTTAAGTGCGTCCGGTGCAGTGCTCTCTTCGACCTGGATCTCCCAGCAATGGCCTCCGCGGCACAAGAGATCGAGGGGAACCTGGTCCTGGAGTATCAGGTGCTGGCGAAGGGGATCTGTCGTCAGTGTCGGGACGGTAGAGACTAAGAAAGGATCCAACCCCACAAAGGAAAAAGACCCGTTAACAACGGGTCTTTTTTGTTTTGCGGCGCTCCTCGGGGGAGGATCGCGGCAAAAGGTAAGGGTCGATTAATGCTTATCGTGTGCCGCCATCGCGCGGCGGTCTTCGAGAAGGGGTTTGATCGTCCGCCAGCCGCCGCTTAAATTGCTCACCTTGAAGCCATTTTGGATCAGGAGGCGGGTCGCCAGGTAGGAGGTGAGGCCGACCGTACAGTAGACGACAATCTCCTTTTCTTTCGGTAGTTCGTGGAGGCGTTCCCGTAAATCTTCTAAGGGAATATTCACGGCTCCTTCGATGGCCCCCGCCGCGTAGTCCCGTTCCGGCCGGACGTCAAGGAGGAAAATATCGGGATTGGCCTGATCAAGAACTTGGTCCCAGGAAACGGTGGGCATATCGCCACGGATCATGTTGCCCGCTACATAACCGGCGATGTTCGCGGGGCTTTTCGCCGAAGAAAAAGGCGGCGCGTAGGCCAGTTCGAGGGTGGCCAAATCGTCGACGGTACCACCGGTTTTCATGATGGTGGCAATGACGTCAAGGGTTTTATCAACATTTTTCGCCCCCACCACCTGAGCGCCGAGGATCCGTCCTTCATTGGTAAAAAGCAGTTTGATATCGAGGGAGGTTGCGCCGGGATAATAGCCGGCGTGGGACAGGGGATGGGTGATGGAAGCGAGATACTTTTGGCCGCTGTGCTTCAAAAACTCTTCGGTCAACCCCACGGTCCCGGCGGTTAAGGCAAAGACTTTAACGATCGCCGTACCGATTACCCCTTCGTACTTTACATTTCGGCCACAGATCGCATCGGCAACCAAGCGGCCTTGACGGTTGGCCGGACCGGCCAGAGGGACATAGGTTTTTTCGCCGGTGATCCCGCTTTCTACTTCAATGGCGTCGCCGACCGCGTAAATATGCGGGTCGGAAGTCTGGAAAGAAGCGCTCACCCGGATCGCGCCATTGGTGCCCAGTTCCAAACCGGCTTCTTTGGCCAAAAGGGTTTCGGGTGACGTGCCGACGGCGAGGACCGCCAAGTCAAAGGGGATTTGCTCACCATTGCTGAGGAGTGCCCAGTCCTGGCCATCCCTTTTCTCCACTGCGGTTAAGGCCGTCTGCAAATAAAGGTTAACACCGTGCTTGCGGAGGTGGTTATGGAGGCGCGCGGCCATCTCCGGGTCAAGATTTCGTGGTAGAATCCGCGAGGCCATTTCCACGAGGGAGACGTTAAGGCCAGCGGCGATCAGGTTTTCGGCGATCTCCAGGCCGATAAAGCCCGCTCCGACCACAAGGGCCCGCTGGGGTTGGTGGTCACGGAGATAGTTTTTGATCCGATCCGTATCGGCCACATCGCGCAAGGTAAAGACATTGTCGCCATCGAGCCCGGGGATCTTCGGCCGTAAGGGTGCGGAACCAGGGGAGAGCAACAAGATGTCGTAGGTTTCTTGGTAAACCCGGCCGGAGACCACCTCTTTTACTTCGATCATTTTCTGCTGGCGGTTGATCTTTAACACTTCATGTCGGGTCCGCACTTCAATATTATAGCGTGCCCGTAACCCGTGGGGGGTTTGCACGAAAAGGTCGTCCCGTTCGGCGATGACATCCCCGATGTAGTAGGGTAATCCACAGTTGGCGTAGGAAACGTACCCCCCTCTTTCGATCAGGATAATCTCAGTCTGTTCGTCGAGACGCCGTAACCGGGCAGCTGCGCTGGCGCCACCGGCCACGCCGCCGACAATAACGACTTTTTTCTTCAACTTCTTCACCTCGATTTTTTGAAATTATGTATTTCTCCGAAATAACCCGCATATATGGGTTATAACGTTTTGGGTCTTTCCCGGTTTCCTCCGGAGGGAAAATCTTAGGTTAATTAATAAGCTAGCTGGCGTGCGCGAACTGGCGGTAGCTAGCGCGGGGGATTCTGATTAAAGTATCGGCTGCCGAGATAAAACCCTTCGGCTCCAGTTCGCCCAAAAGCAGGGTTTTGTATGACTTTACCGAAGATACTGGTAATTGTAATTATCCTTAGCCCCATTATACCTTTTGTCTGGGGTGAAGAGAACCGGGAAAACTAGATTTGAGGTGAAAACAAGTGGATTTTTGGCGACTGATTGCGGGGAGAAGAAGCATCCGCAGATATACAAGGGATCTGGTGGAACCGGAAAAGGTGGCGAAGATCTTAGAAGCGGCACTCCGTGCTCCTTCGTCGCGGAACTTAAAACCCTGGGAGTTTATTGCCGTTACCGAGCCGGAGCTTCTGGCGGCGCTCGCCCAGGCGCGCAGCCATAATGCGTTCTTAAAAGACGCGCCCCTGGCGATTGTGGTCTGCGCCGATCCGGTAAAATGTGATGTTTGGGTCGAGGACGCGGCGATTGCGGCCACCTTTATCGGTCTGGCCGCAACGGCATTAGGTTTGGGCCATTGCTGGCTCCAGATCCGGAAACGGGACCATAGCCCGGAGCAGACCGCCGAAGAATATGTCCGCACTGTCCTACAGATTCCGCCCCACCTCAAAGTCGAGGCGATTGTGGCCATCGGTTACCCTGCGGAAGAAAAGGCGGGCCACCCCCGAGGCGGGTTGTCCTTTGACAAGCTCCACCATAATGTTTACGGTGAGCGTTTTAGGGGCTGATATGAAGCTCGTGGTGCGAAGGGGAGAGAACAGGTTTACACTGTCGAAGATTGGTGTAAACCGTCGGGGCTAAACTCAGCCCGGCGGTTTTGTTTTTTTGGGGCGAAAGGGTGCTCCCCCGCCGGGGAGAAACTAACTATCGGTCGGCAGCAGGAGGGGAGCCCATAATGGGGAATTTTTATTTTGATCGGTCTTTTTTATGGACAGACCTACGGAGAAAGATCTTGCTATCGCGCGCGGATCTTGGTATGATTTCTTTATTCTAGTTTCACTGAATACAGGAGATGACAGTTTTGGGTAAGCGAGTAACGGTCGGGCAAAAAATTGGCCAGTGGATGAGGGTGTTGAAAGCAACCGCCTTTTCAACCTACAAGGAGTGGGTTGCTTACCGTAGCCAAATGGCGGTTACGATCTTTGTCGGTCCGGTTTTTTTCTTGACCCAGATCTTTATCTGGCGGGCGGTTTATGCTGCGCGGACCACCCTCAACGGGCTAACTCTGGAACAGATGCTGACTTATTACGGGATTGTGGCGGTGATTGGCTATTTGACCTTTGATTCTGCCGATTGGGACCTCCAGTGGCTAATTCGTAACGGAAGCTTTTTAACTTATATGCTCCGGCCGGTTTCCTATTGCTTTTTGGCCTTTGCGCAGAAGATCGGCCACCGGCTCCTTGCCCTATGGGTGGAGCTGATCCCCGTGTATCTGCTCTTCATTTATTTGTTTAAGATCGATCTTGTCCCGGCGCAGCCGGGTTGGGCCATACTGTCCCTTGGTTTAAGTTTTATTCTGGTGTATTTAACCAACTACTGCATTGGGATTACCGCCTTTTGGTTCACGAAAACCGAGGGATTGCGGCGGGCTTTTCTTACCCTGCGGGACCTCTCGGCCGGGATGTTGATTCCGCTGACCTTTTTTCCGAAAGGGATGCAAAAGGTCCTGTTCTATCTGCCATTTCAGTTTATCACTTACGTGCCGACCAGGGTATTTATCGGCCACTATGAACTGGCGGGCATCAGTCTTTCCATCCCCCAAGTGGTCGGGTTGCAGTTTGCCGCGACTTTGGTGATGTTTGCGGTCGCCCAACTTCTTTGGTATTTCGGGATTAAACGGTTTACGGGGGTGGGGGCGTGAGAAATAACATCCGGATTTATCTGGTGGGGGCAAAGACCGCGTTGGCCAGCCGGATGGCTTACCGGGCCGATTTCTTCATGAGCATGCTCATTATGTTGCTGGTGGAGATGGCCGCCCCCCTGATTACCATTATGATCTACCAAAACGGAGCGACCTTTCCCGGTTGGACCATGTACGAAGCTTTACTCATCCAAGGGGTTTTTCTGTTGGGCAAGGGGATTGCCGCCCCGTTCTTCTTTGGGATCGTCTGGAACACGATTGAACGGGTCCAGAATGGTACCTTTGATTTATTAATGATTAAGCCTAAATCCGTACTTTTTATGGCGATCGTCACCGGGTTTGATGCGGAAGATCTGGGCAAGCTGATCGGCGGCACGACCCTTTTTACCTTAGCCCTGAGCCGTCTCCCAATGCCGGGTTTAGGCGAATGGTTGCAATTTTTGCTGTTGTTTCTCCTTACTTTGGCCGTGCTCTTTGGTTATGGTTTGATCCTGGCGGGCCTAGGAATTGTATGGATTGGGAATTTCCGCGTTTATCAAATCTTTGAATCCATCACCAACTTCGGCCTGTATCCGGCGGCGATCTTCTCGAAACCGCTCCAAACCGTCATTACCTTAGTGATCCCGGTGGCGATTCTGGGTTCGGTACCGGCTACGGTTTTGCTGGGGCGCCCTTCGGCTGGAACCATTGGGGCGGTGGGGGTCGGGCTTCTCTTTCTGCTGTTTAGTTTAGGATTTTGGCGATGGATGCTCAAAAAATATACTAGTGTGGGTGGATAAGATGCTGATATCTGTAGAAAACTTGACCAAGGTTTATAAAACATACCAGCGGGGGAGTAGCTTTAAAGAGACGGTTAAAAGCCTACTCGTCCGGAAACCCCTTTATGTTCATGCCCTGAAGGGGATCTCTTTCGGGATTGCAGCAGGAGAGTTGGTTGGTTTTTTGGGACCCAACGGGGCCGGAAAGTCAACAACGCTGAAGATCTTAACCGGAATTCTCTATCCTTCCTCCGGTGCGGTTGATGTGATGGGTTACACCCCGTGGCGCGACCGGAAAAAGTACGTGGCTAAAATTGGTGCGGTTTTTGGGCAGAAATCGCAGTTGTTATGGGATATTCCACCCATTGATGCCTTTTATCTCAATAAAGCGATCTACGCCATTCCGGACCGGGTGTTTAAGCGGACCATGGAGAATATGGTGGAACTGCTGGACCTGAAAGACGTGATCCGAAAACCCACCCGCCAACTCTCCCTGGGCGAACGGATGAAATGTGAATTTATCATGGCCATGCTCCACCAGCCGGAGATCGTCTTCCTGGATGAACCCACCATCGGCTTGGATGTGATTGCCAAGGATAAAATTAGGGAATTTATCCTGGAGATGAACAAAAAAGGGGTGACTTTCATCCTGACAACCCATGACCTTAGCGATATCGAACATCTGGCGCGCCGGGTTATTGTGGTGAACCACGGGGAGATCGTCTTTGATGATTCGATTGCCACTTTGCGCCGCCATTGGGGGGAGAAGAAGATTATTGCCGTTTCAACGGTTCACCCGCTTCCCGATCTGACGCTACCGGGGATTACGGTGACAAAGCGGATCTCCGACTACCAGGCCGAATTGGAGTTGGATCTAGCCGTGTACGAATTGAACAAGTTCATAGCTCTAGTCAACAAGGCCAGTACCATCCGGGATCTCTCGGTCCAAGAGCCGCAGATCGAAGAGGCCATTAAAGTCCTGTATAAAAAGTAAAAAAAACCCCGGAGTTATAAAGCCGGAGTCAGTGGCCTTTCATCTGGTTACGGCAGTAATCATAGAGGAATCCTTTGAAATAAATCACATTCCGGTTTAGAAAACCGGTATCCATCAGGGTGAAATATTCGGGGGAGAGGACCGATAGCACGATGGGGGTCTCTTTTTCTTCGCTGTCTTTCACATAAAAGGTTAGGTGAAACAGGGGTTCAACCCCTTGTTCTAACAAGAGCGTGGTCAAATCGGTACTTTCCTCCACCTTTTCGGCGAGGGTAAGGTAAGTTAGGAGTTCACTTTTGGCGTCACCGGTGATCTTCGCCATGCTTGCTGAATCAGGCACAAAGGAGTCTTCGGCGCGGAAAAGGTAGATCTCCTCCGTATTTTCCACCATCGTCAAGAGGTTTTTCTTCGTCTCTAAAGTGTGCCGGAAGATCCGGTGCAATTTCGCGATACTTAAATCATCTTCCTTACACTCCAGGAAGTATTCGCCTAACTGAAAACGATCGGAGATTGAGAAATACTCCCTGCTTCCGTCGCGGAAATAGATATACCCCTCGATCCGATCCTGGTTTGGAATGTAACGATTCGGATAGGACTTGGCTTCCTGAATGACTTTCCAGATTTCAAATAAAATTTCCGGATTTTCTAATACCGCCTCGCCCCAGCGTTCATTGGCAATCTCGATCCGAACGGGGGTGTTTTTTTCAATCAGCCGAAACACTTCATTGTGGTCATCCACGATGACAAGCTCGTTGGTTCTGATCTCTAAACCGGGAACAATGCTGAGGAAAACGATGAATAACAATGCTCCGGCCAGAAATAGTCCGAGTGTAATAGTGAAATAACGCATAATTTATCCCTTCCGTCATCCAAGGTTAAAGAGGAGGAAAACTGTTGTCCCCACTTGCTCAGCGGTGCGGATTAAAAGGCGCCCGCCATGAAGCTCCATGATCTTTGTGGATAAAGGCAAGCCGAAACCATGGGCGCTTTGGGTACCAATTAGTTCGGGGTCCATTCCGGCGATCCGCTTTTCAATTTTCTCCAGCCTACTGTGGGGAATCCCCTGACCATAATCGCGAATCGCCACTATTACTTTGTTCTTTCCCTGATATAAATGGATATCAACGCTTTCGGTTTTGCTATGGTTAATCGCATTATCGATCACGTTAAGGATTACTTGTTTGATCTTATCCCGATCAATCGCCAAGAAAACCCTTTCTTTTGAAAAAAGGTTCAGCCCGATCCCATATTTGCTTGCTTTGTACTTCATGATCTGCAGCGTTTCCCGTAACAACGCATCAAGATCGGTGGTTTTTGTGTCTAGGTTTAAGGTATAGGTCGTCTGCATTGATGACGTCAGAATATCGTCGACCATCCGCAGCAGCCTTTTACTCTCACTAATGATGTATTTGGTGCATTCTTCACGCTCCTGGCCCGAATCGAGTTTTTTCAGCAGGTCAGCATAGCCGATGATGGTCGTTAATGGGGTTCGAAATTCGTGGGTCATTTGGTTAAAAAAGTTTTTCTGTTTGTTCTTTTCGACCCGGAGATTTTCGATGAGGGTCTTCAGCTTTTTCGTCATCTCCTTAAAAGAAGCCGCTAATTCTTCAACCTCATCGCCGCTGGAAATTTCCAGGTTATCCGTCACATGGCCTTCGGCAAACGACTGTACGGCAAACTTTAGTTTGGCCAAAGGAACAACAATTTGTCCGGTAAAATAGGAGAGGAAGAGGCCTAAAAGGAAAAGAACAATCAGCCCAACGCAGAAGAGGACGATAAACAGACGTTTTTTCAGGAGGTCTTCTTCTTGCAGAGGGTAGGTCAGGCGCATAACACCAGTCAGTTCCTTGTCGCGGTAAAACGGAAAACTGATCAGAAAAGTACGCGATTGCCCCTCTTTCTTTATATAGTAGTTTTTCTTGTTTTCCAGGGCCAAGCGAATCCCCGGATCATTCAAGAAGTTACTTTGGCTATCTTCAATCTCCTCTTGGTTCGAATCGAAATAGAGCTGGTCTTGAAGGTAGAAGATTTCAGTGCGCAGTTTGACCATGCGGTTTAGGTCATGATTTAAAAAATAGAGTTCTTTCTCGGGAAGAATTTTTTGTCTGTTGGTCGAAAAGTACTGATTAAGATAGATTTGGAGGATATAACTATCCTTTAAGAGGTTGTTTTTCACATTATTCAGTTGATACCGGTCGATCGTGAAGATTGTGATCAGCAGAATCAACAAGAGCATGGGGGCGATGACCAACAGGTTCATTTTGATCAGTTTCGCTTTAATGGTTGTTCTCATTTGTCGACGTTTAGCTGGTAGCCAATGCCATAAACCGTTTTAATGCTGTCTTTATGCTTTCCCAGCTTTTTGCGGAGTCTTTGGATGTGCATATCAATGGTTCGGGTATCACCATGGTATTCAAACCCCCACACTAGCTCTAAAAGTTCTTCGCGGCTAAACACCCGTTGGTAATTTTTCATAAAAAGTTTGATGAGCTCAAACTCGGTTGGTGTTAACTCAACTAATTTGCCTTCAACATAAAAAAAGCGTTGATGAATGAGCAAACGGAAAGGGCCGATCGTGATTTCTTTCTCACGTTCGTTTTTCGCGGTCACGCGTCTTAAAACGGCTTTAACTCTTAAAACGAGCTCTCGATTGTCGAAGGGTTTGGTAATATAGTCATCGCCACCGAGTTCCAGCCCTAATAAGCGGTCTTGCAAGGAGGTCCGGGCGGTTAAAAAAATAACCGGGATCTTGAACTCCCGGATCCGGCTTTGCATTTCAAAGCCGCTGATCCCTGGAAGCATGATATCAAGTAAAATCAGATCCGGCTTTTCCCTTTCCATCATTTTAAGAGCGGACTCGGCGTCTGCAAACACCGCGGTCTCGAACCCCTCTAAACTTAGGTTGATGTTAATCAGGTTGGCAATCGCCTGGTCATCCTCGATAATAAAGATTTTCACCGGAAACACTCCCTATGGGTATCGCCAATTTTTTCCTCCCAAATTTCCAAGTATAACTTTTTTGACTCCGCGGCCAAGTAGAGATCATAATCCATATTGATGGGGCTCGCTTCCCATGACCAAGCACCGAGGGGAGAGCGGACATCGGGCCGTGTGGAGAGCCGTTCCGTTAGGTTCGTATGTAACTGACCGGCCTCACGGTCCGTAATAAAGTCCATAAATGCTTTTGCCGCCCGTAAACCCAGGTTGTTCTTGACCAGGGAAACACAGCCGATCTCCCAGCCAGCCCCAGGGGGGATGATCGAAGTAAGATTAAACCCGTATTTTTTCATTAACAATTGATCGTGGATAAAGTTGACGCCGATTAGGTAGTCGCCAAGCGCGGTCTTCTGTGCTACGGTGAAGCCGCTCTTTGTATACTCGCCCACGTTTTGGTCAAGTTGCTTAAAAAAGTTAAAAGCCTTATCTTCTCCCCACAATTGGATTAAGGAAGCGAGCAGGGTATAGCCGGTTCCGGATGTTCTCGGGTCGGGGAGGACAATCTCGCCCTTAAAGAGCGGATTCAGTAAATCGGTAAAGGTTGATGGTTTTTCAATACCGAGTGGTTTGAACTCCCTTTGCCAGCGGTTTTCATTGATGCCGATCGCAATTGCGCCCAGATAAATACCGGTCCAATAACGGTCGGGGCTTTTAAACTTCTCCGGAATGACCTCCGCCGGAGGAGGGCCGTACCGCATTAACAGTCCTTGATTCGCGAGGAATTGGTGGGCATCCGCCGTGCCACCCAGGATAATGTTGGCTTGGGGCGCGGCGCTCTCACTAACAATGCGTTCGCTCAATTCTCCCGTGGGGATCCGTAAATAAATATAATCCGCATTCGTGCGTGCTTTGAAAAGGTCAAGTAACCGACGGCCTTCTTCCTCATGAAAGGCAATATAGACCACCAGCTGTTCTCCATGTAGATCAGGATACTTGGCGGTGGCCATATTGATTTTGACGCTGAAAGAGGTCAGGAAAACAGTAATCAAAAGGACGGAGGATACTATTCTTTTCATCACCCGATCCCCTTTACTTAAAGGTTGTAACGAACAATTAGCTTTGATTAGATTGGGTTTATACTATGAATTGGCGATCGGAAAAGAAAATCCTTCCGTAAGTAATTATTTCCGTGTTTAACTGGCTACCTCCTTTATTTGCTCTTCGAGAGTGCGGCGGTCGGTAAAATGGATTGCTTTTATGCCTAAAGCATCAGCAGCCACTATATTTTCCAAGGTATCATCGATAAAGACCGTTTCCTGGGGCAAAGCGCCCTCCTGCGCCAGAATATGCTGGAAAAATCGGGCGTCCGGTTTCGAGACCCCGATCCGGTTGGAGGCATAAACCGCATCGAACCATTGGTAATCTCCACGGTTTTGTAGATAGTCGAAATGGGGTTCCACCGTGTTCGTGCCGCAAACCACGCGTGCTGCTGATTTTAGTTTTTTGATCACCTCAACCATCTCCCAGTCCAGTTCCGGGGTGAAATACTTGCCGAAAAGGTCTTCCCGGATTTCGCGGCCATAAGCCGCCGAAAACCGCCGCCAAAACTCAGCGACATCAAGTTTACCGTCGGAAAGAAGGAGTAAATTCGCACCGGCAAGCTGATAAAACCTTTCTCTGGAGATCTGAAGTTCCTCCGTAATCTGCGGTTCAACATCGTAGTTCCGGAGCACCACGCCACCCATATCAAAAACATACATTTTTATTTTATTTGCCTTCATTTTTACTCCTTAATATTGCTGTTGCTTTTATAAAAGATTATCCTTTAGCTGAAGCGTAGAGATTGCTGTTGATAAAATACTTGGACATCTTCAAAAAGAGAATGATCATGGGAAGACTGGCGATAACCGCAATCGCCATCATGATCCCTTCATCGGTATGGGTTTCCGCCATATATTTCGTAATATACTGGGGTATAGTTTTCATCGATTCGGTCTGTACGACCATCAAAGGCCAGAGGAGACTGTCCCACTGGGAGCGGAAAGTGAGGACCGCCAGGGTTGTAATGGCCGGACCGCAGTTGGGGAGGACGATACGGCTGAAAATATAAAACTCGCCGCTCCCATCAATCCGGGCCGCATCCAAGATCTCGTCGGGGAAAGTCAGTAAAAACTGGCGCATCATAAAGACACCAAACGCAGTGGTGAGAAAAGGCAGAATTAACCCAAGGTAGGTATCTTGAATCCTCATGGCCATTGTTACCATGTAGAGCGGAATCATAATCACTTCGAACGGGATCATCATCGTTGCCATCATGCTGAGAAAAACGGCGTTCCGACCTTTAAATTTGAACTTAGCCAGTCCATAACCGGCCATTGCCGATAAGAGGACGGTCGTCACACTAACGGAGGTGGCGACGACAAGTGAATTGAAGATATTCCGGATATATAAGAAGGAACCATCGGCCCCGCGCAAACCAAAC
>DUQQ01000100.1 GCA_012837705.1 Hydrogenispora sp.
CCTGACGGAGAAGAAAACGGAGTTCCGCTTCGGTTTTAACCCGGGAAGGTAAATAGCCAAGATGAATCGCGGCCGCCAAAGGGGCCAGCCCATCTTTACCCACCCAATGATAAATCACTTTAAACCTCTATTCCTCCTTCGGTGGCTGCTGATCGGTGGGAGAATCCATGTCGGCACCACCATCCGAGCCCCCCAGGTTACTACGGATTTTCCCAAAGCCAGCATTGATCGCGAAATAAATCGCCACCCCGACGGCTAAAAGGCCGACAATCCATAACCACGACCGGGAAGCGCCGGTCCCCACCGCCCGCTTACTGGTACCCGCATTAGTTAAGACTTCTTTCGCCGCGGCCGCAAAGATCGCCGCGCCTCTTTCCGCTTCTTCCCGGCTATTGGTGTGGGTCCCCATCTCCACCAAAAGCAGCCGCGGGGCCAAGTCTTGATTATACTTGCCGTCGGCGTAGAAAATACCTTTGATAAAACCGGGGTGTTTTTTATCAACCACCGACTTGAGTTGGTAAGCAAAAGCTTCATTGGCTTTCATGTTGGGGTTCTGCCGACCAACCACCAGTTGGGCTTTGGTGACCGCCGTATTATTGATCTCCCCCGCATACTCATCCGCCGGAACCGCATCCCGGTGGATATCCAACAAGGCAATGGGGTTTTTCTTCAGCAGTTCAGCGGCGGTCCGCCGCGACCGGTCATAAGCCATCGCATCATGCGGATCGTGGGGGGTTTTCGCATGTACAACATTGACCCCCCGCTCCTGTAAAGCCTGGGCCAAAGATTCGCCCACCTTAAAGATCCCACCGTTCTCCCGGATGCTTGAACGACCGTCGGTTGGGACATAGGATTCCGCCGAGTGGGTATGGTAGATGGCCACCGGCCGGTTATCACCCTGGGCATATTCTTCTTTACCCGGGAAGAGACGGAGTACCGCACTGGTGAGTCGGGTTAGGAGCGACGGAGCGATCGCCGCTTCTAGATTTACTTCACGCACCAAGCGAAGATGGGCGGTGTTCTCCTCCACTTTTTCTACCCGGTACAGCTTATTATCGGCCGTCAAATATTGATCCCCTTTTTTCACTTCATGGGCCGTCCGGGCAATACGGTGCCCCTCCCCATCAACCAGCGTATAGTAACCATCCTCCCGTTCCAGATGCCCCCAAACCGGACCGGCCAGAGACAGCAGAACAAGCAGAAGTACACATCCGCAAACGCCTACTTTTTTATTCATGATCCGCGCCTCCTTCCTGGTGTTCCGGTTCGACCAGACCCTCCGTACGCCTGGCGGAATGGTCCGGCCCACCTTGCAGACGCTCCCGGGATTCCCCAATTACTTCCGCCAAGACCACCCCGATAAGCCCCGCGAGCACCACCGTATCCAAAATCCCCGCTCCACCGATCCGGGTTGGACCGTAGCGCATGCCCCGTAAGGCGCCTTCGACAACGTGGGCCAGATCGGCCAAGATCACCCCGGTTGTGGCCCCAATGAAGGCCAGGCGCCGCGAACGTCCGATTATATAAGCGGTAACCCCAGCAATGATTCCCCATAGATACTGGGGCTCTATAACCCCAGCGTTAATATCAAATTTGTAGATCTTGGCTACGCCATAGATCAGCGCGCCCACCAGGAACGCCCCGAAGATGCCCCGGCTGGTCTCCTTGGCGGTCCCAGCCCGGTACAGGACATAGATGCTTAGAGCCAGCGGAATAATGGCACCACCTAAGTTAATACTGACCGGCGGCTGCCCCCGATAGAGGGGGATCTCAATAAAGCTGCCAACGACCATGGCCGCCAGAATCAGCAAAGCCTGCTTATCGTTGAGATACAACCGGTCTAAAACTTGCTGGGCCAGTCCCAACAGGATCAGAATCCCTGTGCCAATCAGAAGCAACAAGCCGATACTCATCCTTTTTCCTCCTCCAGTTCCTGACGTTTGGGTCCGGTCATGTTAGAATTTATTATCCCACCGCTTTAAATTACAATTCAAAAACTAAACCGGACAATAAAAAACCGCCGAAGGCGCATTTCGGCGGTTAGCCAAAACAGTACTGGGTGTACGATCAAAAAAGCTTTCCTCAAGTGAGGAAAGCTTTTTTGCCGCAAACATGTTTTTTATGCGTCACGGTCTTCTTGGTCCAGACCCATCTTTTCGGCCAGTAGATCACCCAGGTTGGAAGAGAGCGGTTTATCCTCCAAGCCCGGAATGGTGGTCGGGGCTTGCTTCTGCTCCCGGGCCGGCTCCACCTTTTTCTCCAGGGTAGCACGGATACTCAAACCGATTCTTCTTTCTTCCGGTTCGACTTTCAGCACTTTCGCGCGGACCGTTTCCCCAACCTGAACCACATCATCGGGTTTTTCTACTCGGCGGTCACTCAATTGCGAGATATGGATCAAACCATCGACGCCTTCTTCCAGATTCACAAAGGCACCAAAAGAAGTCAGACGCACCACTTTACCTTCGACCACGTCTCCCACCTTATATTTCTCCCCAATGTTACTCCAGGGGTGTGGGGACAACTGTTTGAGACTGAGGGAGATTCTTCTGGCTTCCTGGTCAACCTTGGTGACCAAGACCTCAAGCTCCTGGCCTTCTTCTAACCGGGCCGAAGGATGAGAGATCCTTTCCCACGCGATCTCCGAAATATGGAGGAGTCCTTCCACGCCTTCACCGATATCCACAAAGGCGCCAAAGGGTGTTAAGCGGGTCACAACCCCTTTACGGGTCTCGCCCTCGGTTAATTCGGCATAAACCCGTTCTTCGACCGCCGCCTGCTCCTCCGTTAATACTTCTTTGCGGGAGAGCACAGCCCGACGCCGCTGGGCTTCGAAATCAATCACATAAAACTCTGCTTCTAAGCCTTCCAGCGTGGTCAGATCGCTAACGTAGCCCAGATCCGCATGGGAAGCAGGAAGAAAGGCAATGAGACCGTTGATGTTGACCTGGAGTCCGCCCTTGATCGCCCGGACAATTTTACCAGACACCCGTTGGCGCTGTTCGAACGCTTCTTTCAATTGCTGCCAAGCCTCTTCTTCTTCCGCCTTGCGCTTAGAAAGCCGCGTCTTCTCGTCTCCTGCTTTCAGGACCATAACCTTGATCTTCTCCCCAACCTGCACGATCTCACGGGCCGATTCCACCTTTTCACTGGTCAATTCAGCCAGAGGAATCGTATAATCGGACTTCCCACCGACGTTAACAGCGATCTCATCATCATCAACCGCCACGACGGTGCCTTCGATGATGGCGCCTTCTTCTAACCGGGGAATTTCCTGGTTAAGTAACAACTCTTCGCTGTCCATGGTCGGCTCCGCATTCTCCACTTTATCTACCTCCTCCGTCAGATGTCCGTTCGTAACTTGATTTTCTTCCATAGTTATACCTCCTGTATAATTTTGTTGCAGCCAGTCCACGACCTCGGAAATCTGACTTTGAGGGGTCGACGCTCCGGCTGTCACTCCAATTATTTTTTTCCCTTCCAACCATTGGGGTTTAATCTCTTCTCCTGATTCTATATGATAAGTCGGCGTAAAGGAAGCCCCAATCTCTACTAGTTTACGAGTATTGGCCGAATTCTTTCCTCCGATGACCAGTAAAACATCAACTTCCTGGGCGAGTTGGGCGGTTTCCGTCTGCCGCTCCCTGGTCGCATGGCAGATCGTATTATAGATCTTTAATTCCTTCGCCACCAGGAGTAGTTCCGCAACAACCGCGGCCAATTGTTCCTGGGGGAGAGTGGTCTGACAGACCAGACCCATTTTCGGCTTGAACCGCTTTGTACGCCATTCCCCAGGCTTAGCTGGGTTCACCACAACCGCATCCCCGTCTACGGTATCAACCACGGCCTTGACTTCCGGATGCGAAGGGTCCCCCACAACCACGACTTGGTAGCCTTCCTGCCGTAACCCCTGGGCGAGAGTTTGTTCCTGTTTAACAAAGGGGCAGGTGGCGTCGATCACCGTCAATCCCCGTGCTTGCGCCGCAGCAAAGATCTGAGGTCCTGCACCATGCGAACGGATGAGGAGAATCCCCCCCGGTTCGGCCTCCTCAAGATCGGAGATGGTCTGAACACCCTGTCTTTCCAGCTCCGCAATCACCCGGGGATTATGGATCAAAGCGCCCAGGATGTAAACCGGTTCTTGGTTTTGGTCGCGGCTTTCCCGGGCAATCCGTAGTGCCCGCTCCACCCCGAAACAAAAACCGGCTTTCTCTCCGATTATAATTTTACCCATTTTTCAACCGCTGCCTCCGCTTTTTTCCCATAATTCAATCAAGCGCGTATATATTTGGTCGGTCCCCTGCCGGACCATCCCTTTTTTATCGGCGGTTGCTTCTAACTTAATCGCTGGACCCACATAGGCTTTGATCCGGGGAAAGCGGAAAGGCTTTAACCGGTGGGTTCCGGTTATTACCATCGGAAGGACCAGCGCTCCGCTTTCCACCGCCAACAGCGCAGCGCCCGGCTTCAGGGGGTGAATTTTTCCATCCCGATACCGCGTCCCTTCGGGAAACATCCCCACCACTTTGCTGGCCGCCAGCGCGGACCGGGCGGCCCGAAAAGCGCCCCGGTCGCCGGTCCCCCGCTTAACCGGGAAAGCCCCAAGTCGGCGGATTAAACCGCCAAACAAGGGGATCCGAAACAGCTCCTCTTTAGCCATAAAACAAACCTGCCGTTGATGCAGGCTACAACCGACAACGATCGGGTCGATAAAATTAGCATGATTACTGACGACAATTACCGGACCCGTTGGCGGAAGATGCTCCGCACCAAAAACCTGAAACCGGTAGCATACGCGGAGAAAACCAACAAGTATTGCGCGGCAAATTCTGTATAACAAACTTGTCAACCCTCCTGCTCAGAACAGAAAGAAGAAGATAACTTTAAGATCCTTTCGACCACTTCTTCAATGGAAAGCGCCGTCGTGTCCAGGGTTACACTGTCCGCCGCCGGCTTAAGCGGCGCTACGGCTCGCCCCGCGTCGAAAGCATCTCGCCGTTTTAAATCTTCTTCAACCTCATCTTTGGTCACCGTACATCCCTTCGTGCATAACTCCAACCACCGCCGGTGAGCGCGTTCACCCAGGGATGCGGTTAAAAATATTTTCAGATCGGCCTGGGGAAGAACCACAGTCCCAATATCACGGCCGTCCATCACTACTCCACCCTGACGGCCAATTCTCTGCTGCTGTTTAACTAAGACTTCTCGCACACCCGGCACCGCCGAGACGGCGGAGACCGCCTTCGTCACCGGTGCCATCCGGATCTCCGCACTGACGTCTTCGCCATCCATAAAGAGATGGTAGGCACCGTCGGTGGTCTGTTTAAACTCCAGAACCGTCGACGCCGCCAATTTTGTCAGAGCAGCCTCATCGTCCAGGGGCAATCCTGCCCGGAGCGCTTTCAACGTAACGGCCCGGTACATCGCCCCCGTATCAAGATACAAGATGCCCAAGGCGGCCGCAACCCGTTTGGCCACAGTACTCTTCCCGGACCCGGCCGGACCGTCGATGGCAATCGTTATTTTCCCAAATTTCTTCTCAACACATTTACCCATTTCTTCACCGCAACTTCTAATCGTCGTTTTTCTCCACGGGCCCATCTTCCTCGCCATCAGTCCGGTATTTTTCCTTTGACCGATGGACCACCTTTAAGGCTTCGAGGAGGTTTTCTTCCAACCGCCCTAAAACCTCATGTACATACTGGTTTGCTTCCTCCTCCATTTGCCGGGCAACTTCATAAGCTTGGGCTTTAATCTCATTGCTCTCTTCCCGCGCCAACTTAATCAGATGGTGCTCTGAGAGGATCCGTTGTGCCTCCTTGGTCGAACGGCTCAGAAGGCGGTCTGCTTCTTCCTGTGCTTTCTGGAGGATGGTTTCCTTTTGCTTAACAAGTTCCTTAGCGGTCTTCACCTCTTCGGGGACGGTGAGCCGGATCTTCTTCATGATCTCCGTCGCTTCATCCAACGGTATAAAAGCACGCCCCGCCAGTCGCGGGCTTTTCGTGATCAATTCCTCCAGGCGTCCTAAGAGGGAGAATAAATGGTTACTGCTCAACTTCGCTCCCTCACTTCAGCCATTTTCGCCTGTAGAGGAGCAAAAACCACCGGAGGAATCAACCCTTCCGGATTCCCGCCAAAGAGAACAAGCTCCTTTACCAGACTAGAACTGAGAAAGGCGTATTTATTCTCCGTCATCATAAACATTGTTTCAAGTTCCGGCGCTAATTTTTTATTGGTCAACGCCATTTGAAACTCATATTCAAAATCGGAGAGCGCCCGTAGCCCTTTCACGATTACCTGCGCTTTTTGGGCCCGCGCGTAATCAACCTGCAAACCATTGAAATGATCGACGCGCACATTTTTGAGGCCAATATCGGCGATTGCTTGTTCAAGCAACGCAACGCGTTCTTCGATGGTAAAGAGGGTTTTCTTACCCGGATTGTTCCCAACCGCGACGATCACCTCATCGAAGATCTCGGCCGCTCTTGTAATAATATCAAGATGCCCATTGGTTACCGGATCGAAACTACCCGGGCAGATGGCCGTCGTCATTCCACATCAGCTCCATCACTTATGTACTCCCAAAATTCGAGGGACACCTCGCCATACACCCGCTTATCTACACGCTGCAGGCGGCCGACCCGCTCCGGAAGGAGGTTATGCCGCGGAATTTCCACCACAATCTGTCCGGTTGCCGCCAGAACAGACGACCGGGAAATCAGCGCTAAAACCCGTAGCCAAAGGTCTGCTTTAAAAGGGGGGTCAATAAAAATTAGGTCATAAGGCGCCTCTTCCCGGCTGATTTTGGGTAAAATCCGCAAGACATCAACGGGATAGATGCTGACCTCTGTGGTGTTCGCATCGGGTAGACGTTGAAGGTTCTTTTTGAGGAGGCGTAACCCCTTCGGATCTTTTTCAACAAAGGTAACCGCCTGCGCCCCACGGCTTAAGGCCTCGATTCCTAACGTCCCGGCTCCGGCGAAGAGGTCCAAAACCCGTCCGTTAAGAAAGGTGGCGCCCAGAATGTTAAAGAGCGCCTCCCTCAACATATCCGTGGTCGGCCTTAATCCTTCGTGGGATGGCCCCAGCAGTTTCTGTCCGCCATATTTTCCGCCTGTAATCCGCATCTTAAACCTACTTCTCGTTACTGAAACTCGCCACTTGCGGCGGTAGTTAGATCTTTACTCTTAGCCGCCGTAAGCTACCTGCAAGAGGTTCGATCCGGCAGCCCTTTAGAACTTCTTGGCGAGTAGCTAATTACTCCACCGAGAACAAATAGTAGTATAGTGGTTGTCCACCATAATATAATTCGACTTCCGCATCGGGGAAGGCCGACTGCACTTTTTCCAGAGCCACTTCGGCTTCCTTCTCGTTAACATCATGACCATAATAAATAGTAATAAATGAATCCTCGGCCTCAACGCAGTGGGAAAGTAAATCGAGGAGAACCGCCGAGGCATCCTTGCCTTTACAAGTAATATCGCCGTCTTTTAAGCCAATGATGTCCCCCTCCTGGATCTCCAGACCGTTGATGGAAGAACCCCTGACCGCAAAGGTCACCTCACCAGTGATCACCGTGCTCAACGCTCTGGTCATAGCCTCCTGGTTATGGACCAGTGTTTCTTCCGGGGCAAAGGCCATCAACGCCGCGATCCCCTGCGGGATAAATTTCGAAGGAACCACCGCCAACGGAATATCGGTGAGTTCACCGACTTGACCGGCGGTCATAACGATGTTGCTGTTATTCGGTAGAATAATCACTTGTTTCGCCGGCACCTTCATCACTGCATTATATAGATCCTCAGTACTGGGGTTCATGGTCTGACCACCAGCAATAACCTCATCCACGCCGAGGCTGCGAAAGATGTTCTGGAGGCCTTCTCCGGAAGCAACGGCCACCAGGCCAATCTCCTTATTGGCCTGGGGAGTGTTGTCCCGACGGAGTTGCTCCAGACGCTGCTGACTCTGCTCCACCATATTGTTGATGTCAATCTCCGACAATGAACCTAGATGGACGGCATAGTCCAAGATCAGACCCGGATTATTCGTATGGATATGGATCTTAACCGTCTTATCGTCCCCGACCACTAGTAAACTATCGCCATGGGGTTCCAGATCCTCTTTAATTGTTTCCAGAACCATGTTTTCCCCGCGGATAATAAATTCCGTACAATACTGGAAGGTAATATTATCCGGATCAAAGTCGTCCTCAACCGGGGCAAAGAGCGGTTTCTTTTCAACCGGAGCCGCCTTCTTAATCGTGACGGCCTCTCCTTTTAAACCGGCAAGCACACCTTGAAAAAAGAAGAGCAGACCTTTTCCGCCCGCATCGACAACTCCAGCTTGTTTCAGGGTCGGTAACATCTCCGGTGTTTGGTCCAGCACTTCTTCTGCATGTTGGTAAACTTGCTCTAAAAACCGGATCGGATCTTTCTCTTTCCCCTGGAGCTTTTGGGCTTTTTCGCCTGCTTCTCTTACTACCGTAAGAATTGTACCCTCAACCGGTTTCCGCACCGCCTGATATGCGGTGTTCGCGGCCCCAACAATTCCCTTGACAATTTCCGGGATCCCCAGCTTCTCTGCTTTACCGACCGCACGGGCAAACCCACGGAAAAACTGGGAAACAATAACCCCGGAGTTTCCCCGGGCCCCCATCAAGGCACCCTGTGCCGCCCGTTCCAGAATATCCGGAACCTCATCGGTCGCTTTTTCCGCTTCTCTTAGCGCCGCCTGAAAAGTCAGAGACATATTTGTTCCCGTATCTCCGTCTGGAACTGGGAAAACGTTTAAGGCATCTACTTCCTCTTTATGCCCCACCAAAGTCTCCACGCCGGTAGCAAGTATCTGTTTAACTTTTGGTCCGTCGATTAAATCAAGGCTCAATCCTTGACCCTCCCTACAAATTGCCGTTACTTCCCGTGCGGACACCGGTTACAATCACATTGATTTTGGTGGCCACAACTTCAAGCTGATTTTCGATCGCGTATTTCACGTTCTCAATTACATTATGGGCAACTTCATTAATTCTGGTTCCGTACTCCACGATCACGTACAAATTGACAATCACCCGGTTGTCATCGATCCGCACTTCGATTCCTTTGGTCAAATTTTCTTTACCCAGTAGTAGTTCGGCGATACCGTCCTGAAAACTCCGGGAGGACATGCCTACTACACCAAAACACTCCAATGCAGCAATCCCGGCAACCATAGCGATGGCTTCCGGCGCGACGTCTATTCTTCCCAAAGTTTTTTGGGACTTAACGGAGAGGTTTCTCTCCACGGATCAGACCTCCTTTTGGGGATAAATCCTCAATTATATTCGCCCTCCAAACCGCAACTCCTGCTCATTTTCGGAAAAAACCTGGAAAAAACGGAAGTGGTGGGCAATTATTCGGCAAACGAATCTTTCCCCCCTATTATATTACTAAACTTCCCCTATTAACTTCTGTCCCGAGTAAAATTCTCCTCTTTTCTCCGCTATTATCTTCGTTTTTAAAAATTTTCGCAATTATTTTTAATTCTCTGTTAAATGGTGTCTTTCCGAAATAAGTCGCTTTTTTCCTTAATATTATTGATCTGTGGCTTGCGGAGCCGAGGCTGATGTGATAGAATTGTCCTAGTATGGACTAAGCTTGCTGTGGAGGTGTAACCAAGTGTCTGCTCGTTGTGATATTTGCAGTAAAGGACAGCGAACCGGTAATCAGGTCAGTCACTCGAACATCAAAACCAGACGGGTTTGGAAGCCAAATATCAAACGGATCAAAGCTCTAATCAACGGAACGCCCAAAACGATCAAAGTTTGTACCCGTTGCCTACGTTCGGGGAAGGTACAAAGGGCGATCTAAGGTAGAGTGTACCCCCAAAAAAGGCCTTTTTTATGGGTCTTTTTTGTTTGTTTTCCGGTTATTTTAAGGAAGGATGTCCGACTGTTCCGGTTTTTCCTTTACGGTGGAGGATTGTAGGATTAGGCAATAATGAGGTGATTAATGGTGAGCCGTTACCATCAGATGAAACTATTTACTGGTACCGCCAACCCCACTTTAGCTCAAGAAATTGCCACCCATCTCGGTGTATCCCTGGGCGGGGTGCGGATCTCCCGTTTTGCCAACGGGGAAATTTACGTCCGGTATGACGAAAGCATTCGCGGGGCCGATGTCTTCGTGGTGCAACCCTTTTCCAAGCCCGTTAATGAAACGCTGATGGAACTACTAATCATGATTGATGCGCTTAAGCGGGCTTCCGCGGGGCGGATCACAGCGGTGATCCCCTTTTACGCATACGCCCGTCAGGAAAAGAAGACCGCACCCCGTGAACCGATCACGGCACGTATGGTCGCTGATATTCTCTCCTCGGCTGGAGCCGACCGGATCCTAACGATGGATCTCCATTCCCCGGCAATTCAAGGTTTCTTTAATATTCCCGTCGATAATCTAACCGCTCTACCGAAGCTTTCACAATACATAAAAGAGAAGAACATTAATGACGGTGTTGTGATTGCTCCTGATGCCGGTAGTGTGAAAAAAGCAGAAAAACTTGCTACTTACCTGCATTTGCCTTTAGGGGTTATGTACAAAAGACGGCCCGGCCCGAATGTGGCCGAGATGTCTTTCTTCATCGGCGATGTTAAAGGTAAATCACCGATCATTATCGATGACATGATCGACACTGCCGGTAGTTTGGAGCAAGTGATCAATGCGTTGGAAGAGCGAGAAGCCAAGGAGATTCATATTTTAGCCACCCATGGGGTCTTTTCGCCACCGGCGCTCGAACGCCTAAATCGGCCTAGCGTAAAAGAACTTGTGGTCTGCAACACCTTACCCTTGGCCGAAGACCCCTCGTATCCCAAATTAAAATTGCTTTCGGTCGCACCCTTGTTTGCCGAGGCGATCAAACGGATCCACCAAAACGTGTCCGTAAGTGTCCTCTTCGATTAAATAGTTGCTCACCCTAACAAGTAGGGGCTGGCGAAAAAACTGGTAAGAGCACATACATAAGACCTTTTTTTCTGTTCCTGGCGAGTGTTTACTACTCGCCAGGAATCGTTTTTAGAAGGTCCGGGATGCTCACCATCGGTTGCCCACCAAAATAAACCTGGGGCACTTCGCCCATGATAATGGCTTCGGTCAGGGGCACTTCGGATCGGATCTCCACAATGGAACGGAGCAAAGGAACGACGATCCGGACCATTGTTTTTACTTCTAAATATATTTTGTGCCGTGTTTGATTAATTCCGGCCTCCTCAAAAACGTCGTAGACCCGACTCTCTACCGTCCCGACCGGGACAATAACAATCGGAATATCAGGTCCCCGCCCCGCCAGCAACTGGCTCCCCAGTAACTGACCAAGGGGAAGATAGATTTTATCCTTGGTGTTTTTCATCAATTGTTGCACGGTGATCGTGGCATCCGAAGCCAAGCGGTTGATCTCACCGGTGTTCGGTTGCATCAGAACAACCCGTCCCCGGTTATCCACTTTAACCGAGATTAAATCTTCGTAACGGATATTTTTGGCGACCTTTTCGCGAATCGCCTGATTTATTGATGTTGTCGCCAGTACGCGGGCATGCGCTTCCGCTTTCGCTTGAATTACCGGTCGCAATTGATGATCAGCAAAGAGGAATCCGCCGGTCAGACAGAGAATAAGTAGGACGAAGAGTAATAACTTTTTTTTCAGGAAAACCGGTGGTAAAACCAT
Source organism: Hydrogenispora sp. (assembly GCA_012837705.1). Classification (GTDB taxonomy): domain Bacteria; phylum Bacillota; class UBA4882; order UBA10575; family UBA10575; genus Capillibacterium. The sequence continues at coordinate 11,695 of DUQQ01000100.1, forward strand.
TATCCGCCTTCTTTTTTTAAGTCGCATCCGCATATACCCACCACCACCTTTTCCTTATGACTGACTTGCTCCGTCAATCTGATTTTCTTTCTTCTATCTTTATGTCATATTTAAAAATTCTGACCTCAGGGCTGACATTGTCACCGGTCTTTTTTTAAATGCTGCTCAAACCGCAATAAAGCGTTTTCTGTTATCTAAAGTATTTGATTTTTACCGACCAAACTGGGAGGGGCAGATTATGGCCAAACTACATAAACCTTTCGGCTTATCATGGCGTTTAATCGCAATTGTTGTCGTCTCCGGTCTCTTAATCGGGGTCGCGGCTGGGATCATTTTCGGTTCTAAAATTCCGGACAACCCTCCGCCCCCGGTGGAAGCGACGATCATCTATGATATTAATGGTGATATTGTCCAACGTCTTTTTCAGGAAAACCGCATCCCCGTGGATTTTGACCAGATCCCGGATATGATGAAAAACGCAATCATTGCCGTCGAAGATCCGGATTTCTACAACCACCGGGGGATTAAGATCAAAGCAATCATGCGTGCCGTCTGGGTAAACCTCTTAGCCTGGGACTTTAAACAAGGTGGTAGTACCATCACCCAGCAGTACGCAAAAGTCTCGCTTTTAACCCACAAGAAAACTATTTCGCGAAAGGTTAAGGAATGGTTCTACGCGGTCAACCTGGAACGGAATTTATCGAAAAACGAGATCTTAGAGCGTTACCTAAACTATATCTATTTCGGGAATGGCGCCCATGGCGTAGAAGCTGCCGCCCAACGTTATTTCAATAAACACATTTGGGAATTGGAGCTGCCGCAGTTTGCTTTACTCGCCGGTATTATCCGCAGCCCAGGTTACTATTGCCCATTCAAAAACCCGGAAAACGCCCTGGACCGCCGGAATTTTGTTCTCGAAAAAATGGTGGAAGCCAACTACATTACCCTGGAAGAAGCGGTCCAGGCCCAACAAACCCCCCTGGATGTAGTCAGTCACGGTGGGCGAAACCGGAATGCCCCCTTCTTTGTCGACCATATTATTCAGGAACTAACGGTCAAACGGAACTTGCTCTCGGAAGAAGATCTCTATACCCAGGGTTACCGGATCTACACCACCCTCGATCTACGGATACAAGCCCTTGCCGAAGAAGCGATTGCCGACCTCCCCACTGGAGAGCCGGACCGTAATGGTGTCACCCAACCACAGATCGCTTTTGTCGCCATGGATCCAACCAACGGTCACATTAAAGCGATGATTGGCGGACGCGACTGGCAAAACACCCAGTTAAACAGAGCAACCAAAGCCTACCGCCAACCGGGCTCCTGTATCAAACCCTTCGTTTACACCGCGGCCATTGATAGCCACCGGTATACCCCGGCCACCGTCTTGGTTGATGAAGAGATCGAATACCCCAACGGCGACGCGGGGGCTTGGATCCCACGGAACTTTAGCAAAACCTTCCAGGGTCCGGTCCGTTTACGGCCGGCCTTGGAATCCTCGCTCAATACAATCTCCGTGCGCCTCACCGACCAGTTGGGTGTGAGCACGGTCTTTAAAATGGCGCAAAACATGGGCCTGACGAGCCTGGTTTCCAGCGGCGAATTGAATGACGTGGCCCTTTCTCCCCTAGCCTTGGGTGGTTTAACCCGCGGCGTCACGCCCTTGGAATTGACCGCCGCCTATACGCCCCTGGCCAATAAGGGGATCTATTCTGAACCAATCGCAATTCTTAAAGTAACCGACAGTCAAGGCCGGATTCTTTTGGAGAATTCACCCCAGCGCCGTGTCGTCATTCGGGAATCGGTGGCTTACGTAGTCACCGATATGCTCAAAGGGGTTGTTGAAAACGGGACCGGTCGTCGGGCGCGGATCGGCCGGCCGGCCGCAGGGAAAACCGGTACTTCCGATCAGGACACCAACGCCTGGTTCGTGGGTTATACGCCGGAGATCATCGCTGGCGTCTGGATCGGCAATGACAGCCAAGCCGTCCCGCTAATCGTGAACAACACCAAAATTACCAGCGGTTTTGCGGCTGAAATTTGGGGACGGTTCGCCCGACGGGCTTTGGAGAACCGGCCAATCACCGACTTCCCAGTCCCCGCTGGTGTCTCCACCAACGTTGAAGTCTGCGCGGAAACCGGTTACCTGGCTTCGGCCTATTGCCCAGAAACCATCCGCGAGATCTTCATTGCTGGCACCGAACCGGTGGATTCCTGTCCGACCCATTCAGCACCCGACCTTGGTAGTAAAATCATCCTCCAAGTATGTCTCGACTCGGGTGCACTTGCCACCTCTTTCTGCCCGCCGGAACGGGTGATCTCGAAAACCTACTGGGCGGTTACGGGCACCGAAACCACTGACGGCAGTCCGATGCCAACGGAAAACTGCCCGCTGCACGGGGAGACCCGTACCGAGGAGGTTGTCCTGGAAATCTGCACCGAATCAGGGCTCATTGCCACTCCCTTCTGTCCTTTTGACGCCGTGGAGACCATGGCCTTTACCCCCGGCGAAGAACCGACCCTCCCGTGTAACCTCCATGCGGGCCGCAACCGCCGACCCTAACCCCCCTAATAGGGGAGTAAAGCAATAAAAAATACCGCCCGAAGGCGGTATTTTTTATTGCTAACCCTTTTGTTAATTTCCCTGATGCCCGGTGGAAGGAGATCGCTTTCCCAACACCAATTGTATCTTTAGAAGAGCAGCTTCTGCCGGCGAATCCAAATGTTTTCTAAAAAGCCGACCGCTAAAAGGTTAGTTATCATCGAGCTCCCTCCGGAACTGATAAACGGCAATGGGATTCCGGTGATCGGCATGAGTCCGATATTCATCCCGATATTCTCCAAGATATGAAAGAGAAACATGGCCATGATTCCGGTGGCAACCAGCACCCCGTTTTTATCCTTCGCCTGTTGGATAATGACCAGACAACGCCAGATCAGAGTGAAGAATAAAATCAGCGTCAAAAACGCGCCGATGAAACCTAATTCTTCACAGAGAATCGCAAAGATAAAGTCATTATGGCTTTCCGGTAAAAATCCCAAACGCCCCTGAGTCCCCTGGAAAAGCCCTTTCCCAAAAAAGCGTCCGGAACCAACCGCAATAATCGCTTGTCGTACATTCCAACCACTCCCCGTGGGGTCCCGGTCCGGATTGAGAAAGATCATCATCCGTTGAATCTGGTACTCTTTAAACGGCAAAGGAGTCCCAAAAAAGTAGTGACCGACGAAGAGCAAAACTAGAGCAAGCACGCCGCTCAAGATAATTCCCAATAAAAAACGGCGGCTATAACCGGCAATATACAACATGGCAAAAAAGAAAAAGATAAAAACTAGCGTGGTCCCTAAATCCGGCTGTAGTAAGATCAACACCAGCGGAACAGCGATATGGACAAAGGGTGACCACAGTTCCCAGAAGGTTTCAGCCTCTTCTTTCTCCGCTAAATGTTTGGCTAAAGTCAGAATCATCAACAACTTTGCAAACTCCGAAGGTTGAAGAGAGAACCCCCCGAGATTAAGCCAGGACTTTGCGCCTTTAACCTCCGTGCCGAGGGGCGAGAGGACCAAAAGCAGTAAAACAACGTTTAACCCGTAGAGAATCTGGTACATTAGATCAGGCAGCCGGTAATCGCTGAACATGATCATGATCATACCGACGACCCCGATGGCAACGGCGACCAGTTGCTTTTTGACTACCGCATAAGGGTCACCCCCGGTCAGATCATAATTATTTCTGGTCGCACTATAAACCATCACCAAACCGATGATGACCAATAGAAAGACAGAAATCAACAGATAATAGTCGATGTTTTTGAATGTCTTCTTATCCCACAACTTTTCGTCACCTTTTTCTTTAACGCCAGCGGCGGTGTTACTCGATAGCGCGACGTACTTTAACTACGGGAATATTGGCGACTAATTCGGCCTTGGATTCGGTGGCGTTCAATTCAATCTCAATCGCTTCTTCTTCAATCTCCACATATTTGGAGATCGCATTGATGATCTCTCCCCTTAATTGCTCAAGCAGACCGGTGGAGACCTTCGCCCGGTCATGAACGAGGATCAGACGTAACCTTTCGACCGCTTGGTTTTTGCTCGGGGATTCGTCACGAAACAACTTCATTCATTCTTACCCCTTTCCCTCCGCTTCTTCCTGGGCTCCTCGCACCCGATTTCCATTAAGCTATTTCCCATTCAGCAGCTTTAAGAATCGGCCAAAGATCCCCGGTTCACCATTGACCGACATAAAAGGTACCTCTTCGCCCTCCATCCGGCGGACAATATTACGGAAAGCCTCCCCGGCTTTGGATTGGTTGTTTAAAACAGCCGGTTCTCCTTTGTTCGTCGAGATGATAATCTCCTCATCATCGGGGACAATGCCCAACAGTTTGATGGCTAAAATATCATTAATATCATCCACATCCATCATATCACCTTTACGGACCATATCTGGGCGGAGCCGGTTTAAAATCAGCACCGGTTCATAGATCTCTTTTTCTTGCAACAACCCAATAATCCGGTCGGCATCCCGGACCGCGGAGACCTCAGGAGTGGTGACAACAATCGCCTCTGTGGCAGCGGCCACCGCATTGTCAAAACCCCGTTCGATTCCGGCCGGACAGTCCACAAGAACATAATCGAACTCCTCTTTTAACTCATCAACGATCGCAACCATCTGTTCCGGACTGATCGCATCCTTATTCCGCGTCTGCGCCGCCGGGAGCAGATAAAGGTTGCTCAATCTTTTATCCTTAATCAGCGCTTTATTAATCGAGCGGCAGGTCTTCTCCGCCACATCGACCAAGTCATAAATGATCCGGTTTTCGAGCCCCATCACCACGTCTAAGTTGCGCAGGCCAATGTCGGCATCGATCATCACCACTTTTTTATGGCGCAAGGCCAATCCGGTCCCGATATTCGCCACGGTCGTGGTCTTCCCCACGCCCCCTTTTCCGGAAGTTACAACTATTACCCGTCCAGCCATAAAGAATCCTCCTTTATCTCCTATAATCGCTCAACAACAATCTTTTCCCCTTTGATGTAAGCAATCTCCGGGCCTTGGCGCCCTTTTCTTTCTTCCGGAGCGCGCGAAAATATATGAGCGATCCGCAATTGAACCGGGGCCAAAGTAAAGGCGATAATCTCCGCTTTGACGTTACCTCCGGCTCCAGCATGGGCGATTCCGCGCAAGGCGCCCAAAACAATAATATCCCCGGTAGCCACCAGTTCACCTCCGGGGTTTAAATCCCCTTTAACGACAATATCACCCTCGTTTTCCAAGCGTTGCCCGTTACGGACCGTTCCTTTCACCAGTAATACACCGGTCGATGCCGGTGGCCGTTTCTCGGAACGCGGGTTATTCTTTTTCCGCAGTACCGGATTGAAACCCTTAATCCGAATCCGGTATTGCGCCAATACTTTTTTTAAACCGGCCAGTTCGTCGGGGGTTAGTTGGCGCTCGCCCAGTTCAACCAGGATGGCACCGCCTTGAAAGAAACCTTTAGCTTGATTTAACTGCCGTTCCAGTACTTCCAACCAGTGCCCAAAGGTGTCCCTTTCGGGGACAAACAGGGTCAACCCTTGCTTCAGCCCCTTAAAGACTAGTTGTTCTTCGTGGACGGGCCTTGTCGCCGGTACAAACATCCTTCGCTCACACCTTAGGTAATTTTATCTTTCTATTCCACATCACCGTTGGAAAATCCTCCCGTCGGTCTTCGCCGGCCGCCACGGAATCTTGCCGGTAAGGCTAGTTCTCCGCGGTGTTTACCGTTGCCAAGGGCACTGGCTAATCCAGTCCAAAATAGGCCTCATATATCTTCCGGGCCACCGGTGCCGCCGCCTGGGAACCAAAACCGCCTTCTTCAATCACCACAACCACCACCAACTCGGGATTATCGGCTGGCGCATAGCTGGCAAAAAAGGCATAATCGTTCTTCCCGATATTCTCGGCAGTCCCCGTTTTCCCCGCCACTGGAATCTGGTCCAGCGGAAAGCCCCGGAAAACATACCGGGCGGTTCCATCCGTCACGACCTGTTCCAAACCTTCCCCCACGATAGCCAGGTGCTCCGGTTTGATCTTGATCTCCCGCACCAATTTCGGTGCAAATCTGGTCACCGTCTCCCCCGCGGCTGTCGTGATTTCCCGAACTAACTGGGGCTGATACACCTTACCCCCGCTGGCAATGGTGGAATAGACCTGTGCCAGCTGTATCGGGGTCACATCAACGAAACTCTGACCGATGGCAATCAGCGCGGTTTCCATCGGATACCAGACTTCACCCCGCGCCCGTTTTTTCCATTCTGGATCGCCAATCAATCCATCCAGTTCTTCCGGTTCCAAGTTTAAGCCGGTCTTCGCGCCCAAACCCAAACGCCGGGCGTACGTCGCCAGTTTTTCTGGTCCCAACCGGAACGCCAACTCTGCCATGACTGTGTTACACGAGTTTTTCAAACCGTCAACCACGTTCTGTTTCCCATGGGCCGGATTACAGCGCAGCTGTCGATTGCCATACCGCACCACACCCGTGCAGTTAAAGGTCTCATCAGGGCCCACCAAGTTTTCCTCCAAGGCTGCCAACACGGTAATCGGTTTAAAAGTGGAACCGGGCATAAACTTCCCACGCGTTACCCGGTTGGAGAAAGGGTTAAGCGGGTTATTGATCAATTCGTTAAAGGCCGACCGCGAAATATTGCCCACAAAAAGGTTGGGATCGAACTCCGGATAACTGACCAGCGCAAGAATCCCACCGGTTCTCGGATCCAACACCACGATGGATCCAGCGTTGGCCTTATTGTACTGCTCGTTGGTCTGGGTTTGGGCCCAGGCAATTTGGTCCCGAATCGCCTGTTCCGCCACGGCCTGCAAATGGGCATCGATCGTCAGATGAAGATTATAACCGGGGACATATTTCTTCTCTTCCAACACTTTAATCGGTTGTCCCACCCGATCCACTTCCCAGATCCGGACGGCCTCTTCCCCTTTGAGTTCAAAGTCATAGGTTCTCTCCAAACCCATCTTGCCGATCTCATCACCGAGACGATACCCAAGGCCACGCCGCTGCGCCAGTTCACTCTCGCTGATCTCACCAAGATAGCCAAAAAGATGAGCACCCCATTCGCCCTTCGGGTAGTAACGAACCGGATAATCCTCCACCACCACGCCGGGCAGATCCAGTTTTGCCTCTAATATTTGCCCAATCGCCACCGGATCCACATCCCGTTTCAACGGAACATACTGGTCCTTTTGGTATTTGGCGCTTTCTTCCATCATCTGAAACAATTCTTCTTCGGACAGTTCCAATACTTGACTTAAAAACCGAACAACATAAGGGTTTTCTTTTATATCTTCCGGCACAACGGAAACGACATGCGAAAACCGGCTGGTCACCAGTAACTCACCCCGCCGGTCGTAGATATTCCCCCGGGGGGCCGTGATCCGAATCGGCCGCATCCGGATGCTCCTTGATTCGGCGTATTTTTCCTCGCCCTTGATAATCTGTAAATACCACAGGCGGCATAGGAGTACAGAGAAGATCAGTATCACCACGATGGAAAGGAATTTAACACTTCTCTCCAGTCCTATAATTGTCCGGTTCTTCAACGTCACGCACCAACCTTTAACCTTCGTTCACGAATCAGATCGAGACCCTTTTTTAGTCCGAAATAAACAGGAGCCGTCAGAACCAGGTTATACAGGCAGAGGGGTAAAAGGGTCGCGCCAAGAAAGGAAAGGAATTCAATCCGCCACCCAAAGGACAGCAAAATGGTGTAGGAAAAGAGTTCAGCGATGACCGTTCCGGCCAGAACCGTACAGAGCGGAATCACCAAGTACCCTTTGAAAACCAACCTTTCCAGATAACCGGCGGCAAACCCCAGGAGCCCCAGGATTATTATGTTGATTCCCAAGACGCCACTACCCGCCAGATCCAAGCAGAGCCCGGCCAACAGCCCAAAATATAACCCCGACCGGAACCCTTGTAACAAACCATAACAAACGGTGGTAATCAAAACCAGGTTCGGGATCACCCCGAAGAGAGAAAGATGGGAAAAGAGTGAAGTTTGTAGTGCCAGTGGAATGAGGATAAACAGCACATATTTCCCGACAGTCATGCTTCCTTCCTCCTTTCCTCACTTCTCCTTAACCACGTACAGATACTCCAACCGGCTGAAATCGGCAGCCGGTTCCAAATAGGCATGTTGTTCATACCCGTCTTCCGACGCATATACTTCCACAAGGGTGCCGATGACTAAATTCTTCGGGAAAAACAAGCTGGATTCCGAAGTTAAAATCCGGTCGCCGGTTTGGAGCTTCACGCTCAAATCCGACGGTTTCACCAAACAGGTTCCCTTTTTGCCTCCACCATAGATGTACACCAGCTCTCTGGTGCGTTCAATCACCCCGCTCATGCTGTTACCGGGGCGGGGATCGGTCAGTAAGATCACTTCGGACGAGAAAGATTCCACCCGTAATAACCGTCCGGCCAGTCCTTCGGCGGTAATCACCGGCATATTCCGGGTTAATCCAAAGTTACTGCCCTTGTCGATTGTGATCGTGGCACTAGTGTTACGGGGATTCCTGGCCACCACCTCGACCGGGATCAATTCCAAAGTCGAGGCCGCTTTGAACTGTAAAAGCTCCCGGAGCCGTTCGTTCTCTGCTCTCAACTGCTCAAGCTGGGATAGTTCCGTCGTCAGTTCGGAGAGGCGCTTACGCATTTCGTCGTTTTCCCGGTGCAACGCCCCTAGTTCATTGATGGTCGCCCACGAATCCGTGACAAAAGTAGTAACATAATAGATTCCCTTTTGGAAAGGGTATAAAACAAACTTAAATGCTTTCTCCAGCCAGATCTCTTTCTCCCTTTCCTGCGACGAATAGAACATAAGCCCGGTAATAATCAGAAAACAAACAGCTAAGGTCACCAGTAAGACCCGTTTTTGGAATAAAGGTTGTAACACCTTAATCGGCCCCTTTTCCTAATCTTCTTCGCCTAACGCTTATTCGAGATTAAGACTTTTCGTAAATCATCCAGCGCCTCAAGGGCCATCCCGGTCCCCCGCGCGACACACGTCAAGGGATCCTCGGCCACTTGCACCGGCATTTCAGTCTCTTCCGCCAGGAGACGGTCAAGTCCGCTGAGGAGCGCACCACCGCCGGACATCACGATGCCACGGTCCAGAATATCGGCGGCCAGTTCCGGAGGGGTTTTTTCCAAGGTCATCTTGACCGCCTCCAGGATCGCCGCCACCGGCTCGGCTAGCGCTTCCATGACCTCCCGTGAAGAGATGGTGATCACCTTCGGCAATCCGGTCACCAGATCACGACCGCGAACCTCGACCGACTCCTCCTCTTTCTGCGGATACGCCGACCCGATCGTCCGTTTGATCTCCTCGGCGGTTTGTTCACCCACCATTAAATTATAGCACTTTTTGATATATTGGATAATTGCTTCGTTTAACTCATCGCCCGCCACCCGGATCGAACGGCTCGTCACGATCCCGCCTAGGGAGATGACCGCAATTTCGGTCGTGCCCCCACCAATATCCACAATTAAATTACCAGTGGGTTCCTGAATGGGCAACCCCGCGCCGATCGCCGCCGCCATTGGCTCTTCAATGATGAATACTTCACGGGCACCGGCTTCCCGGGCCGCATCCATCACGGCCCGTCTTTCTACTTCCGTGACCCCGGAAGGAACACCAACAATAACGCGGGGCGCAAAAAAAGCCCGCCGTCCACCGGCTTTCTTTATATAATATTGCAACATTTTCTCTGTCACTTCAAAGTCGGCAATCACGCCGTCCTTCAGTGGCCGGACGGCAACGATACTCCCCGGTGTCCGTCCCACCATCTGTTTGGCTTCCAAGCCAACAGCAATTATATTTCCCGAGTCCCGGTCAAAAGCAACGACGGTTGGTTCCTGGAGGACAATCCCTTGGTTACTGACAAAAACGAGGGTATTAGCCGTACCTAGATCAATTCCCATATCGCGCGAAAAACGTCCGAGCAGTTTTTTGAGCATCAGTTATTTCCCTCCGGTTGAAAAAATATAATGTGGGTTCTCAAAAAATTGAAATGCTGGTTCGTTAGATTAATCCTTCTTCCTTCATACTGTAATACTTGTGGTCACCAATGATCAAATGATCGAGAATCGGGATGCCCAAGAGCTCTCCGGAATCTTTCAGGCGGTACGTTAGGTTGATATCTTCCTTGCTGGGACGGGGGTCGCCACTGGGATGGTTATGGGCTAAGATCAAGGAAGCACTGCTTTGCCGGATCGCAGCTTTAAATACCTCCCGGGGGTGAACCAAAGAAGCATCTAAAGTGCCGATTGAGATCGTCTCCACGCCCAATAGCCGGTTTTTTGTATTAAGATGCAGCGTCAGAAAATGTTCCTGGTCAAGGAAGCGCAAGCGCGGCATTAAAAAACCGGCGACTTCCTGAGGTGAAGACAGAGCTTGGTCTTCGGTCAGCCGGGCGGTCTGTAACCGCTTCCCCAGTTCAAAGGCGGCCAGCAATTGAATGGCTTTTGTTTTCCCCACACCCCGCACCGTACATAATTCCTGTAGGCTCGCCCCCGCTATGCTTGGCAAAGATTCAAATTTCGCCAGTATGAGCTTGGCCACTTCCAGAACAGAAAGATCGGCGGTTCCGGTACGGAGCACAATGGCCATCAGCTCAATGGTGGAGAGGCTCTCCGCCCCGTACTTCGCCAACCTTTCCCTTGGACGCTCCTCCGCCGGTAGCGCTTTAATCACCGGTCCGGACAAGGGTTTTCACCTCCGGTAGGGTAATCCCGTATTCTTTTAACAAAAGAGCAAAACGGGGTACAGGGAGGCCCATAACATTATAAAAGCAACCCTCAATCCGGTCAACAAAGATGGCACCAAGGCCCTGAATCCCATAGGCTCCTGCTTTATCCATCGGTTCACCGGTGCGCAGATAAGCATCGATCTCTCGGTCATTCAGTGGACGAAAATGAACCCGCGTCATTTCATAAGCGGTGATCGCTTTATCGCGATGCAGAAGGGCCAGTCCGGTAAAGACCTGGTGCCAACGGCCGGACAGGGCCCGCAACATCCGACCAGCTTCCGCTTGGTCGGTTGGTTTTCCTAAAATACCACCTTCCAAAACCACGATGGTGTCGGCGCCAATAACAAGGCCATCAGCGGTCTCCGGAGCGCGGGCTGTAAGGCGAAAAACCTCTTCCGCCTTCCCCCGCGCCGCCGCCATGACCTGTTCCGCTGGCGTAGCTGTCGGATCCACCTGCTCCCGTTCTTCAAAGGAACTGGCCATCACGGTAAAGTCCAGACCCAACATCGTAAGGAGTTCCTGACGTCGGGGCGAAGCAGAAGCAAGGATAATCGGATAAATCGAAGCCACCTCCAGACTGCATATGGGCACAAAACTTACACCGCGGCGCCTGGGCTGGTGCCGCTAACGAACCATTAATATTATTTCCCTATCCCGCGGCGCTTTCCTGCTTTTTCTCTCCTTTAATCGTCTTCATCGGACACTTTTCTACGCAAACTTCACAATTGATGCAGAGTTCGGGGATGATCCGCGCTAAATTATTCTCCACCGGAATAGCTTCCGTGGGGCAGTTCTTGCTGCAGAGCCGGCACCCGATACAACCTACTTTACAGACCGGACGGACCGCCGCCCCTTTATCCGTATTCATACAGAGCACAGTCACCTTCTTCTCCACCGGCCACAGGGTAATGATCTGGCGGGGACAGGCTTTGACGCACAACCCGCAACCAGTACATTTCTCTTCATCAACCACGGGCAGACCATTCTCCGACATCTTCATCGCCCCAAAGGGACATACTTTCACGCAACTGCCCAGGCCGAGACAGCCAAAGGTACAGGCTTTAGCTCCCCCACCCAGGTTCTGGGCGGCCGCACAGTCTTCCACCCCAATATAGATGAAACGCTGCGCCGCTTCCTTCAGCCCGCCGGCACATCTGACCTTCGCGATCTTCCGTTCGGCCGCGGTGTTTTCCACCCCCATCACCGCGGCAATGGGGGCATGGTCCTTCATGACGGGACATCCGGTCACCGGTGCCTCCCCAGCGACAATTGCTTCCGCCAGACCGCGACACCCCGGATAGCCACACCCCCCACAGTTCGCCCCGGGCAATAACTCTTCAATCTCATCGATCCGGGGATCGCTTTCCACCGCTAATTTGCGGGAAGCCACGGCCAGACCCAAGCCAAAAGCCGCCCCAAGCACCAACAGAACGGCAACGCCGTACAGAATAACACTTATACTTCCGGCTTCCATGTTGTCAACTCCTTTAGTCGGAATTTTCTACGTCGTCTCCTTTGCTCCGTAAAAAAGCTGTGTTCATAACTTGGTCCCAGACCGGTAGCAGCCCAGCTTAAAGTCCGAGTAGAGCCGCCAGGTCAAAACCGGAAAAGCCTAGAAAGGCCATGGAGATTAATCCGGCCGTAATCAAGGCAATCGGAATCCCTTCCATTGCCTTTGGTAGAGGTGCAAAAGCCAGCCGTTCCCGGATCCCGGCAAACAAGATCAGCAGCAATGAAAAGCCGAGGGCACCGCCGATCCCGTTGACCACCGATTGGAGGAAATTATAATTCTCGTCAACATTGAGGATGGTCACACCTAAAACTGCACAGTTGGTGGTGATCAGCGGCAGGTAAATCCCCAACGCTTGGTAAAGCACGGGACTGCTCTTTTTAATCACCATCTCCACAAACTGCACCAGGACCGCGATGACCAAAATAAAGGTGATCGTTCTTAAAAACTCGATGTCGAACTTGACCAGCACTTTCTGGAGCCAATAAGTGATTCCTGACGCCAAGGCCATCACAAAGGTCACCGCCATCCCCATCCCGGTCGCGGTCTCAACCTGCTTGGAAACGCCCAAAAACGGACAGATCCCTAAAAATCGCGCCACAATAAAGTTATTGATAAAGATCGCACTGAGCACAATCAACACATATTCATTCATGCGCCTTCTCCTCCTTTCGGGCCACGTACCAGTTGATCCCAGCTAACAACAAGCCAAGGGTAATAAAGGCCCCCGGTGGTAAAATCAGGAGTTTTACCCCCAGCTCATCTGAGAAAAGGTGAAACCCTTCAAACCCGAAATCAGTGGCTTCCAACAATGTACCAGTTCCTACCACTTCCCGAATAAAGCTTAATAAGGTCAGAGCCAAGGTAAAGCCGATCCCCATCCCCAAGCCATCGAAGGTGGAATCTAGCACATTATGCTTGGAAGCAAAGGCTTCCGCCCGGGCGAGGACGATACAGTTCACCACGATGAGCGGAATAAAGATCCCTAGCACCCCGTGTAAATCCGGAGTGGTCGCCGCCATCGTTTTATCAATAATCGTGGTAAAGGTGGCGATCACGACGATATAAGCCGGGATCCGGATCTCCTTAGGGATCAGATGCCGCAGTAAAGCTATGATCACATTCGAACCGACCAGCACCAAGGTGGTGGCAAGCCCCATTCCCAGCCCGTTCACCACCGCGGTGGTCACCGCCAAGGTGGGGCACATCCCTAAGACCATTCGAAATGTGGGGTTTTCATTGAAGACACCGTTCTTGAAGATCTGCCATTTAGTCAACACCCTCACCCCCGCTCGTTGTTTCAACTTCTAGTAAAGATTGGGCTGCAGACAAAGCGGTATTCACTCCGCGGACAACGGCCCGCGAGGAGATGGTCGCACTGGCAATCGCATCCACCTCTCCCCGATCCTTCTTCACGGCCAGTTCTGCCCCGACCTGCGCTTCCTGGAAAGCCGGTTGCTTTAAAAATTTATCGTTTTTAATCTTCGCCCCCAAACCGGGTGTCTCGCTTTGATCGATTACAGTAAGTGCCGACAGGTTTCCCAGCGGCGTTACTCCAACCGCCATCCGGATGGGGCCGGCATAACCCCGTTGGTCAACAATAAACACATAACCCTTCTCTTCCCCATCATGGTATGCACGGTGTACTTCCACGATCCCTTCCAGGCCTAAGCTTTCCAGCTCTTTTGGCAAGGCTTCCTCTTCCACAAAAGTAGTGGCCGCGGGCAACGCCTTTTGTAACGCCCGTTGCTTCGCCAGTTCCCTTTGTTCTTCGATCACCGGTGCGGTCAGGGCGTTAACCCAACCTAATACCCCACCGGAGAGCACACAGATGACGGTAAGCACCAGAATCAAGCGCCATTCTTGTTTACCCATTGGCCCTCACCTCCCCGAATTGCTTCGGCACCGTCCAGCGGTCCAGCAGTGGTGTGGCAATATTCATCAGTAAGATCGCATAACAAACCCCTTCCGGGGGTCCGCCGTACTTGCGGATCAACATCGTCAACAACCCGCAACCCACGCCAAAAATAAGACGTCCACGCGGGGTAACCGGAGTGGTCACGTAATCGGTGGCCATGAAGAAAGCCCCGAGCATCACCCCACCGGCTAAGAGGTGAAAGAGGGGATCTTCGCCGATCAGAAAGGCCAGCAAGGCTAGGCTCCCCAAATAGGCGACGGGAATCCGCCAGTCTATAATCTTAAAGACCAGCAAAAACAGGCCGCCCAGCAATATTGCTAAAGCCGAAGTCTCCCCAAGGGAGCCGGCGATATTTCCCAAGTACATCTGGAGATAAGGGATCTTGGCAATGCCTTCCCCCCAAAGCTCTAACGCCGTCGCCCCCGCCACCGCATCCACCGAAATCCCTTGCGCAGCGGCGGTGGGATCTGCGGCCCAGCCCAGGGACCCTTCGGGCCAAACCCACTTCATCATTAAGGTTGGCCAGGAAGCAAGCAAGAAGGCACGCCCCACTAGGGCCGGGTTAAACGGATTATAACCCAAGCCGCCGTAGATCTGTTTCCCCAAAATAATGGCAAAGGCCGACCCCGCCGCCGGAATCCATAAGGGAACGGTAGGCGGAAGCGTTAAAGCCAAGATCAAACCAGTTACGGCGGCGCTACCATCGCCAATTGTGATTGGACGTTTCATCAAGGCACGGGTTAACGCCTCCGTTAAGACCGCCGTCCCCATCGAAACCAAGATGATCAGTAACGCGTGCCACCCAAAATAGTATACTCCAGCGACAGAGGCTGGAATTAAAGCGGCAACCACCAGCCACATGATCCGCTCAGCAGTCAACCCCGATCGGAGATGGGGAGCAGCCGAGACGACAACTTCTGTCTCTAACAAGAAAATACCTCCCTTAATCCTTTTGTCGTGCTGCCTTAATCTGTTGTTTCGCGTTCTTCACCAACTGGAGCAATGGTCTCCTGCTTGGACAGACGTAGACACAGGAGCCACACTCCCGGCAATTACTAATACCGTATTTTTCAGCGTCCTCAAGTCGGTCATGTTCGGCAAAATTAGCTAGATAATGAGGGAGTAAATTAAAGGGGCAAGCTTGGATACATTTCCCGCAGCGAATACAAGGAAGAACCTGGGGTTTTTCCACCTCAGCGCGGGTTTGCACCAAAACTCCAGAAGTCGCTTTCATAACCGGTATATCCAACCGGTAAACCGCCGGACCGGTCATCGGCCCGCCCAGGATAATCCGCCCCGGCGGCTCCGGAAAGCCACCGCAGTATTTGATGAGTTCTTCGACCAAAGTTCCGATCCGCACCCGCAAATTCTTCGGCTCTTTGATCCCTTTCCCGGTCACCGTTACGATCCGCTCAATCAGGGGCAGGCCTTCGCGGAGATAACGGCCGAAAGTGGCGGCCGTCGCCACATTATTGACGACCACTCCGACTTCGATTGGTAAAGATCCGGTCGGTACCACCCGACGGGTCGCAGCGTAGATCAGCATCCGCTCTTCCCCTTGGGGGTATTTAACCTTTAGCGGAACGACTTCCACCGGGTATCCTTCCGCCGCTTTCCGTAAAGCAGTAATGGCATCGGGTTTGTTCGCTTCCACCCCGATCATTCCCCGTGGCGCCCCCGCTGCCTTCATAAAGGCCATCAAACCACGGATGACATCAGCGCTCTGTTCCAACATTAACCGGTGGTCACAGGTTAAATAAGGCTCGCATTCCACGCCGTTTAAGATCACATATTCAACGGGTTTGACTGGACAATACTGCCCGTGGGTCGCTTCGGTTTCCGGTGGGCAATATTTAACGTGCGTTGGAAAGGCCGCCCCCCCCATCCCAACCAGACCAGCCGCTTTCATCAGGTCCTTAATCTGGTCGGCTGTAAGCTCCTCCACCTTGTGCGCGGGTGCCAGATCCGGCGCCCGTCGGTCCGCACCGTCACTTTCGATCACAATCGCCGGCTGCAAACGCCCACTAACGTGAGGCCGGGGTTCAATGGCTACCACTTTCCCGGATATACTGGCGTGCAAAGGAACGGAGACCGCCCCTTGTGCTTCGGCGATCTTCTGCCCAGTCGCCACTTCCGCCCCCACTTCCACCAAGGGTTTAGCTGGTGCACCAATATGTTGTCCCAGCGGTAAAACAACTTGATCCGGAAGCGGTAATACCTCAACCGGTATAGAGGCCGTCAGTTCTTTGTTGGTTGGGGGATGGATCCCCTTTTTAAAAGTTTTCAGCCCCATCATCTCACTCCTTTATTTGGTTTATAACATTACAAAAACTTTGCTGTTTATCCTGGTCCCATCTGAACTCGTCTTTTAGCTGTGGACAATGGTAAATGGATCAAGGGCTCTGTACTAAATCAAATGATATACCCGATCACCAGCGGCTTCTTCGGTGGTGGCGTCGAGACAAGCTTAACCGTGTTTAAAACGGCCGCCGCTCCACTGGCGGCTTCCGCCTCTGAACGGGCATAAACCTTCGCAATTTCTTCTCCTACTTCAACCCAGTCCCCGATCTTCTTTTCAATCACCAAACCGACACCATGATCAATCGGATCTTCTTTCCGGGCCCGCCCGGCTCCTAACCGCATTGAGATCAGTCCCAATTCCTCCGTCGCCCAGCTGGCAACGTAACCTGCTTGCGGACTTTTAACCCCAACGACAGTTGTGGCCAGTGGTAAGCGCTGAGGTTCCTCAACGATCCGGGGGTCACCACCCTGCCCCTCAATCCATCGGCTAAAGGTACGTAAGCCCTCGCCGCTGGCAATCAGGGCTTTCAGTTTTGCCTCGGCCGCAGCGGCCTCTTTTTCCGCCCCAGCTAAAACTAACATCTGGGCCGCAAGGACCAAGGACAACTCTTCCAGATCGGCCGGGCCTTCCCCCCGCAGGGTAGCAATGGCCTCTTTGACCTCTAAAGCGTTGCCGATGGCCTTCCCCAGCGGTTGGTCCATGGCGGAAAGGACCGCCACCGTCCGCCGGCCTGCGTTTTTTCCAATCGCGACCATCAGCTCACCCAGCTTTTCTGCTTCTGCTTTTGTTTTCAAAAATGCGCCGTCGCCCACCTTCACATCAAGGACAAAGCCATCGGCCCCGCCCGCCAGCTTTTTACTCATAATACTTGTTGCGATCAAGGGAATACTGGCCACCGTACCCGTGACGTCTCTGAGCGCGTAGAGTTGTTTGTCCGCCGGGACTAAATTCCCGGTTTGCCCGACTAAACCAACCCCAACCTTTCTGACCTGCGCAAACAGATCGTCAAGGGAAAGTTCCGTCCGAAAACCGGGGATCGACTCCAGCTTATCGATGGTTCCGCCTGTATGGCCCAGACCCCGTCCAGACATCTTACAGACCGGGATTCCCGCCGCGGCCACTAACGGGGCCACGACCAGAGAAGTTTTATCACCAACACCGCCGGTGGAGTGCTTATCGATCTTCACCCCCGGTAGCGGGGACAGGTCCACCTGGTCTCCCGTGGCGGCCATCTTCACCGCCATGTCGCGTGCTTCCCGTGGTGTCATCCCTTGAAAATAAACTGCCATACACCAAGCCGCCAGTTGGTAGTCGGGAATACTCCCATCAGCAATTCCTTGCACTATAAAGTTAATCTCGTCTGGAGTGTGTTCCAGACCATCACGTTTCCGACTGATCAGATCAACCATGCGCAATTTGTTCCCCTCCTCTCGCACCGTTTATCCCGGTATAACAAGGCTTGATACTTATTGTTACTTTATTCCTAATGGTAAACGATAAATACTCTTTATCATCTATTCTTGTTTCACCCGTTAAAACCTTTTCCCGCCTATCTCATTTTTCTGCCGCCACGGCCATTTCCTGGAAGAAACTCGTCCCTTTCGTCCAACTTACAAGGCCGAAAAGATCGGCAATCGTTGCGGCCACATCGGTAAAGGAGGCGCGTACTCCTAAGTTAATTCCCGGCCGTACGGACGCGCCGGTCACCAACAACGGAACATATTCACGGGAATGGTCGGTACTGGGTGTCGTCGGGTCACCCCCATGGTCGGCGGTGATGATCAAGACGTCCTCCGGCTTGAGTAATACAGCAACTCTTTCTAAATACCCATCAGCCGTGGCGAGCGCAGCCGCAAAACCCACCGGATCGTTCCGGTGACCGTATAGACTGTCAAAATCGATACAGTTGGCAAAGACCAGAGCGGGCCCTTCAAGCTCCGCACCCAATGTTAACAGTTGTTCTAAAGTGCTGACGTTATCCCCCGTATGGTAGCTGGCGGTCAAACCCCGTCCACTATATATATCCTCGATTTTCCCCACTCCGACAACGGCAATGCCACTGGCGACCAACCGGTCCAGGATCGTCTCTTCCGGCGGCATAACGGAAAAATCCTTCCGCCGTTTCGTCCGGGTGAAGGAGCCTGGTTCGCCAATAAACGGCCGGGCAATGACCCGCGCGACTTGATGCTCACCCCGCAGGATTTCCCGAGCGGTCGCACAGATCTGGTACAACTCATCGATGGGGATGATCTCCTCATGGGCAGCGATCTGAAAAACACTGTCGGCCGAAGTATAAACGATCGGATCACCGGTCGCCAGATGCTCCGGACCCAACTCTTCAATGATCTCCGTTCCGGAAGCCGCTTTATTCCCCAGCACGCCCCGGCCAATCGCTTCGGCAAAAGGAGTCAGGATCTCAGCGGGAAAACCATCGGGATACACCGGGAACGCCCGGTCTAAAACCACCCCGGTCAGCTCCCAGTGGCCGGTAATGGTGTCTTTGCCCGCTGAAGCTTCGGCCATTTTACCGTACGCGCCCCGTGGGCTCGCCACCGCTGGTACCCCCAGCAAGGGTTCGATACGCCCCAATCCCAGGGTGCTCAGGAAGGGAACCTGCAGCCCGCCCACTTTTTCCGCCGTATTCCCCAAGGTGTTACTGCCTTCGTCACCATAAAGGGCGGCATCGGGCAAGGCACCGATCCCAACCCCGTCCAAAACCACAAGAAATACACGGCGTTTCGTCATCATCTCAACCTCCTTATGGTTGGGACTAGTGGCCTTTTGCTCCTCATCTACACCAATTGTCCCAATCCACCAATTGGTTCCGCGTCCTTCAGTACAAGGGAAAAATCTAATTAGTGAATAAAATCACAAAGGATCACCCGAAGGTGATCCTTTTCTTTTACCGCTCACGGATCCGAGCTGCTTTGCCCGAACGTTTACGTAGATAGTATAGTTTAGCCCGACGCACTCTTCCTCTTCTCACCACTTCAATCTTGGCGATCATCGGCGAGTGGAGGGGGAAGATCCTTTCCACTCCGATCCCACCGGAGATTTTCCGTACCGTAAAGGTCTCTCTGAGGCCCCCGTTCGCACGGGCGATCACGACCCCTTCAAAAACCTGAATTCTTTCCCGTTCTCCTTCGACGACCTTCAGGTGCACCCGGACCGTATCACCGGGGCCGAAAAGCGGGAGATCTTTCTTTAGTTGTTCCTGTTCCACCAGATCAATCAGATTCATCGCTATTCCCTCCCTTCAGAACAAAATCAGGCTGCCCATCTTCATAAGCAAGCCGGTTATTTTCGATCATTTCTAGTTCTTCCGCGGTTAACTCCAATTGCGCCAACAGATCCGGGCGTCGGCGGGCCGTCCTAAGGAGTGCCTGCTGCCGCCGCCACTGGGCTATTTTCCCGTGATCCCCCGAGAGAAGGATGGCGGGTACCTTTAAACCGCGAAATTCCGCTGGTTTCGTGTACTGCGGATAATCAAGAATGCCCTCGGGGCCACTGAACGAATCCAGCTGCGCCGCATCCGGGTCCCCCAAAACTCCGGGGAGAAGCCGGATAATCGCCTCCGCCATCACCATCGCCGGGAGCTCGCCCCCGGTTAAGACATAATCACCGATGGACAACTCACGATCGGCCAGCGTCCGAATGCGTTCGTCATAACCCTCATAGTGCCCACAGACAAAGACCAAATGGGGCTGGGCGCTCAATTCAACCGCAATACCCTGGTGAAAGGTCTCTCCTTGCGGCGAGGTAAGAATGATATAGGGCTTGGTGGCCACTTGCGCCTCAATCGCTTCCACCGCTTTAAAAATCGGTTCCGGTTTCAAGATCATCCCCGGTCCGCCCCCGTAGGGAGTATCATCCACGGTGGCATGGCGGTCTTCGGCATAAGCACGGAAATTGATCGTTTCCAGTTTAACCAGTCCATTATCCTGTGCCCTTTTAATTATACTATGAGCAAACGGACTGTCAAACATCGACGGAAATAAGGTCAAAAACTGGATTAACATCTTTCCTCTTCCTCATCCACCAATCCGGGCGGCAACTCCACCCGCATGATCCCCGCCTCGAGGTCAATAAAACGGACAACGGACTTTAAGGCCGGAAGGAGAATCTCGCCGTCCGCCCCACCCCGGAGGAGATAAACATCATTCCCACCGGTAAAAAGGACCTGCTCCACCGTGCCCAGGGGACGACCGCTCATCGTCTCCACTTTAAGCCCGAGCACTTGATCGACGTAAAAACGGTCCGGCGGCAGCGGCGGCCTTTCCGCTTCGGGAAGCCATAAAAAAGCGCCCTGGAGAGCTTCGCCCGCGGAAATATCGTCAACCCCTTGAAATTTAACAATGACAAATCCTTTAAAAGCACGGACCTTCTCCAGAAAAAGCTCCTCTTGGCCACGATCGGTATAGACCATTACCCGCTTCAATTCCAACCAGCGTTCAAAGGTATCGGTTAAAGAAGCAACCTTGACTTCCCCTTTGTTCCCCTGGGTCGTCAAAACCTCGCCAACCGCAATCATTCCCGGGGGCGGGTTACGCCAGGGATCATAGGGGCGTTTCTTCATCATTCCACCAATTCCACCATCACACGCTTGTCCGCGGGTGCACTGGCCCATACCAAAGTCCGAATCGCCTTAATCACCCGGCCTTTACGCCCGATGATCTTCCCAAGATCTTCCTTATTGACCGTAATCTCCAAAAGAATCGTATTGTCCGTCTCTTCCCGGCGGACATGAACATCGTCGACATGGTCAACCAAGGATTTTGCGAGCAACTCCACCAGTTCTTTCAAGGAATCTCACACCCTTTCACTCCCCGACCGCTTCGGTGCCAAAGATACCAGCCTTTTTAAAGAGCCTTTTGACGGGTTCCGACGGTTGTGCGCCCTGGCCCAACCAATACAAGGCTTTCTCTTTATCCACCACCAATTCCGTCGGGTTAGCGATCGGGTTATAATGACCTAAAATCTCAATAAACCGCCCATCCCGTGGTGAACGGGAATCTGCCACCACAAAACGGTAAAAAGGACGTTTTTTCGCTCCCATCCGGGTTAGTCGAATCCGCACCATCTCTTCACTCACCCCCTTACATTAGTCTCGATCTTCCATTTTATTATATTAATCGAAAGGCTTCCTAAAATGGTAACCGAGGAAGCCCTCCTTTACCGAGTTTACCCAGTTGTTTCATCATCTTTTTACTCTGTTCAAACTGGTTTAGCAAGCGGTTCACTTCCTGCACCGGGCGGCCCGACCCCCGGGCGATCCGCCGCCGCCGACTGGCGTTGATGATCTGTGGCATCCGCCGTTCCTGCGGCGTCATCGACTGGATGATCGCTTCCAGGTGTTTCATGCTTTTTTCGTCAAACTTCAACCCTTGCAACTGTTTGGGTTTCAGCCCCGGTAGCATCCCTAAGAGTTGATCCAAAGGCCCCATCTTCTGGACCTGGCGCATCTGATCCAGAAAATCTTCCAAGGTAAACTCGTCCTTTTGGATCTTTTTCATCAAGGCCTTCGCCTGCTCGGCCTCGACATTCGCTTCGGCCTTTTCGATCAGGGTTAAAACATCGCCCATACCCAAAACGCGAGAAGCCAGCCGTTCCGGATGGAAGACCTCGATCCCGTCTAGTTTCTCCCCGCTCCCAATGAACTTAATCGGGCAACCGGTGATCTCCCGGATCGAAAGGGCCGCCCCGCCGCGGGTATCACTATCCAGTTTGGTCAGGATTAAACCAGTGAGCCCCAATTGCTCATTGAAGTTTTGGGCGACATTAACCGCATCCTGCCCGGTCATAGCATCAACCACCAGTAGCACCTCAACCGGGTTAACCGCCTCCTTGATCGCAGCCAGTTCACCCATGAGTTCTTCATCAATATGCAGGCGACCAGCCGTGTCAATTATAACGACATCCCGCTGGGTTTGACGGGCCTGCTCCACGGCGGCGGTGGCGATGGCCACCGGATCCCGACCGGGATCGCTATACACCGGGATTGTCAACTGTTTACCAAGGACTTCTAGTTGCTTTGCCGCGGCTGGTCGGTAGACATCGGCAGCTACCAGTAAAGGCCGCCGTCCCTGTTTCTGGAGGAATCCACCGAGTTTACCGGCGGTCGTCGTCTTACCAGCCCCCTGCAGACCAGCAAGCAGATAAACGGTGGGCAAGCGGTCGCTGGTTTTAAGCTTTTCCGCTTTCTCCCCCATCATACTGGTCAGTTCCTGATGGACAATCTTGATCACCATCTGTCCCGGGGTCAGACTATTAATTACTTCCTGGCCAACGGCCCGCTCCCGGACGCGGTTGATAAAATTGCGAACAACGCGAAAGTGAACATCGGCCTCTAAAAGCGCCAGCTTCACCTCGCGTAAGGCTTCATCCACATCTTTTTCCCCTAGTTTCCCTTTACCGCGCAAACGGCGGAAGGTATCTTGGAGTTTTTCCGATAGCGCTGAAAAAACCATCGCTTATCCACTGCTCCCTCTATTCCCTAATTGTCCGCCCCCAAGGAACGCTGTTCTCCTTCCATCTCCAATTCTAACACGGAGATGAGGCGGAACAAAGCTTTTTGCACCCGCGAAAGGGCCTGTGTCGCCCGGTCGTCGGCGGGTAAGACCGCAGCCAAGTTGCGGACGGCCTGCTTAACCCCCTGTACCGCATCCAGCTCTTGTAAATAACGGTCGACCAGCCCCAATTTACCCTCCCAACCGGTGAGGAGCTTTTCCGTGCGCTGTAAAAGATCGTGCACAGCTTGCCGGGTCGTTCCGACTTCCTCCGCAATCTCAGCCAATGAGAGGTTTTCCAGATAATACAGGCCAAAGACCCGTTGTTGTTTCTTGGTCAGTAAGCCACCATAAAAATCGTAGAGTAGGCCCATCCGCACCACATCGTCCATCTTGATGAGCCTCCTTGCTGACAAGTATATTTACTTTACACCACCAATTAAGTATAAAGACCCGCACGAAAAAAGTCAAGCCCTTTTTGGTTTTTTGCCAATAAGCCAATACTATAATAAATCCTTAGTTGAAACGTAAAACCCATCCCTCTTCCACCTTAAAGTGGCTGCTTAGTCTTTCAGTTGAGACCAAAGACCAAAACATGTGTAATCAATTTGCCTTTTTAACGTCTAAGCAAGAAAAGATTCCGGTTCTTCGTCCAAAACGCCAGCCTTTGGAGGAACGAGACCGTTTCCCAGGGCGGTTCAAAGGCGAAACCGGAAAAACGGGGGTCAACCATTGAAAAAGATTGCTCTTGTCACCGACAGTACTGCCGATCTCACAGCCGAAATGCAAAAAGAACTGAACATTCACGTCATTCCGCTAAAAGTCCGCTTCGGCGCGGACGAATTTCTTGACCATGAACTCACCGCGGAGGAATTTTACCACCGTCTGGCCGCCGGAGGGCCTTTTCCCCAAACCTCCCAGCCTTCACCGGAAGATTTTCTCCACCTTTACCGTAAACTTTTAGCCGACCATGATGCCGTCCTTTCGATTCATCTTTCCGCCAACCTGAGCGGCACCCTAAATGCGGCCGCCCTCGCCAAAGCGGAGCTCGACGGCAAAGTGGAACTGATCGATTCGAAAAACATCAGTCTGGGAATTGGTCTCCTCTTGAAGGAAGCCGCGCGTTTAATAGCGGCGCAACACCCGCTCGCTGAGATCGTTAAAAAGTTGGAAGCTACCCGCAACCGGATTGTGACCCTTTTCACCCTTGATACCCTTGATTATCTCCACAAAGGAGGCCGGATCGGTAAAGTCCCCAACCTGCTTGGTTCGCTCCTTAAGATCAAACCGCTGATTCGGGTTAATGAAGACGGGGTGTATGTTCTCCAGGGGGTTGCCCGTAACCGGGAGCGGGCCCTCAAAAGTATGGTCCAGACCTTTCAAGAACAGGCCGCCGGGCGCAAGCCGTCCGCCCTATTCGTAGCCCACGGCGCCGCACTTGAGGCCGCGCAACAACTGAAAAAGGATTTAGAAGAAACTTTTCAAATAGCCGTCTCCGCCTTTACCCAAGTGGGACCGGTCATTGGGGCCCACACCGGTCCCGGCACCGTCGGCGCCGCCCTCCTCGTTGAATAACCTCTTCCCGCCAATACCCTCCCCTAATATACAAGCCAATTAAAAATGGGCCGGTTTTTAAAACCGGCCCAAGAACCAGGAGGGGCTCATCAATGATTATCCCTTGACCGAACCTCTTGTCAGTCCGCCAATCAGTAAACCCTGAAGGGATAAGTAAAGCACCGTGATTGGCAACGCCGCCAGGAGCGACCCAGCCGCAAACTGGGTATAACGTTGGCCGAACCGCGCAGAAACAAAATCGTGTAGTCCAACGGACAGCGTCCAGTTGGTTGGTGTCGTCAAGACGAGACGGGCGAAGAGGAAGTCCCCAAAGGGCGAAACAAAGCTGAAGATGGCAATGACCGAAACCATCGGTAGGATCAAGGGGAAAATAATCCGCCACATGATCGTCCATTTACTTGCCCCGTCGATAATTGCCGCTTCTTCCAACGAACGGGATATCCCATCCATGTAACCCTTCATCAGCCAAGTATTGTAAGGGATGGCACCACCAGCATAGACAATGATTAAACCGAGATGAGTGTCGAGCAAACCAAAAAGATTCAAGAGGACATACATGGCCACCATGTTCATAATCCCCGGAAACATCTGCAGGACAAGCATGGCAATCAAGCCCGTTTTTCTCCCGTAAAACTGTAGCCGGGAAAAGGCGTAAGCAGTGAACGTAACCAAAATCACCGTCGTTACCGAAGTGGCAACCGCCACTTTCAATGTATTCTTATACCAAAGGCCAAAATTGGTTTCGGTAAATAGTCGGCGATAGTGCCGCCATGTGGGGTCCTTGGGAATAAACGACATATCACTGCTATAAAGGCTATCCCCTTGATTCAAAGAGGAGACAAACGTCCAGACAACCGGAAACAGAACGTACAGGATCATAATGAAGATAATCAGGTATGAAATACCCAGGCTGATCCGTTGTCTTGCACGGTGGGAAATAGTCATCGTAACATCTCCTCCTCTTTAAAAGATCTGGTCCGTGTGTAGTTGTAAATACTGAAGCCGACAATCAGGAGGAAGATAATTAGCGACATCGCCGCCGCGTAATTAAACTTCAGCGACTGGAAGGTCAGTTTATAGACCCATGAAATCAGAATATCACTACCCCCGGCTTTTCCTTGGAGACCGAACACTGCCGGTAGACCGTCATTTAAGAGAAAGATCACGTTAAAATTATTAAAGTTATAAGCAAAACTCATAATCACCAACGGTGCGACGGAGAACATCACCAACGGAAAGGTAATGTAACGGAATTTTTGAAAACCACTTGCCCCATCCACCGTAGCCGCTTCATAGAGATCATTCGGTAACCCCTGTAAAATCCCGGTGATCATCATCATACTATAGGGGAACCCCAACCATAAGTTCACCATGATCACCGCAAACCGCGTCCAAAAAACATTTTCTAACCACGGTATTGGTTGCATGTTGAAAGTAGTCGTCAAAAGATGATTAACGATCCCAAAGTTGGTGTTGAGCATTCCTTTCCACATCAAAATACTGATAAACGCAGGAATTGCATAAGGTAAAATCAGAATGGTCCGGATCACCTTGCGGAATTTAATCCGCGGATTGTTTAAGATAAGTGCTATAATCATACCCAAAAGGTATGTGGTTAGCGTTGACAAAACGGCCCAAACCACCGTCCAGAGCATGACCTGCTTAAAGGTATTAGCCCAGGAAGCGGTCGTCAAAAACTCAACAAAATTTCTGAACCCGACCCAGTTGAGAATATGCCGTGGCGGCGAATGAAATAGATCATAATCGGTAAAAGCGATCATAATGTTGAAGGCCATGGGTAAAAACGTAAACAAGATGATACAGAGAATTCCCGGCGCTAGAATAAGATAAGGGAATCCCGCATCAATCATATCGGAAAGGGTCTCTTTCCACCCTTTACGTTTCCCACCTTTATCGATGGCGAGACCATGCTCATAGGCATCGCGAATATTCACAAGATAACATACGATCAAAAAGATGGCGGCAACCGCAGCTAAAATCCCATAGATCATCATAAACAATGAGTGGTCGACCATGGGGGTTTCGCCTAAGGTAATTAAGCCTTTTAAGTTTTTTAATAGCAGGGGTACACTCGGGATCAGTACAAAAGTTTCAAACAGGATTAAAAAAATCCCTTTTAACCATTGTCCATTGGCGATTTGCCCTGCTCCCATATAGAGGGTAGATAATAAGGCAGATGTGTAACGTCCAATGTTAGATCCAGTGTTTTCGATTAGGTTGCGCTGCATATCCAAATCCTTTCACCTCTCTTGGTAAATTGATGGAAGATTGACCCCGTCCAAAAGGCGAGGCCAATCTTCCTCTGTGCCTTTACCGTTTCATCATCATGATTCCTTCTTTAATCTGTTCAACACTGAGAGGTAGAATTTCTTCCGGAATACCATTGTTCCGCAGAACAAAGGTGATCGCATGCGCCATCGGATCCCAAACCTCTCTCATCTCCGGAATGTTTGGCATCGGGATGCTACGCGTGGCTTGGATTGCAAAGGCTTGAATCGTCTTGTTCTTCTGGAATTCCGGCATATTGATCACGTCTTCCCGGCTCGGGATGATGGTCGTGTCCTGGTAGTGTTTGAAGCTGTTCTCTTTATTGGTTAGCCACAAGATGAATTTAAGGGCTTCTTCTTTTTGGTTACTAAAAGCACTAACATAGTAGCCTTTTACCCCGATAAAGGTCTGCGGATAATTACCATTATTCAGTTTCGGGAGCGGAGCAACCGCATATTTCGCACCGGCCTCCTCAAATTCGGCGTAAGCCCAGGGGCCATTGATATGGGCCATCAAGTTTCCTTCGATGAACAACCCGTTGATAATGTCTTTCGTGGTCCCTTCCGGAATCAAACCAGTATCGCGAAGATTCTTCAGGTATTTTACGGCCTGAATAGCACCTTCGTTCGCCAAGCCGATATCATCCGGATCTAAACCGGAACCGGTATCTTTAAAGACATAAGCGCCATAACCACCAAAGAAACCATAGGCAAAATAGAAGTCTAACATGTCAAACATGAAGCCCCATTGGTTTTTACGGGGGTTATTAAACTTTTTCGCAATTGCGATCAACTCGTCAAAGGTCTCTGGAACCTCCGGTAGCAAGTCTGGGTTGTAAACCAGGGCCAAGGCTTCCAACGCATAGGGGATACCGTAGAGTCTACCCTGATAGCGCATGGCGTCAATGGCAGACGCCGTGAAATTAGAAAGATCAAGTTTGTCTTCGGGCAACTCCCAAAGCAAACCCTGTTCAATCGTCTGGCCAAGTTTGTCATGGGGCCAAACCACAATATCGGCGCCTTTCCCAGCCGGGCCATCTAATGCCAATTTATCCGATTGCGATAGCTGATCAACCGGGTGGACCTCGATCTCAATCCCCGTCTCTTTGTAGTAGAGCTCACCCATCTTGCGTACCCATTGCTCTTCCGGACCAGAGCTTTCCCAAACCACAAGTTTGGTGGCGCCGAGGCAGAGGGTCGGAGCCAAGAGGGCGACCAGACCAAGAACAAGCGCCATTAACATAACCTTTCTGTTTTTCACCATCTAAGATCTCCTCCTTATGTTTTTGTATTTTATTTGAGAAACTGGTTTGCCAAATCATAAACCTTTAAATTTTGGGTACCCAAATCGACCAACCCTGGTCTGCACTGTTGATTACCGGAAAATCACCATAACCTTCACCATCGGTCTCAACCTCGGTTTTGATGTTACCGGTAAAATCGTAAAACACCTGATGCGGTTGGCGGGCGTTGATCCGCTCGACGCTGAGCGTACCGCTGTCACCCGAACTAATCAGTAAGACCAATCCGGTCCCAGGGACTCCAGCCAAACCGGCCCGCACATAAGCGTAAACATTAGGGTCTTTTGCTTCCCCTTCGTAACCAGGCCCATAGGCAAAGTGTTTTCGAGCCCGGATGATCTTTTCCATCTCCGCGCGGAGGTTGTTGTTGTATAAATCCCGCCAAAAAACCGTCGGGAATCCCCCTTCTCTGGTGAGAATATAAGCGTAGGACTGGCATTTCCGCTTGAAGATTGGTGCCGGGAGATCCAACCCGTCCCGAAAAGTATCGTGGTTGTCAACAAAGGTTACCGTCTGTCCTGGTCTCCTATTCACAAAACCGGCACGGGCTAACCCCGCCATGTTGAGGCGGCCATCCCGCAGCAACTCCAACTGCCGCCGCAGAGGAAAGTCGATAAACTTTATGTCAAAGCC
>DUQQ01000094.1 GCA_012837705.1 Hydrogenispora sp.
AGAATAGTAGTTAATTTTGGAGCATCCGGCATCGATTGCCTTTTGCACCTGGGCAAAATCGACCCCCGATGCGCCGTGCATCACGACACGACAATTCGCGGGTAAGGCCGCGCGGATCGCTGTAACCCTTTCAATGTCAAGAACAGGCGGTTCCGCGTAGATCCCATGCATCGTTCCAAAACATACGGCCAGCGCATCACAGCCGGTTTTTTCCGCAAAGACGCGTGCTTCTTCTGGATCCGTAAAGAATTCTCTGATTTCCTCGTTGGTGAGGACTCGGCTTTCCGCATCTTCATCTTCATGAGTGTCTTCAAGCGCAGAAACCATAATCCCGATTTCGGCCTCAACGGTGATATCCAACGCGTGCGCGATCTCAACAAATTCTTTGACCCTTTTGACGTTCTCCTCAAAAGGCAGAGCGCTGCAATCGTACATGATTGACGGGAAACCAACCCGAATCGCCCGCAGGGCAAAACTTAAATTGGTGGCATGATCTAAATGTACGCATACCGGGACCTTGGCTTTCTCGGCATATTTAATCATTTCGGGGCCAATGCGCTCAAGCGGAATGAGTTTATCATGCACTTCGGCATGGTCGATGATGACCGGGGTATTCAGCTCTTCTGCCGCGTTGATTACCGCACGGATGGTCTCCACATTCGGTGTGTTGATGCATGGGATCGCATACTTTTCTTGTTCCGCTACTGCTAAAATTTCTCTCATATTAACCAGCATTTTAATTCCCCCACTTCTTTTAATCTATCTTTGCACTAACGACCAATCATAAGTTCACAGACTCGCAAAAACCTTTGCAAAAATTCGCTCGCCACTGTCCCTCCCGAAAGGCACCACCTCCCCGATCAGCCTTTTCCGCCAAACCGTTTGGCTAAAGTTCCTCCTAAAGGTGATGCTCACCCCAGCTCGATACGCTCGTTTAGCTTATGGAGATAAGCCTCAATCTCTTCCGCCGTCGGCATCTCCATTATTTGGGCAATAACCTTTTCCATTTCAAGGCAGGAGCTATTATTCAACATCCACCGGATCTTCAAGATGGATTTGGAATCAACACTCAATTCATCGACGCCCATTGCCGCATAGATGGGGGCCAGTCTTGGGTTGGCCGCCGCTTCACCACAGATCCCAACCCAGATGTCTTCCTGATGCGCAGCGTCCACAATCCGTTGAATCAGACGAAAGAGCGCTGGGTGGTACTCGGTGTAGAGATGGGCTATTCTTTGGTTACCCCGGTCAACCGCGGTCGTATATTGAATTAAATCATTGGTCCCGATGCTAAAAAAGTCCACTTCCTTGGCGAAGATCTCTGCGATCATTGCGGCCGCTGGTACTTCTACCATCATTCCTACTTCAATATCTTCCGCAAAGTCAATATTTTCTTTTTCCAGTTCGGCACTTACTGCCTTCAATTGCGCTTTGGCCGCCCTTAACTCTTCAAGGCTGGAGATCATCGGAAACATGATCTTTAAATTCCCGTATTTACTAGCGCGCAGGAGCGCCCTCAATTGGGTACGAAACAATTCTTGGTTCGCCAAACAAATCCGGATCGCCCGAAAGCCCAGAAACGGGTTATCCTCCGGGGGAATATCTAAATAGGGAAGTTCTTTGTCGCCGCCAACATCAAGCGTTCTAAAGACAACCGGTTTCCCTTTCATTTTCTCAACAACTGATTTATAAACGGTAAACTGTTCTTCCTCAGAAGGAAACGAATCCCGATCTAAGAAGAGAAACTCTGTCCGGTATAGACCGATGCCTTCGCCACCGTTTGCTAAAACAGCATCAACATCTTGTGGCCCACTGATGTTCGCAGCAATCGTAAATTTCTTACCATCCAGCGAACAGGTTTCACGGTCTTTTAAAGCCTGCAGTCGGGTGTTGAACTCCTGTAGCTTTTGCTGCTTTCTTTGATATGTATCAAGTTCAGCTGCGGTCGGATTTAAGAGAACAGTCCCTGCTTCGCCATCAATGATAATGGCGTCACCATTTTTGACCTTGGTAAAGATCGCTTCCACACCAACGACAGCGGGTACGCCGTAGGATCTTGCCATGATCGAGACATGGGAAGTTTTACTCCCTTTCTCAGTGACAAAGCCAATTATTTTGGACAGGTCCATTTTGGCAAAATCGGAAGGAGCTAAGTCTTTAGCAACTATGACCATCTCATCGGAAACGGCATCCGGCTCTTTTTCTTCGATTCCCAGTAGTATTTTGGTGATGCGGTTTCTGATGTCAACAAGATCAGCTTGTCTTTCACGAAGATATTCATCCTCAAAACTGGCGAATTGTTTTATGTAAGCGTCGGTGATGACCTGTAATGCCCATTCGGCGTTAACTTTTTCCTTCAAGATCATCTGTTCTACTTCACCAAAGAAGATATCATCACCAACTAACATCTTATGTGCTTCAAAAATTTGCGCTTCCTCGTCACGGTTCTCTTGCTGCATCTTCTGGATTATCTGGTCGAGCTGCGCGGTGCTTGTTTGACGAGCCTCGTTTAACCGCTTCATCTCTGCTCCGGAATGCTCAATCGTTTTACGCTCAATCTTTTGGACTGTTTCTTCCTTTTTTAAGACATAACCAATGGCAATTCCGGACGATACTCCAATACCCTTCATCTTCGTTATTCTCCAAAATTTTGATCAAATAGTTCTTTTAACGCTTTGAGGGCCTGTTCTTCATCTTCACCTTCGGCCGTAATCGTTAGTTCTGTCCCTTGAGCCGCACCCATACTAAGGACCGATAGTATACTTTTCGCATTATATTCTTGCCCGTCTTTGATCACTTTAACCGCTGCTTGGTATTTTGCCGCTTCCTTGGTGAATAAGCTGGCTGGTCTTGCATGCAGACCCGACTTATTGTTGAGGGTAACTGTCATCGAAACCATCTGTCTTCTCCTTTTAAAGATTATTGGGGAACAAAAGGGCCTTCTTGCGCTAGGATAAAGGACAGCTAAGGGATAAATATCAATTTATCCCTTAGCTTTTACTTATGATTAATTATGCCACTTCCACTTCACTCTGTTCGTCTACATTCGGCTTAAGCAGGATGAGCATTAAAGCCGTCACTAAGCTTGCTAAAGCCAACACAAACAGCCATGCGAGTGGTTTGTTCGCTAAGAACATTACGAGCATTCCACCGTGGGGCGCCTGTAATGTTAGCCCAAAAACATAGGAGAGCGCCGCGCCAAAAGCACTACCAACCATCAAAGAGGGGATAACGCGCAGCGGATCAGCGGCCGCATAGGGAATCGCGAACTCCGTAATCATTACACAGCCACCAATGAAACAGCCACCAATTCCTTTTCTCTCCACATCGGTAAACTTTCTTTTTGCCAGCAACATTGCGATGGCAAGACCCATTGGCGGGCTCATCGAAGCGATAAAGTTAGCCGCCATTGGACCCCAGTTATTCACGGAGGCCGCTGCGAGAGCAAAGGCGTACGCTGCTTTGTTAATGGGACCACCCATATCCACCGCCAACATAGCACCTTGTACAAGACCAAGAATGACCAAGCTTCCCCCATCCATATTCGCCAAGACCTGCGTCATCGCGGTGTTAAGCCAAGTAACCGGAACGCCAATAATATAAGTCATGGTCACGCCCACAAAGAAGGTACCGAATAACGGAATAATCAAGGTGGGCATCAAAGAACGAAGGGCTGCCGGTAAAGGTATTTTTCTAATCGCCAAAACAATATAACCGGCAAGGATACCACCGATGATCGCCCCGATAAAGCCCGAGCCCTGTGTCTCCGCGATCATCCCCGCGATAAACCCAGGAGCCAGACCAGGACGGTCCGCCAGCGAATAGGCAATATAACCGCCTAGAGCCGGGACCATTAAACCAAAGGCAATTTTACCCCAGCTGAACATGTCGGCAGCAAATCCTGGTGTTTCATAGACATAAATACCACCTAACGCGAAACCCAGCGCAATCAGTATTCCACCAGGAATAACGAAAGGAATCATGTACGATACGCCAGTCAGTAATGCTTTTTTAAGCTGATTGCCTACCTCAGAAAACTTATTACTCATCATTCGCACTCCTTTTTATTTTACTGCTTTCAGGCCTTTTGTTTAGTACTACTTAGATGATGGCTTTAGTTGTTCACCCGACATGGATTAATAAAATTGTCGATACTGGTTGTAGCCGGCATGAACAACCAAATACAGCACTGCCGAGGTTGGTCGCTCTCGTGGCTTTCTTTTTAGCACTTCGTTGTGCGGGGCAGTAGCCAGCGGGGCGACGACGGAATAGATGTATTACTGCCCTTCCACTAAATTTTCGGCTTTCGCCAAAACAGATTCTGGATCTTTGATAACTTCATGGGGGCTTGTTTGAATGATTTTAGCTTTATGATCGGCAAATCTTTCCAGATTTGTGATGCCCACGTCGTTGGCAAAAATAATTACGTTGGCATTTTCAATATCTGCCTTCGACAATTGATTTTCGATCCCCAAAGCCCCTTGGATTTCTACTTTCACTTGATGTCCCTTCTTTTTTGCGGTTTTGGTGATCGCCTCCGCCGCCATGTAAGAATGGGCGATCCCAGTGGCACATGAAGTTATCGCTACGATTTTCATCCGCTCACCTCCTTTTTCTTACTTTCCTAACTCTGCTTCTGCGGCCTTGATGGCCTCCACTACATCTGTATAATCCTTGGCTTCGTATAAGCTTTCAATAAAACTTTCATGCATCAACAAACGGGCCAAAGTTGATAAAAGTTTAAGGTAGCTTCCGTCACCGGTTTCCGCGGGTACAGCAAACATAAAGACTAATTTGACGATCCCGGACTCGTTAGCGGATTCATATAAACCACCTTCAGTACACCGACAGAAAGCTATTCCCGAACTGATTACCGCATCGCTTTTTCCATGGGGGATCGCAATTCCGTTACCCATATAAGTCGAACCAAGTGCTTCCCGTTCATAAAGGGCCTCTAAAAATTTGGCCTCCGAGTCTATTTTGCCTGCTTTATATAAAAGCGATACCATATGGCGGAATAATTCATCCTTGTCCTTGAAACTGCCGTAATCCAAGTCGACTGTCGCGGGGAGGATCACATCGGAAATTAAAATGTCCATCGCTTTATCTTCACCGTCCTTAAGTTACCCGATTAATTTCGGGACAGATTAATGGTTGAAATTGTTGTTTGTTGTTGTTTCTTGTTGCTCTGTGCTAATATTATATATTAGTTAATGTTTGGTGTCAACGTTTAATCACAAATAATAAAAAAACAACTACCGTTCTTTGGTAGTTGTTCTCATTTGTATATTGTTCCCAAAAGAAATCCGCTTTTATACGCTGGCAAGCAAGACCTCCGGTCCAAGCATTTTGATCTTTTCCACAATTTCTTGCGATTTCTCATGCGCATCGGTTACCAAGTAATTAACCTGCTTCAATGGGGCGATCGGCATTACGCACACCTTGCCGAGTTTCGTGTGATCGGCCACCACGATTATTTGCGAACAAGCCTCAATCATCTTCCGCTTGATGGAGGCCACCGAGGGATATAAGGAATCAGCCACGGTCAGACCCTGGTTCAGCGAGATACCATCAATCCCCAGAATTAACTTCTGGGGTTTAAAATGACTGACAAATTCATTGGTTAAATCGCCCATTAAGATCCCATTTTGTTTATAGGCCAATCCGCCAGCTAGATAAACGGCAACGTCATCAATATTCATCAGTTCGGGCATCATATAAAAGGAATTTGTGATGATGGTCAGTCCTTTTTTTGCGGCAAGATACTTTGCCACATATTGTGTGGTACTTCCGCCGTCAATCATAATCGTATCCCCATCGTTGACCAATGAAGCCGCTAATTTGCCGATCGCATCTTTCTCCGCTTGATTCTTATGAATTCTGAGGTTTATTTCCAGGTTTATTTTGTCCGTTTGGTTAAGCGTATCAAACAACAATTCCTCTTTTAACACTGCTCCCCCATGGGTGCGATTGATTAACCCGCGGGATTCTAGTTCGGCCAGATCCATCCGGATCGTTGACTTACTCATCGCAAGTTCTTTGGCAAGTTCATTCACGTAAATTTTTTTTCTTTCTTTCAGGAGGTTAAAGATCACCTTCAGCCTTTCTTCCGGAAACATTTTTTTACGCATCGCCCGACTCTCCCCATCTGTTTTTAACTCTTGCTTTAGCCTTATATTTGTAATGCAAACTTGCATTATAGACGCTATTTTTAAGACATATAAGACATATAAGACATATATTAACATGTACTATTATAAGCGAGTAATCGATAATAATCAACAACAAAAAACAAATACGGTTGGCGAAAGACCGTTTTCATCTCGCGCATAGAAAAACGGCCCCTTGCGCTTCCGGGCCGTTTAATCCTTTTCCGCCTTTTTGTTATCGGGTTAGAACGCCATTTATGCCTCCAGATCCTGCGGGCCAACCCAAAAGCGGACCGCACGAATCCAGGCATCCCGTTCCGTTCCGGGCAGTTCATGGGCATACCGGTAATCGGACTTCCGAATAAACTCTTTCAGCTCGCTGCTTAAACCGGATAAGTAAGCGCTTTGTACTTCTGCCAGGAAAGCCCGTTCTTCCTTATTACGGTTCCGACCATAAGCCTTCCGGAAATGGGGAAGGCATAAATAACCCGCCTGCCGGTATTTATCGCGGAAGGCCCCACTACGGAGCGCACCGAGAAGCCCATCCACATAGCGGTCTTCCATTGCTGCTTCTTCCCGGCAAACGGCACAAATCCGTTCTTTCTCCGTCCCTAATAGGGAAGGGCCTCCGCGCAAGACCCCTGATGTCTGGTCCAGTTCAGTACAGAAAGCATCAATCAAGTCCGCGTAGATAATAGAATGGGCCAAAGGATCTCCCATCCGTTGTAAAACCCAAGAGTGTTCACGGCAGAAACCGCCCGCCGCCCGCAGCTGATCCCGGGTCCGTGGGTCGTTGACAAACTCATAAAGCAGATTGGTCAGATACCGTTTTGTCGCCTCGGCCAGACAGCGGCAGAGTGGACACCCACCAGCTTCTAACGCTTGCTCTAAATTATAAACGATGACGTCCTTTGGCTTCAAATTCAACCGTCTCCTTTGCGTTACAAGTCAGCAGTCCCCGAGCAATTCCCGGCATTTGCTGACCAACTCTTCGATGATCACGGCCGCAGGTTCGATCCGGTTGACCAAAGCCGCTGCTTGTCCCGCCATCACCGATCCTTCCTCCACCTCTCCACGGAAAGCCGCAGCTAAACCGCCCGCGCCCATTGCTTCCAGTTCAGCGGGGGAAGCCCCTTCTGCCTCGGCAGCCAGGAATTTCCGGGCTAACTTGTTTTTTAGGACCCGCACCGGGTGCCCAGTGCTCTGCCCCGTAATGACCGTGGAACGATCCGCCGCTTTGAGCACCATCTTTTTATAGTCTTCATGGACAATACATTCTTCCGCGCAGATAAATCTGGTTCCAATCTGGACGCCATCGGCACCCAGAAGGAAAGCGGCGGCCATGCCGCGGCCATCGGCAATCCCCCCGGCGGCGATCACCGGCACTTGAAGGGCATCGGCCAGTTGGGGGATGAGGACCATCGTTGTTTCCGTCCCGATATGTCCCCCCGCTTCCATCCCTTCCCCGATCACCGCGTCGACCCCCGATTTCTCCAGCCTTTTCGCCAAGGTTACCGAGTTTACTACCGGAATCACTTTCACCCCGGCCTCTTTCAGGGCTGGCATATATTTACCGGGGTTCCCGGCCCCGGTCGTAATCACCGGTATTTTTTCCTCAATGATGATCTGGATAACTTCATCAACGTAAGGGGAGAGGAGCATCACATTTACCCCAAAAGGCTTCGTGGTTAGCGTGCGCGCCTTCTGGATCTGTTCCCGAACCCAAGTGCCAGGCGCACTCCCCGCCGCAATCAGCCCCAACCCGCCAGCGTTGGACACCGCAGCCGCCAGTTCGGCCGTGGCGAGCCACGCCATCCCACCTTGAAGAACCGGGTATTTAATCCCTAATAACGTAGTGATTCGTGATTTATTCATCCTTTTCCCTCCCGTTACCGGTCGCTTTTCCTTCTACACCATACTTCCCTTCGGCCAGCGTTTTCTCATCCAAGGCCAAAATCAAAAACTTACCCTGAAAAACTTCTTTATTTTCCACTCTGGTGACCACTTCCACCACAAAGCGGCGTCCCCGTTTTTCCATGACCCGCGCCCGGGCCATGAGGACCTCACCGACTTGGGCGGGATGGGGAAACTCCACCCGCGCCGACCCGGTTAAGGCGTGGGGCGCATCGGCCACGGCCACCGCTAAAGAGTTGGCTTGCGCAAACAGGTAATGCCCGCGGATTACGTTATATCGAGTTAAACTCATCCCCGGTTCCGCCACCATCCGGGACAAGCCGCCAACCCCCGGTTCACAGTAAAGCAGCTCACCCACGACTTCCAAAGAAGCCGGATGGTGCTCGCCGCCCAGCGCCCGTGAAGCAAGGTTTTTCGCCCGCTCTTTCATTTCGGGTAAACCTAAAGCCAAGCGGTCGAGGCGGATTGTTTGAATGCTGACGCCCAATTCCTTGGCCAACTGCTCATCGGTGAGGAGCGGATTGGCTTCTATTTTGCTCAGCAGAGTGCGGTGGCGCGCCTCTTTTGTCAGGCGTTTTCCCGTCATCTTCTCATTCCTTTATCACTAAGTCTTAAGATCTACTTATGATTATAGCGGAAAATTTCCCCTTTGAACAGTCTTTCTTTTCTACCAATCAAAAAGCCTCTTCCTGTTGGGAGAGGCTTTCCTTCGCTTATTTACTATTATAATTCATCGGCACCCAGTGGTTCGTCGGTGGAAATATGCCCCATCAAGCTTTCCCGTTTTTCTCCTTCAACTAGAAATTGGACCGCTTCGATGCCCGGTAGTGTAGTCAAGGTTTTCACAATCTGGTGCACCAGAAGCGTTTCCTGGAGCGAACCCCCGTATAGGTTATCACTGGAGAAATCGACATAGGCCCGACGCCCTTCCTGCCATGCGGAGAGGATTTTCAGTTGATCATGGAGCGCCGTGGACATTCCTTCGTCCGTCGGCGGCTTTCGGAGTTCGGCCAGGACCTTTTCGACCAGGGTTTCATCGGTGGCCTTTATTCGCCGCGTCACTGTCTTCAGCATCGGCAGATCGGCCCGGCCGGTCTGAATATACTCCTGGTTGGGGAAGAACAAGGTTACGTCCTGTTCGCGCTCGGTCGCGCCGGGGACTTCCGGTGACTGTGGGGTTTCCGGTGGATTCGCCTCGCGCCGCAGATAACCGGGGGAAATAAAAAGCACAAATAATAGGGCCAACACAAGGAGGATCCAGATCAAGGAGCTGGTTTTTCGCATCAGCAATCCCCTCCGTCTTTTTAACTTTACATTAAGCTTTTAACTCAGTTAAAACTCTCTTTTCCTTATCTCTCTAGGAAATCTTAGCAGAAAGCATGAATATAACCTAACCAAATATTAAAAGCCCGCCTCGCGGTGTAAACTAACGCGCAAATCTTCAGGCGGCGCTTGCCGCGCTGAACGTGTCCTTCATATCCTTCTGCTTATTATTCTACCCCAAGGTCACTTTTTATCTTCATCGCCCGCCGCCGTCAGGGGAACCAGACCCGCCCGGTCAAAAAGGGTCTTCAACGCCAACAAGGGGATCCCCCCTTCAAACTTAACCTCCCCGTTATACAGGAGGAGCGGAAACTTTCGCCCGGCGGCCTGCGCTTGCCGGACTAGAGGATGATCCTGATTCCGGTTTAGATCAAGGAATTCCACCTTCAGCTGTTCACCGTAGGCCAAAACCAATCCCTGCGCCAGATAACGGATCTGTGTTTTTAAGTCGGGGGCTTGGGTACAACAGGCCTTGTCTTCCCCGTCGGCGATAATGATGATTTTAAGCGGCGTCAATCCGGGAGCCTCCTTTAGTTCTCAGGTTTGCGGAATCTATCCAGGCTCATAAATTTACTATACTCTTTCTGGAAGAGGAATTCAACCGTCCCCAAAGGCCCGTTCCGGTGTTTAGCCACAATAAACTCGGTGATATTTTTCTTCTCGGTCTCCGGTTCGTAATAATCCTCCCGGTAAAGGAAACAGACTAGATCGGCGTCCTGTTCCAACGAACCGGATTCACGCAGATCGGACAAAGCTGGGCGTTTGTTCTGTCTTTGCTCGACCGCCCGCGAAAGCTGTGAAAGGGCAATCACGGGCACGGAAAGCTCCCGCGCCAACGCCTTCAAACCCCGCGAAATCTCCGATACTTCCTGTTGCCG
The DNA here is from genome assembly GCA_012837705.1 of Hydrogenispora sp. Taxonomy (GTDB): domain Bacteria; phylum Bacillota; class UBA4882; order UBA10575; family UBA10575; genus Capillibacterium. Next base: position 10,265 of record DUQQ01000094.1, read on the forward strand.
ATTCTCGATCCGCTTGGGCCCTTGCATCAGTTGGAGATAGTCAATGACGATCAAGCCCAATCCATACTCGGATTTGATCCGACGGGCTTTGGCCCGCACATCCAACACCGAAAGGCCGGGGGAATCATCAATAAACATGGTCGATTCACTCAAACGGCCAAGGGCATGGGAGAGACGGGGCCAGTCTTCTTCCTGGAGGTTTCCCGTCCGGATCCGCTGGTTATCAACGCCTGCTTCGGAACAGAGTAGTTTCATCGCCAGCTGTTCCTTGGACATCTCCAAGCTGAAGACGACCACGGGAATCTTCAGATTAACCGCCACATGTTCGGCGATATTCAAAGCAAAAGTCGTCTTTCCCATACTGGGGCGGGCCGCCAGGATGATTAGGTCGGAAGGTTGGAAGCCCGCGGTCAAGCGGTCCAGATCGCCAAACCCGGTCGGGACACCGGTCACCGCCCCTCGCGATTCGTAAAGCTTTTCAATCTGCTCAAAGGTTTCGATCAAAATGTTTTTCAGATTAACCATATTCCGGCCGGTCCGCCGGTTGGCAATGGAAAAGATGAGATGCTCAGCCCGGTCAAGGATGTTACCCACTTCATCCTGGGCATCGTACCCTAAAGACACGATCTCCGTCGCCGCGTGAATTAACTGGCGAAGCAGCGATTTTTCCTCCACAATCCGGGCGTAAAACTCGACGTGGGCGGCGGTCGGCACCGAACCGGCCAGTTCGGTCAGGTAAGTAACTCCCCCGATCTTTTCCATCAAGTCTTTCTGGCGCAAATCCTCCGTCACCGTCACCAGATCCACCGGTTCACCCCGGTTAGTCAGGTCGAGTACCGTCTGGTAGATCAAGCGGTGGGCATCTTTATAAAAATCTTCCGGACGCAAAATCTCCATTGCCCGGTAAATAGCCTCTTTCTCCAGAAACATTGCTCCAAGCGTCGAACGCTCCGCGTCTAGGTTCTGGGGAGGGATCCGGTCCAATAACATACCATCACTCATTTCTGCCCCTCCTTGCGCAAAGAAATCTTTTATCAATCCAATGACAAATAAAGCCGCAAAGAACTGCGGCTCTAAACATCAACATTTAATTAGCCTTTTTAGTGCGTAATAAAAACGTGGTCCATCAGTTCCTTCACTGTCGCCGCCGTCCGGACCCGGATTCCATCGAGCAGTGGAGGAATCTCTTCTTTATTCTCCATCGGAATAAAGACTTCCTTCACCCCAGCTTGTTTGGCGCCATAAATCTTTTCGAAGATGCCACCGACCTCTTTCACCTTACCTTGGATCGAGACTTCACCGGTCACGGCAATGTCCTGGCGGATCGGCCGTTGCAAGAGACAGCTGATCACCGCGAGGGTAATCGCCACCCCGGCCGACGGTCCGTCGATCCTTCCCCCGCCGACGATATTGACGTGGAGATCATAATCATTGATATCGAGGCCGGTCAATAAACGGACCACCGAAGCGGCGTTAAAGACCGAATCTTTCGCCATGGAACCGGCCGTTTCATTGAACCGCATCTTTCCTTTGCCTTTTTCCGCCGGAAAACAGACCGCTTCGATCTCAATAATCGAGCCCACAAACCCACTGACCCCTAAACCATAGATCTTACCGATCTCGCCCTGGCTGCTGCCGCGGGCTTTCGTAAAGGGCGTCATCCGGCTTGTACGAATCACTTCCAACAGGTCTTCCTTACGGATCCGCACGGTTAGATCGGGCTTTTGTTTATACTGTTCGTACAGGGCTAACCCGTAAGCATCAGCCAACATCCCCACCGCTTTACGCCCTTCAATCGAATAGTCGCTGATAATCTGGGGAACCTCCGGATCCAGCTGGGCACCGAGACGCTGGGCGGCACCGGTGATGATCTGTTCAATCGCTTTTTTCGTCAATGGTTCAAAGAAGACTTCCGCACAACGGGAACGGAGCGCCGGAGTAATCTCGGACGGATCCCGGGTTGTCGCCGCTACCAAAATAAAATCGGCCGGTGCTCCCTCTTCGAAGAGCTTCTTGATATATTTCGGGACACCCGGATCATCCGGATCGTAGTAAGCCGAGTCAAATTTAACCCTTTTATCTTCCAATACTTTTAACAACTTGTTCATCAGGATCGGATCCATATCACCGATCTCATCAATAAACAAGATCCCCCCGTGCGCCTCGGTCACCAACCCGGGTTTAGGTTCAGGGATGGCGCTCTCCGCCAGGTCCCGCCGGGCCCCCTGGTAAATGGGATCATGCACCGAACCCAAGAGCGGGTTGGTCACTTCGCGAGGGTCCCAACGCAGCGTGGTCCCGTCCACTTCAACAAAGGGCGCATCCGTCGCAAACGGCGTATATTCGATACGCTTCGCCTCTTCCAAGACCAGACGGGCCACGGTGGTTTTTCCCACCCCCGGTGGTCCGTAAACGATCACGTGTTGTGGGTAGGGAGAGACCAGTTTGGAAAGGAGCACACGGATCGCCGCCTCCTGCCCGACCACTTGGTCCAAAGAAGAAGGCCGTAACTTCTCCAGGGCGGAACGGGACAACGAAACTTGCTCCAGTTTCTCAAGCTCAGCATACTTTTTTAGGGTATAGGGGTTATCTGGTCCAGAAACCTCCTTTAAAACTTGCAGCTTGATCTCTTTGACATACTCTTCATGCCGAGTCTGCATCCGCTCGGCGATCTTCTTCTCAATCTTATCTTCCACTGTTTTGCGGGCAATTAGATCTGCGATCTCTTCTTCAATATCATCCAAAACAGAAGGGATCTCCGTTTCTTTCGGCACTTTGTCCAAAGTAGGGTCTTCGTAAACCAGTCGTTGCAAAGCAAGGACCCGTTCGGTTAAGACCTTCGAACGCATCAGCTTAAGCGCATCAAGTTTCCCCGCCTTCATCACCAGTTTGTCCGAACCGTACAGGTTCGCCAAGAGCGTATAAAGGGCAGTCACTTGCCGTTGTAGCTGATCTTCTTGGGAGTACTGGTCCCGCCAGCCGACCCCCGAAACTGAATTCTCTTCGCCGACCCCTCTGAGCACACTTTTCACGATTAATTCCTCCCTAGACCTTATCCCGTGGCTTTTGGCACGCGGATGCACACAAAAGCCTTCTATTAGCCTTCCGCCGCAGTCACCTGGATCTTTAAAGTAGCCTTCACTCCCCGGTAAAGGTTGACGGCAACTTCGTGTTCGCCCATGGCTTTAATTGGCTCAGGCAGGTTAAGTTGTTTTTTGTCAAGTTCAATCTTGGTTTCTTGCTGAAGCCGGTCGACTATATCCTTACCGGTGATGGAACCGAACAGCTTTCCTCCTTCACCGGCTTTGGTTTCAAAGGTCAAAGTCAAACCGTCAAGTTGCGCGGCCAGCTGGCGGGCGGTCGCTTCATCTTTCGCCGCTTGTTCTTTCTGGCGTACCTTCTCTTCCTCCAGCCTTCTTAGATTCCCTGGTGTTGCTTCCACCGCTAGTTTTTTCGGAAATAAAAAATTACGAGCGTAACCCGCGCTCACCTCTTTTAAATCGCCTTTTTTTCCTAGCGCCTTTACATCACTTAATAGGATCACCTTCATCGTGAACACCACCTCCTAATAGAACATCCAACATAAAGTTGCCCAACTTCATTTTAACCGCGTTTTTTTCCTTGAACGTGCTCTAAACAAGCGGATAAATCTCCGTACCAGTCTTCCAGTTGGTGTTCACCGGCCAAATGGTGACGGAGTTGTTCCTCGATCGCCTGGTCCACCTGTTGAAGACCGATGCCCAGCCGCCGACCCAAGAAATAACAGGTCAGGATGATCGCCGCCAAAGCTTTGGTGATAACTTGCCGGTTATTACCGATCATGGCTTTGAAAAACAAAGAAACCCCTTCCAACAGCTCGCTTTTGAGCCATTCGATGGTATGAAGCTTACGGGCAATATCTACTTCCTGGTGGGGGCGGGTCATGGGCAACCCTCCTTGTTAAAACTTTTATTCCACACCAGAATAGTTTTTCCTTCCGGTCTCCTTTTGGAAATAGTTAAGGAAAAAGAAAGAAAAAGAAAATGAAAGGAAAAAGAAAGGAGGCCTTTAAATGCCTCCGTCTTCTTTACCTATTAATCACTGGAATAGGGTAGCAATGCAATTTGTCTGGCCCGCTTAATCGCTACGGTTAATTGCCGCTGGTGGCGGGCGCAGTTCCCAGAGATCCGACGGGGAAGAATTTTTCCCCGTTCCGTAATGAACTTCCTTAATTTAGCAGCATCTTTATAGTCAACGTGTTCGATTTTATCGACACAGAAATTACAGACCCGTCTTTTCTTCCGACCTCTTTCCCGTACCAAAATTTCACCTCCGTCCAGCCCTTCTTAAAAAATACTTAAAAGGGGAGATCATCTAGATTAATTTCTCCAAAATCATCTCCGGCTAGATCCTCGGAAGCGCCGCCACCAACTCCACCGGTCGCCGCGGATTTCCGCGCCTCATTGGCCCGGTCCAAAAATTGCACATTGGCCGCCACCACTTCCGCAACACGACGTCTTTGACCATCTTGTGTATCATAACTCCGGATTTGTAAACGCCCGTCCACCGCGACCAACCGCCCTTTATGCAGATGGTTAGCACAGGTTTCGGCTAATTTCTGCCAAACGACGATAGGGATGAAATCGGCTTCACGCTCGCCCTCCTGATTGGTGTATGGGCGATCTACCGCCAGTGTGAAATTGGCGACTGCGACCCCGTTGGGCGTATACCTTAATTCCGGGTCTCTTGTTAATCTGCCAATTAAAATGACATGATTCATATAAACACACCACCTTTACCTATATGGACAGGTTAATCAGGTGTTCAGACGGATGATCAAATGACGAAGAACATCATCGGAGATTCTAAGCACCCGGTCCAATTCTTGCGCGGTTGCACTCGGGGCCTCCATCTCGACCAGCAGATAATAACCTTCGGTCAGGTCATTAATTTCATAGGCCAGTCGCCGCTTACCCCACCGGTCAACCTTGGTGACTTCACCTTCACCATTTTTGATCACGTCTTGGACCCAGTTGATGGCATTCTCCAAAGCCTCCTCATCTAACTGAGGAGAAAAGATGATGACGCTTTCATAAGTCATTCTGCAGACACCTCCTCCCTCTGGACTTACGGCCTCGCTTCGGCGAGGCAGGGAAGCACACGGTTTAAATTATAACATTTAATGCTAAAATAAACAAGTGTGCGTGTTTATGAGTTAACATTAGTATGCCCGGAGCGAACAATCTTTTTTATGCCTTTCTCCAGTTTTACGCGGGGGATCAAAACCAACCGTTCGCAAGTCAGGCATTTAAGCCGAATATCCATGCCAACGCGTAAAACCTCCCACTCCGTTCCGCCGCAGGGATGCGGTTTCCGGAGTTGGACCTGGTCTCCAAGGGCAAGTTTGAGTGGTTCTTTCATCCACTTGCTTCCTCCTTCATCGCGGGATTACTACCGCAACCGGTGGTCGCGCTTCTTCCCCGCCGGTTATTCCATGCGGCGTTGGAATACTTCTCCCGCTGAAGCCGCGCTGCTAACCGTTGTTCTTCTGCGGTTAGAGAACCCTCCTCCCAGCTAATACCCAAAACTTCGCTTAACCCTTGGCGTAAAGCGGAAATCACTGCTAAGCGGTCCGGCCGCGCCCCTAAGGCTTCCTCAAGACCAATGACTTTTTCTTGTAAGGCTACCCTTCCCGCCGGAGCAGACCGCGGTTCCTCCCCCCAAACCTCCTGCCAAAACCAGGGATCATAGGTAAGCAAAATCGAACCGTGCTGCAGCAGAGCCTTGCCTCGGCGGAGTTGAGCACTGCCCACCATTTTTTTACCTTGGTAGGTCAACTCGTACCAGGACGGAGCAGCAAAACAAGCCTCGGAAAGCCTACTCTTGCCCCGCCGCAGGCCGGACACCATGTCGACTGGTAGCCCGAGGAGGGCAAAACCGCGCTGCAAGCCTAACCCAATCCTCTGGTAATCCGCCAAAACCGAACCGGAGAACCCGTCTTGCTCCCCGGTAACCAAAGCGTATGTAATCTCGTGTTGGTGGAAGACAGCGCGTCCACCCGTTGGCCGGCGCACCCATTCCACTCCGGCCTGTCGACAACGGGCTTGTCGGGCCGTCGATAAAGGCTTTTGGAGATAACCCAGGGAAAGCGCGGGTGGATCCCAGCCGTAAAAACGGAGGGTCACCGGAGCAGTCCCCTGTATGTAGGTGGTTAGCAACGCTTCATCAACCGCCATGTTCCAAGCGGCTGTCCCGGCCGTCCACGGGAGAAAACGTCCGATCATTACTCGCCAATCAATTGCTGGTACTCTTCCGCAGTGAGCAGCTTATTCAGCTCTTCACCATCGGCAATCTCAATCACCGCAATCCAGCCTTTACCGTAAGGATCCTGGTTTACCAGTTCGGGGTTGAATTGCAATTCTTCGTTAACAGCTACAACTTCCCCGGTCACCGGGGCATAAATATCGGAAACCGCTTTTACCGATTCAATACTGCCCATTCCTGCTTTGGCCTTTATTCTTTCTCCAACTGCAGGTAGATCCACATAAACTACATCACCCAGTTCTTTTTGGGCATATTCAGTGATCCCAATCGTGGCCCGGTCTCCTTCTGCCCTGACCCACTCGTGATCCGAAGTATACTTTAAGTCAGATGGAATCATCTCTCAAACCCCCATTTTTTATATTCCGAACGCGGACTAAGTACCAGACTTTTATGTTTATCATATAATGAAGGGAATAAGTTGTAAAGAGTCAGCAGAGATTTTTCCCAAAAGGAGGGTATATTATGTGTCGCCTCTTAGCAGCCTTCTTAAATCCACTCCTCAAAAAGAGGGGAAAAACCATGATTATCATCAAACAACGCCATAAAATCTAGCCGCCTCCACACCGGAGGCCTTTTTTTAATATTCTCTCCGGACCCGCCTTTTTTATTGCCGAGAAAGTATGTCGCTTAAAACCGGCGGCTTCCCACCCTTAAATTTCCGGAAGACGACGCCACAGGGGCGGAATCAGCCCGGCGATCAAGAGCGCTTTAATGAGATCACCCAGCAAAAACGGGGTCAGCCCCAGGGCAAGTTGCCCAAGGCTCACCGGCTCATTCAAGACCAAGTGGTTCAGGAAATATAGGTAGGGGAGGGCGATGAGGTAAATAACCAGCATCCCCGTTAAAGTCAAACCAAAACACTTTAGGAAGGTGGGCTTTCGGACCAGGGCACTCAACGCACCTACGACGGCAGCGGCACCGACAAAGCCGAGCACAAAACCAAAACCGGGCCGAAAAATATAACTGAGACCGCCCCCTTGGCTGAACACCGGAACCCCAACCAAACCAAGGAGAAGATAGACCAACTGGCTCAACGGAGCGTAACGGGGTCCGAGCAACACTCCGGCCATAATCACCATTAAATTCTGTAAGGTGAAGGGGACCGGAGGGATAATCTCCACCCGCAGGTAAGCGCCGATCCAGGTTAATGCGGAAAAAAGCGCCACCAAAACCATTTTCTCCGTCCGCTTGCGTTTTTGCCACCAATCCAAAGTGATCCCTCCTCACCAAGAATCCGGTCCCTACCGGTCGAAAAGCGGCTGCACATCACCGGCGATAACCCGGGTTTGTTGCCCGTCGTGGTCAATGATGAGCGCCCCGTCGTCGGCGATGGCCACGGCCTCTCCCCGGTATACCTTTTTCCCGTCATCCACCTCCACCGCCCGTCCCAAGGTTGCCGTATACTGCCGACAGTAATCCAAACTCCGGTCAAACCCGTGCTCTAGAGCATAAAAATACTCCTCCTCAAAACACTGCAGATATCCCCGGAGCAAGTCTTTACGGTCGACATTACGGCCCGCGGCCATCCGCAGCGAGCCCGCTTTGGTCCTCAGTTCAGGGGGGAAATCGTTCAGGCGTTGGTTAACGTTAATCCCCACCCCCAGAATAACATGTTCCAACCGGCCCCACTCTCCGCTGACATCGGTCAGGATCCCGGAAAGCTTACGGTCCTGGTAATAAAGATCATTGGGCCACTTCACTAACGGGCGGAAGCCCAGGACGGCTTTGACCGCACGCGAAAGGGCTACCACCGCCAGTAAGTTTAGCTTTGGCAACTCCAACGGAGAGAAAGGAGGCCGGAGGATGATGCTGAGCCAAATTCCGGTCCCCGGCGGCGAAAACCAACTGCGCCCCAAACGTCCCCGGCCTGCGGTCTGTGTCTCGGCCAGGACCACCGTTCCTTCGTCGACTACGGCCAGCAGTTCCTTCGCCCGCTGGTTAGTGGAAGGAAGTTCATCGTAGTACTCGATAGTTCGCCCGATCAATTGGTTCGCCAGACCTTTGGCCACTTCCCAAGGGTAAAGTTTGTCGGGCCGCGCGACCAAATGGTAACCCCGGCGGGGATGGGCTGTAATTTTGTATCCCAGTTCCCGCAAGGTCTGAATCTGCTTCCAAACCATCGTCCGGCTAACCCCCAACTGGGTCGCCAGATCCTCTCCCGAAACAAAGCCCCCCTGGTCGAGGAGTTCAAGTACCGTCCCCAACTGCAACATACTACCGCCCCTCACTTCACAATCAATGATTTTTTCCTGCTTTGACGCACGAAAACATTCGTAGCAGGCATGAGCAGACCACAGCCAAATCAATCCCAACTTAACGAACTAAGCAAAAGTTCATCTTAAGCCCGCCGCTTACCCTAACGCGCCGTAAGTCCCAAAAAAAAGCAACGCTACTGTTTAACCTCAGTTACGCGGAAATCGATTTTAGTCTAATCAAAAGCCCCTCCCTTGTCAACCGCGATCACGAAAGCGGTTGACGTATACCGCATTGTAATCAATTTATCAATTGCTTTTGCTTGCCTTTCCGCCCGAAGCGGGATAAAATAAGTATACATAGTTCTACGGGAAAAGGTGCGCCTTACCCCACAGAGCCAACCATGATTACCTGAGGCCAAGGCTTGTCCTGAAGCAAAGGATGCTTGTATCCCCTGATCATCAACACAAGACAAGCCTGTCCCTGGACGGGCTTTTTTCGTCAAGACGACAAACTGTTCGGGTCCGCACCTTTGGCAAAGAACTAAAGCTGGAGGGATTGTTATGTGGAAAAAAACCTTTATTACCGGATGCTTAATCCTTATTCTAGTGGTCGCTTCCCCTCTTCTGACCGCAAACAAGGCAGGGGAGACGCCGATCAACGTTATGGTCCTGTCCGGGACGACCGGGCTCTCCCTGGTTAAACTGCTGGAAGAGCAACCCCAGATTGCCCCGGGGGTAACCTTTAACTACACCGTGATCAAGAGCCCCGACCAGATGAGTGCCAAGATCATCGCGGGGGAAGCCGACATCGCCGCGGTACCTACTAACCTCGCTTCCATCCTTTATAACCGCGGAATCCCGGTTCAACTAGCAGCGATCACCAATTGGGGCGTCATGTACGTCGTGGGTCGCGATGCGACAATTACCACGTGGGCTGACCTTAAAGGCAAAGAAATCGGCGTTACCGGTAAAGGAAGCACCCCCGATCTGCTCTTCCGCTACTTTTTGCAGGCCAACGGGATCGATCCGGAACGGGACGTCCAGATCCGCTACTATGCCAGCCCGGCGGAGCTGGCGCAACTGGTCATCGCCGACAAAGTCCACCTGGCAACCTTGCCCGAGCCCTGGGTCACCGAAGCCCTTTCCCGCAATGCCGCCCTGCGCGTGCTCCTGGATTACCAAAAAGAATGGGCGCGTCTGGAAAAGCGGGATGTCTCCTACCCGCAAAGTGCGTTAGTGGTCAAAACACAACTGGCCGTAGAAAAAAAGGCCGCGGTCCGGGCCTTTTTACAAGCGGCCGCTGCTTCCAGCGCCTGGGTGGTTGAGAATCCAAGTGCCGCCGGTGTTCTGGCCGAAAAACATCTTTCCATCTCCTCTACGGCGGCAACCGCAGCGATTCCCCGGTGTAATCTCCGGTTTGACGAGACCCACCAAGTCCAACCCGAGATAGGCTATTTCCTTGAGAAACTCTATTCATTCCAGCCGCAATCGATTGGAGGCAAACTTCCGGATGAAGGCTTCTATCTACAAAAATAGGCTTGTTACCATCAGCTCAATACTGACCCTTTTTCTCGTCTGGTCTATGGCCGCAGCGGTGGTTGGGAAGGAGATCATCCTTCCCAGCCCGCTTGTGACCTTAACCCAGCTTTACCACCTTCTAACCTCCGGCGGCTTCTGGACGCACCTGGGTGCCACCCTCAGCCGCGGACTGCTCGGCTTTGGCCTTTCTTTCCTGGCGGGTCTGTTTTTTGGTTTGCTCTCCGGGTTGCACTCAGCGTTTAAATCCTTTTTTCACCTTTGGCTAACGGTAATCCGAAGTACCCCTTCGATGGCCCTTATTCTCCTCGCGCTGATCTGGTTTGAATCCGACGCCGTTACTCTCTTCGTCACTTTTCTAGTGGTCTTTCCATTGATCACGCAAAATGTTACCGAGGGCCTCGCTCAGATTGATCCGCGGCTGAAAGAGATGGCCCGCCTTTACCGGGTACGGTTTCCGACCATTCTTTACCGCATGTATTTACCGGCAATCCTCCCTTATCTGGCCACCGCCGCAGCGGCGGGGCTTGGTTTGACTTGGAAGGTCATGATCGCCGCCGAAGTGCTCGCCTATCCTCGCTGGGGAATCGGCGCACGGATGGATACGGCCCGCACTTATCTGCAAACCCCTGAAGTTTTTGCCTGGACCATCGTGGTGATTACGATCAGTCTTTTCTTTGACCGGATCCTAAATGCTCTGATCCGAAAGCAACTATTGTATTGGGAGTAACAAAAAATGAACCAGATGGAATTTGCATTATCCGGAATTACGAAGTCTTACGGGCCGGTCCAAGTCTTAGCCGGCTTGTCTTTAACCGTACAGACGAACAGCATCGTCGCCTTCCTCGGCCCATCCGGTTGTGGCAAAACCACCCTGCTTTCGATTATCGCCGGTCTAAAAGCCCCGGACCAGGGGCAGGTTGCCGGTGTCGACGACAAACCAATCAGCTATCTTTTTCAAGAGCCACGCCTGCTGGATTGGTTAACCGTCGCCGAAAATCTGGCCTTTGTTTTAAAGGATCACATTCCCCGTTCCGCTCTGTCGGAACGGATCGATTACTATTTGGAACAGATGGAGATCGCCGTCCACCGGAACAGCTACCCCCGCCGGCTAAGCGGCGGACAACGTCAAAGGGTGGCGATCGCCCGCGCGCTGGCCTATCCTTCCCGCCTCCTCCTGATGGATGAGCCCTTCAAGTCCCTTGATTTAAGCTTGAAATGGGCGTTGATGACCCGTTTCTTACAGCTGTGGACCGCGGATCCCCGCACTGTGATCTTGGTCACCCATGACCCGAAAGAAGCCCTCCTGCTGGCGGATGAGGTTTATGTTCTTTCGCCGAAACCCGCGTTGATCAAAAGTCACCACGTTATTAACCTCCCGCGCCCGGAGCGGAAACCAACAGCGCTACCCCTCCTCCAACTGGAACAGCAGATCACCGCGGAATTAATCCGCGACTAAGAAAACAAACCTTCTGTCTCCCGTCATGTCTTTCCGTCCTGCCCTTGAACCATGCTTTTTCGTAACTCTTCGATCCGCTTTTTCCGCTCTGCCGTCGCTTCCCGGTCAATTTTTATCTCGACCACATCCCCCTCTGCGGCACCGGGTAGCAGTTTTACCGCCATGTGGGCCATGGAGCCGTCCTCCAGCTCGACGACGGCATAATCCTGTTCAAACCGGTCGATTATCACCCGCATCTTGCCCTCCCCCTTTTCTGGCTACCGAGTCACCATGGACTTTCCTTTGCTTTCCTAATTATTAATAATTTTATCAATTTACTCCTTGCGCAGCAACCAAGATCTGGGATTCTGCGCTATACGCTCTTTTTTGGAAAGTATTTTCTTCTAACTTCTCCTCTTTTTACCTGTTAATATCTTTCGTAATTACCCGAAAAGAAGGAGGAGAATGTCGTTGGTTGGAGAATATTGATGCTTAATGTAGAACTTACAGTTCAAAGTCACACTAGGAAAAATCATAGGAGGTTGGTATTGTGTCCAAAAAGGTTCTTATTCTAGTTTTAGCGGTCGTTTTGGTTGGTGCCCTTGCCTTTTATTTCACCAAATCGTCCGCGCCCGAAGTCGCAACTGATTCGGCCAGTTTCAAGATTGGTCTCGTCACCGGTACCGTATCGCAGAACGAAGACGAGTACCGGGGGGCTGAGGCAGCCATTGCTAAATATCCTGGTCTGGTTAAACATGTTACCTATCCGGATAATTTCATGCAAGAACAAGAGACCTACATCGCCCAGATCACTGGTCTGGCTGCCGATCCGGAAGTAAAAGCGATCATCGTGAACCAGGCTGTCCCTGGCACCATCGCTGCGATCCGGCGCGTCCGGGAAACCCGTCCCGAGATGATCTTCATTGCGGGTGAACCCCACGAGGATCCGCCCTTAATTGAGCCGGTCGTTGATGTGACCCTCATTCCGAATCAGCCGGAGCGGGGTAAAACAATCCCCCAACTGGCTAAAGAGATGGGTGCCACCGCCCTCTTGCACTATTCCTTCCCGCGGCATATGTCTTACGCCCAATTAGCGGAACGTCGTGACATCATGAGAGCAGAATCCGAAAAATTAGGGATGCTCTTTATTGATGTTAACGCTCCCGACCCCATGGGCGAAGGTGGAATTCCCGCGGCCCAGCAGTTCATATTAGAAGATGTACCCCGCCAGGTTGCTCAGTACGGTAAGGACATTGCGCTCTTCTCCACCAACTGTGCGATGCAGGAGCCGCTCATTGCTGCCGCCGTCCAAACCGGTGCCATCTTCCCTGAACAATGCTGCCCGAGCCCGACCCACGGTTATCCGGGTGCTTTAGCCCTGGAGATTACCGATGAGATCAAAGGTAACTTCCCGGCGATCGTGGACGCCATCGACAAAAAAATTACTGAGGTGGGCGGAGCAGGCCGGTTTGCTACTTGGCCTATTGCCACCGGGTTCCTCCATTCCCTCGGCGGCGTGGAAATTGCCAAGTTGGCATTGGAAGGCCAATTAGATCTCAATGACATCGATGCGGTTTCCAAAGTCATGAGTGATGTGGCGGGCACTGAGATTGTCATGACCCGCTTGAGTGATAATGGAAACTTCTACATGTACATCGGTGATTCTCATATCTTCGGAAAGTAATGTTAAGTTTCAACTTGACCTGAGGAGATGTAAAAGGCGGGCTTAACAGCCTCGCCTTTTCTCCCTTATGGCGCCCCTATGGCGCCATAATTATTACCGAGAGGGGTTTTAAAGTTGCCTGAATCTACAGTTCTGGAACTTAAAAATATTACGAAGAAGTATTTCGGCACAACGGTCTTGAAAGGGATTAACCTATCTGTTAAACCAGGAGAGATTCATGCGATCGTCGGAGAAAATGGTGCCGGCAAATCCACCCTGATGAACTTGATCTTCGGCATGCCTGTGATTCATGAGACCGGGGGCTTTGAAGGCGAAATTCTCATGGATGGCCAAATAGTGAACATTACCTCTCCACGCCAAGCCATGGAAATGGGGATCGGCATGGTCCACCAAGAGTTTATGCTGATTCCTGGTTTTACGGTTACGGAGAATATTAAGCTCAACCGGGAACGGACCAAACCCAATCTGGCCAGTAAAATCCTGGGTTCCGGGATGGAGACGCTGGACTATCCCGCCATGCAACGCGATAGCAAGCAAGCCCTGGAGAAACTGGGTTTAGCCATCGATGAGAGCACCTTGGTCTCCCAGTTACCCGTTGGTTATATGCAATTCGTGGAGATTGCCCGGGAGATTGATAAAACCCGTTCCCGTTTGCTTGTTTTTGATGAGCCCACCGCGGTCTTAGCCGAGAGCGAAGCCGAGCACCTGATCGCAGCGATGAAACGCCTGGCGGCGCAGGGAATTGCGATCCTCTTTATTACCCACCGTTTAGATGAAGTGATGGCCTGCAGCAATACCATCAGCATCTTACGGGACGGGGAAATGATCAAAACCCTCCGCCGAGACGAAACCAGTGTAGAAGAGATCGCTGAACTGATGGTCGGCCGTAAACTGGAACGTGATCACCTTCCGCCCCGGACGGTTATCCCCAGCGACGACGATATTATCCTGGAATTAGCCGACTTTAAAGTGGACATGCCTGGTGAACGGGTCGAGGGCTTAAACCTCCAAGTACGGCGGGGTGAAATCTTGGGCCTTGGTGGGCTGGCTGGTCAGGGAAAAATCGGCATTGCCAACGGCATTATGGGTTTATACCCATCCAGCGGCCGGGTCGTCAAAGACGGGCAAACGCTCAAACTCAATGACCCAAAAGCGGCGCTGGATGCTAAAATGGCTTTTGTCTCTGAAGACCGCCGCGGTGTCGGTTTGTTACTGGACGAATCAATTGCGGTCAACGTCGTTTTGACCAGTATCGAAGCGCAGAACAAATTTTTACGACGGACGCTGATTCCCGGTGTTCATCTGCTCGACCAAAAAGCAGTCCGTGATTATACTTTAAAAATAATCGAAGATTTAGATATACGGTGCACCGGACCGAACCAACCGGTACGGCGCCTTTCCGGCGGTAACCAACAGAAAGTCTGCCTAGCCCGGGCTTTCTCGCTGGAACCGGAGATCCTTTGGGTTTCGGAACCGACCCGGGGAATCGATATTGGCGCGAAAAAACTGGTGCTTGATCTTTTGGTCCGCTTCAACCGGGAATATGGCATGACAATCAT
>DUQQ01000107.1 GCA_012837705.1 Hydrogenispora sp.
ACATCCTAACCGTGGATCGGAATCCTCAAGCGCAGAGGGTAACAGTCGCGGGCGACCTTACGGTGCTTGGCATTGCCACCTTAGGAAATAACCTGGGAAATGACTATATCTTCCTTAATGGCACGGTTAAAAGGGAGGGTGACCTTGCCGTTACAATCGATGACAATTTTACCGTGACCAAAACTTCCCGCCTATATGAAGTGGAGGTTGATGGTGATCTTACGGCAAACAGAATCTCCCGTCTTTATGATGCCGAGATCAGAAATAACCTTACTGTAGCTAAGGTATCGACCCTTAATGAGGTAAATGTGGCAAATAATCTAAGGGTAAATAACTTATCAAACCTCTATGAAGTGACGGTTGGAAATAACCTGACTGTTGATAAGAATTCCACCCTTAATTCAGCAACGATCAATAGTTTGAAGCTGCAAAAAGGGGCCACGGTTACCGAGATTTCTACGGATCACAACTTGGCGGGGAACAGTAACTCCGTACTGCTTACGGAAAAAGCCATTAAGACATATGTGGATAATCAAATTTCATCTGTACCAATAGTTTATCAATAATTTATAGTTTGAGGAGGTAATTATAAATGCCAAGTATTAACCTTTCTAAAAAAACTTCAAGTAGCGCTCCGACCGTGACCTTTTCCACAGACAAACACTATCCGGATTGGACGTGGACTGACGATCATCCTGAAGTTAAAAAAGGGATGGCAATAAAGGCGTCTCATATTCAGGATCTAAGAAATAAACTTCGGGATGGTTTTCGCAAAAAAATGTTCTATTGTGGCTGTGAATGTGAATGCCAGTGTACATGCCAGTGCCAATGTACATGTCAGTGCCAATGTACATGTACTTGTAACTGGTTTTTCTGAAATCTCATCGCTTACGATAAAGGAGGGCGACTTGAGTGAATTATATAGTAATCACTACAAATTGTATTTTACCGGAACCACCCGTGGTTTTGAGTAAGAGTACCGATGGTGGGTTGGTACTCAAGAAACAAAACCATGAAGCGAAGTTGAATGGTTCCAAGCCAGGTGAAGTTCGGATTCTTCCGGAAATCGGTAGTTTGGTTGGTAATGTAATTTTTATTATTGATGATGAATTTACAATTGATTCAAGCCTGGGCGGAAATACTACACGGGGGGTTTTTCGGTTTAAAGAGCCGGAACAAACTAGCATGGTTAATGTGACCAGGACGACTTTGGGAAAAGACAATGTTTTGGCTTTTTACTTTAATGATTTTGCCACGGCGCGAAGGTTTATCGATAAAAAGATCTTTGGCGAGTTTTACCTTCTAAATGCCGTGGATGACCAATTAATATTCTATCCACAGCTAAAGGAGGTTTATTTGTTTTCAACGAGTACAATCGAGGTTGGTTTTCTGGGTTTCTTAGATTGTGCCAATACGCTCTGGGCTCCTTCAGCGAAAATAACAGAATTACCGACCGAGCCTCTCGGTAAAAAAACCTATGAAATTGAGGATACCGATATCGTGGTCGAACTTCCCATCCACAAGAGATACAAGTTGGATTTCTCTCCTGCCTCCGCAAGTCATATCATTCGGATGCGCCGGGGAAAGACAGGGGTAAAAAATAAGGGCGGCGAACTGTATTGGAGTCCGCAGGATGAAATCTTAAAAGTCTATATCTGTGAGGAACAGGCATGAGTATAGAAAAGCTCTTAGCGGCAAAAGGATATTTGTTTCACTCCGATCAACCCGGTATTTTTTTGCGTTGTGCCGACACCATCCTTCAGTACCAAACCTGGAATTCAACTATTAGCCCGGTAGAAGTGGAAACTTCGGCACCCTTTGGTTTGATTTATGCGAAGGAAAATACGCCACAAGGAGCAGAGCTTTTCTATAACAAAATGCGAAAAAACTGGCGTGATTTTCACTTTCAACCAGAAGTATTAACCCTCTGCACCTCGGAATGTAACTTGAATTGCCCCTACTGCCTCATTGGGGTTCAAAAAGGAGCAAGATATAGGTATCCCAGTATTGCCCAGTTGGAAAGGGCTTTTCAGTTGTTTCCAGTACGAAACGTAGAGCTTACCGGGGGCGAACCGTTAGCGGAAAAAGGGAAGGTGGAGCAGATCCTTGAATGGCTCATCGGTAGGGTAGAAAAGTGTGTTTTGATTACAAACGGCGTAGGATTAGATGAAGCGTTTTGGTCTATCCTCCGGCGTTGTAGTCGCCATTATGACCTGCGGATCAGATTAACGCTCTCCGATGAGCTTTCCCATATGAGCCCGGCTGAATTTGAAACCCAAATTCTACCCCAGGCCAGGAAGAGTCCGGACATCAAGATAAACCTGAATTTTCTTCCAAACCATGATGGTAGTGGCTTGACGGCGTTTTTAAGGCGCGTAAATGAGCTCAAGTTACCGCCGCAAATTACAGTAGCGCCAATCTGTTTATTAAAATCCGAATTTTCCGGTCCGGTGACCTTTGACATGGAAAATTACATCAAAGAGATCCTCGAAGTTGTAGAACATGAAGATGAATATCTTGGTCGAGTGAATTTCTTTCCTGAGCACGATTTTGGACTATTGGTTCATAACCCCGAGCTTGTAGGGTGCCGACGTGGAAAAGTGACGCTCTGTGATCAAGGGTATGCCCTCTGCAATATGACGTTGCAAGAGGGTAATTTTTTGGCTGGCCCCATAGAAACAGCCCAATCTTCCTGGGAAATACTATCAAAGCCCTGTCAGGGCTGTGAATATTATCCTGATCATTGTGCGGAGGGGATTAAGTCCAATCAATGTTTCCACTTCGCCACGGGTTGTCTGCGCTGTCCGACTATTTATCTGTGTCTGCTGCGCTGTCCTTATCTGCTGAATGCAAATACTGCAGACAGTACCAATCTGAACTGTTTAGGACACGCTTTGCTAAGGGTTTTTGCCCTGTGGCTTACGCAACGAAATCGATGCTGGAAAGATATTAGAGGTGAAACGAGCGCTATGTAAATTAAAAAAAGGAGTGTGCTCTTAATGAAAAACATAATAGAATCGGCAAATATTTATCTTACGGAGAGATGTAATCTTGATTGTGACTATTGTTATGAAAGGCATTGTCACAGTCAGAAAGTAATGGACTCCGCGATGATGGAAAGGGTGATCGATTTTTGCTGTGAACACGCAAAGGACCATATTACATTCTGGATTTTTGGTGGTGAACCCCTTCTCGTCGAAGATAAGGTTCTTGAGTTCTTTCCGAAAGCAGCGCGGAAGGCAAGAGAGAAAAATATTAAACCGATGTTTAATGTTTTGAGTAACGGGACAATTTTTAGCAAGTCTTTTGCCGAATTATGGCAGACGCACCGGTGTGTAAATTTCCAAGTGAGTTTGGACGGTAATCAGGAAGCTCACGACCAACACCGAAAAACGAAGAATGGAGAACCAACTTATGCTCTTGTGGTGGAGAACATTAAGAAGTACCTTAAATATCGTCCCGACTTACATCTCCGCCTTACTCTGATGCCTGATACGGTAAAAAGTCTCTCCGCGTCAATAGCATCTGTCTTTGATTTGGGAGTACGCTCCTTGGCCTTCATGCCTGTGCATGAAGTGGAATGGGATCAAGAGGCGGTCAACACCTATCGCACGGAGTTTAAAAAGGTGGTTGACTTATTTGTTGGATTAATTCAGCGTAAAGAACAGGTTTACATGGGTAATATCCGCTTAAATAGTCCCGGCGAGTATTTTCAGGACATTCCGTGTGGCGCTGGGAATATGTTTGTGAGTATAACTGTACAGGGAGATATTTATCCTTGTCATCGCTTCATATATCTTGATAATAATGGCGAATCTTTCAAAATCGGTGATGTTTACAACGGTTTTGATCAGAAAAAGAAAGAAGTTTTTGACGAGATTACCATTGCACAAATGAAGGGATGTTCAACTTGTCGGGCGAGAAACTGCAACCGTTGTCTGGCCGTCAACTGGAAAATGAATCAAGACATTAAGAATTCGACGAGAAAAGGCTATTGTCAATTACCGGTTATTCATGACGAGGCGGCAATCCGGGTCTATAATTACCTGGTTGATTTTTATAACTGGGCGAAAAAAAATAAAGTTCTTGACGAATATCCCTTCGTGAAGAGACTTATTGAAGAAAATGATTATAGTCTCCAGTTTTGATTAAAAAAGAGATGCGGGTAAATATGTGTCCCTTGAAGGAATGAAGCTGATTGAGGAGCTAATTCAAGATGCCTTTTTGGCATCTTGAATTATTTATTAACATCAATTCGAAAAAGGAGAACTGAAATATGGAAAAACAATTAAGAGACCGCCTAAGAGAATTAACAGAGGAATTTGCAAACGGCCAGAATTTATTGGCTGATTTGCAACGCCGGGAGAGAAGTTTACGCGAGACGTTACTACGAATCAGTGGCGCTATTCAACTGCTCGAAGAAGAGCTGGGCAAAACCGAAGACAGTAACAAAGTAGGAGAGGACGAGCATGCCGATTAAAAAAAGAGAAGAACTATATGAACTGTTTACCACGGGAAATAAACCGACCCAGGATGACTTTGTCGACCTAATTGACTCGATGATTAATATCGCTGAAGACGGGATCGGCATCTCCGAAAAGGGTAGGCCGATGGAGATCGTGGAACAGGGCAACAACAGAAGACTGCTGGATTTTTCCAGTAGCCGGGATACGCCTATTTGGCGAATTAACGCGCAATCCGCCGACGGAAATAGAAGTGGGCTCAACATATCTTCCGCCAACCGAAGCAGGCTTTTTATCAGACAGGATAATGGCTTTACCGGGATCAATAATGATGCTCCCGGTGCTAAGCTGCATATTACCCCGGATCACGGACCTGCTTTACGGGTGGATGATACCACTAGCAAAACCTCTTTTGTCATTGACGCTGATGGAAGGATTGGGATCGGTACGGAGATCGAAAATGATTACAGGCTGTCCGTTGACGGTAAAGTCTGTCTTAAAGGCGAAACCACTATGAAGAGTCCGGTTTATGCCGAAGACGGTATTATTGTACGGGGCGCAAAACTTCATTCCGAGCAAGGAATAAGTGTGTACAACGGGGCGTCAGTAGAGACTGGTCAATTAGAGGCGAAAGAAGGGTTGACCGTAACCGGCGCGCTCAATGCCAATGGGGGAGTAGTAGTAAACGGATTACCATTGGAAGCAAAGAAAGGGCTCCTAGTCAAAGAGGGAGCGACGATTGAAAGTGGGGTTTTCCGCGCAAACGCCGGGCTTGAGGTTAGCGGAGCTCCATTAACGGCCAATAACGGAGTGGTTGTAAACGGTGCTCCATTAAATGCACAGAACGGGCTGGTGGTCAGTGCTGGAACCGCAAGTATTAATGGGGAGTTAGTGGCAAACAA
>DUQQ01000014.1 GCA_012837705.1 Hydrogenispora sp.
CGGTATCCGGCGTTTCTTCAATAACCTCGACCAGGTGGGGATTGACCCAAAATTCTTCACCACTGAACCGGGTTACTTTAATCAATACCGATCCCACCTTTCAACAAATAAATATGAGTGGTGAGGGGGTGTCTTTTTACCCCCTCACCCTAACTTACATTACCGTTTGAGGTTAACCAACTCTTGTAACATCTCATCGGAAGTCGTAATAATCCGCGAGTTCGCCTGGAATCCCCGTTGCGTCACGATCATATCGGTAAACTCCTGCGAAAGATCGACGTTGGACATCTCCAAGGCTCCCGGGGTCACCGTCCCCGCACCGCCGATCCCCGAAATGTTGATCTGCGCTTCTCCGGAGTTGCTGGATGTCCGGAACATGGTTTCTCCCATCTTTTCAAGACCAGCTGGATTGTTAAATGTCGCCACGGCAATCTGCGCGATGTTATTGGCTAACCCATTCGTGAAGATGCCGATAACGGTGCCCGCACTGTCAATGCGGTAGCTGTCCAAATACCCCATGCGGTAACCATCTTGCTCATACCCCACTGAAGAGTCCTCCGCATGCTGCTGGCTTATGGCCGAAAAATCAATGGTAATATCCAGAGCTTCCACCCCGGGCCCTGGTGTCCAAGTAATAGTTGCTTCCGTTCCAGCTGGGAGATGCCCAAAAGTATCAAAGTTAAGGGTTGCTCCTGGGTCAATTACAGTTGGTGGTGTAGCACTATCTTGGACTTGCCAATTCCACTGCCCCACCGCCGTCTTGTTAAAGACAATCTGGATCGTGTGGGGGTTCCCCAAGGAATCATAAACCTGTAAATTCCGCGTGAAGCTTTCACCATCAGGCGTTGACGAGTTTAAGTTTCCGGTTAAAGTTATCTTCGAAGTAGCCTGTGGATCAATCGTGGTCCCGATCGGTAAAGTAATCCCTTGGGGATTCCCGCCGGTCTGGATCTCTCCAGCATCATTGGCCATCCACCCTTGTAACTGGAGACCATTGCCATAGACCAGACGACCAGAGGTATCCATGGTAAAGTTTCCAGCCCGGGTGTAATATCTTTGGTTGCCTTCCCCGCCAAGGATAAAAAAGCCATTCCCCTGGATCGCCAGATCGGTGTTGACGCCGGTGGTCTGTAAGTTCCCCGGAGTATGAAGCACATCAATACTGGAAAGGGCCACGCCCAGTCCGACTTGTTGCGGATTAACTCCACCCCGGTTGCCCTGGGGCGCGGTTGCCCCCCGTATCGTCTGCGAAAGCGCATCCTGAAAGGTAACCCGGCTGGTTTTGTAACCAACCGTATTCACGTTGGCAATATTATTACCAATCACGTCCATCCGTGTCTGATGGTTGCGAAGTCCTGAGACCCCGGCAAACATAGAACGCATCATTTTTGATCTAACCTCCTATTCTTCCCCTTCTTTTTTCGAAAGCGGGTTTTGTCCGGTCCTCCGCGGTCGTTTGGAGGACATTCAGCTTCCTCTAGGAGGTCCAGCCTAATTTCTACTGGACAAAAACCGCACTGTCAATGTTGGTAAAGACATTCTCTTTCAAACTACGTGCATCTACCGCGGTAATCACGGTTCGGTTTTCCACACTTACCACCAGAGCAACTTGGTCCAAGACCACCAGGGATTCTTTACACCCCTTCACTTGCGCCTTGTGCACCGCATCCCGAATACCCGCCATCTCTTGTGGGGAAAGGGAAATCCCCCGTTCGGCCATGCGCTTTTGGGCATGGGCGGAAATTTTCAGCTCCGTACCTAGCTTTGTCTCCAGGATCTTCTGGAAATCGCCAGTGGTCCCGGGCTTCGGTACCGTTCGGCGCTCCGTTGGGGTCACCCTCGGCGTCGGTGTTACCGGTGAAATCGGTGGAAAGATCCGTTCGGTCATTGTCGTTCCCCCCTAAACAACCCCCCAGACATCGGTCAGGGGCACCTCTTCCTCTACTTCTCCGTGGTAATAAACGATATAGGGTTCACCATCTTTCAACCGGTAGTCGGTGATCAGCACTTCCTTAAAGTCAACGACTTCCCCAATTTCATTATAAACGCGCACAAAGGCTTTCCGGCCAACAATCCCCCGTAAATACTGTTCCATACCCTTGTTGTCCATCACCGAGATAACCTGGTCGGATTTAACCTCCCGTCCGCTGTCCAACATTAAATAGGTTTGGCCACTGTAGTTTCGTACCCCCGTGACTTGTCCGTATACGGTCTCGGTCAGACCTCCTTCGTGAAACTCCTGGGCAATTACAGAGCAACCAATCATCGTCGTAGCTTGTTGGATCTCGCTAACACGGTAAAGGTTCTGCATCTGCTCTAAAGTTGAGAACTGGGCCATCTGGGCGATGAAGTCCCGGTCTTTCAAGGGGTCTAACGGATCCTGGTAACGCAGTTCCGTAACTAATAAGTTAAGAAAGGCATCTTTCCCCAGGAAGTCGTTGCTGGAACTGGTGGTGGTCGTCGTACTGGTGCTCCCACTATTGCCAACCGCATTAATCATCTCTTCACCTCCTCTCCCGTTAGATTCTCAGGTTAACCATACCGTGCCAGGCTTCCTCCCCAAAGATCTGTTCCTCCGCTACAAACATCTCGGCCAAAGGTTTCGATCCGGTGTTACGTTGAAACTGTTCACCGCCGGTCATGTTCTGGTTTGCCATCTGGGAATCTCCCTCGGCTTGCACGCCAACCTGTAACAGATCGACCTGTAATCCCATTTCCTCCAATGCCGAACGGAGCTGCGGTAAGTTGGCTTCGATTAAAGATTGGACGCCTTGGGTCTCCGTTACGAAGCGGGCGGCAACTAAATCCCGTTCTACAACAAGAGAGAGTTCCAATTTCCCCAATTCGGCCGGTTCCAGCTGAATTTGGATCTTGGTCATCCCATCCTTGACCATGAGACGGGCACCGCTCACAATCTGCGTCGCCAAGCTTTCCCGAATGTTTTCCGGAACGAACGGTTCTGGTGCGACCGGGGTGGTTTCCGGATTCTGCTCGCGGATTTGGGTTTCGCCCACGACCTCTTTGAAGGTCTGGGTAAACAACTCTCCGTTGATGTGGGGTTCTTCCGTTTTGACTCCGGTTTTCGTTTCGCGCTCCGGTGCCTCTAATAGCGCCTCAAAACCAGCGCCCTCCCCCGCCTCCTCCGGAGAAACCCTTTGCCGAAGCGTTTCAGC
Organism: Hydrogenispora sp.; assembly: GCA_012837705.1. Classification (GTDB taxonomy): domain Bacteria; phylum Bacillota; class UBA4882; order UBA10575; family UBA10575; genus Capillibacterium. The sequence continues at coordinate 3,174 of DUQQ01000014.1, forward strand.
CCTTCCTGCTCTCCCCGCAGTTTCAGTTCCGATCACATCCCCTTCGGATTGAAGGTCTTCCGTTGCTCCGGTAACCTTCGCGGTTTGTACTCCGGTTGTTTCCGCACTGCCCAAAGCTTCAACTATTCCGACGGTCATAGCGGATTCAGTCCTTTCGGCGGTTTCGGTCTCTTTCACGGCGGTTTGGAGCTCGGCCTCAGTGCTTGCTGGTGCCGCCACCATAAAAGCGCCGGGCTGAGAGGTTTCCACCCACTCTTGATTATTCAAGGTGTGGTCCGCTTCTTCCAGGGCATTGCCACCAAAGAGCATCAACGGCTGTAGGCTATCTTGGATTTCCCAATCCGCTGTTTCTGTCGGCTGTAGGTTATCTTGGACTTCCCAATCCGCCGTTTCTGTCGGCTGCGGGGCAACATCTTGGGCGTCGGTCACGGCGGCTTCTTCTGCGGACATCTGCTCGGCAAGGAGTGGTAAATCCCCACCATCCTGAACTGCGGCTAGTAACGCCACCTCATCAGCAGAAACCGCCTCCGGATCCAAGGGTAGCGTGGATAGCTCTGGATTAAGAAACATCAGTTGGGACAAGAGGTCCTCATTGACCGGCGGGCGTTCCTTCGCCTTGTCCTTTTCGTCCCGAACTAAGTCGTTGAAAAGGCAGCGAAATTTCCTGTCTTCCTTTTCCTTTACGGAAGACCGGCTTTTTGCCCCCTCGGTCTGGGTTTTCGCGGTCCGGGTAAAGAACACCTGTTCTGTCCTTTCACCTAATCCTGCTGCGCCTTGCAAGCTTGCACCTCCTTTCTTGTGGACTTCTTTACTTATGGAAAGGAACTGCCGGTTGGCAATTCCAAGTAAAGCAAAGTTCTTACCTAAAAGCTTACGTTGTTTTTGCTTAGTGGCCCGATATCTTGGCCATATACTTGGAGCTTTGCTCCGGGGGCATTGTTTCCAGAATGCGGCTTGCTCTTCTTGGTTCGAGCAGCGTCAAAACAGCGACCCCCATCTCAAAAGGCATCTTTAAAATATTCTCACCCGCCGCTTCAGGGCTCATCGCTTCCAAGAGCCGGGCCGCCGTCATATAGCGGTCTTGATTAGCCACTTCCGTCTGGGTGGTATAACGGTATTCGGTCTGTTGTTCCGCAATTTTCCGTTCCTGTAAGGCCAGAAACTCTTCCTTTTCTTGCAAAGCAACCAATTGCTCAATCAGGTTCTGACGCTCCGCCTCCAGTTTTTCTGCTTCACTCGCCAGCTCATGCGCTTTTGCCGTCAACTCTTCTTCGCGTTCTTGTAGTAACCCCATGTTTTGTAAACCCAGTCGGTAAGCCTCGGGCAGCTCCTCCCAACCGGGAATCGTCGACAAAGCATCTAAAACCCCCGGTTTTAGATCGATGTAATTATACTGATC
>DUQQ01000072.1 GCA_012837705.1 Hydrogenispora sp.
AGCAACGCTGCACCTAAAGTCGTTGCCTGATCCGACAACGGTACGTGTATTGTTTTTCCGGTAATATCGGCTTTAATCTGGGTCCAAACCCGGCTGTTCGCCGCCCCTCCTACGCTGATTAATTCTTCGGCATCAGCATTGACTTCTTCAGCCGTCTTCAGATTATGCAGCAAAGAAAACCCGACCCCTTCCATCATGGCCCGGATCAGGTGGGCGCGGGTTTTATCATAAGACAATCCAAAAAACACGCCCCGCGCTTTGCTATCCCAGATAGGCGAACGCTCACCAGCCATATACGGCAAGAAAATTAGCCCATCTGCACCCGGCACGATCGTGGCGGCAGCTTCGCTCATTAGTTCAAAAGAATTCTTATTACTTTCCTTTTCAGCCTGCTGCCGGCAATAGCCAAACTCCTTGTTGAACCAATTCAAGGTTCCGCCTCCGCCCACGGTCCCGCCTTGTAACAACCATAAATCGGGAAGCACGTGGTATCCCAGGATTAACTTCGGATGGATCAAGGGCTGGTCCACTAAAATACTCATTCCTCCGGCTTGACCCCCCTGCTCCTGGGTTTGCCCGGGTTTCACCACCCCAGCCCCCAGGGCGCAACAAGCCGCATCCAGTCCACCGGCCACCACTGGAATCCCTGCGACCAGCCCAGTTTCCGCCGCTGCTTTCGAATGAACCGTTCCCACCACATCATGGCAATGGCAGAGGGGCGCCATCAAGTCCAGTGGTATCCCCATCGCTTCCGCCATGTTTTCATTCCATACACCTTTGGCCATATCAAAGAAATGAAAACCATAAGCCTGGGAATAATCCTGTGACCACTCACCGGTCAGTTTGTAGACTATAAAAGCGTTACTCTGCAGAAACCGCGCGGTCTGAGCGTATACTTCCGGTTCATTTTCACGCAGCCATAATATTTTCGGAGTAATATAAGCCGGATCAACCGGGTTACCACTTAACCGAATCAGCTCTTCTTCACCCAAAGTCTCCCGTAACCAGGCGGCTTGTTTTTCCGCGCGGCGGTCTAGCCAGATCATGGCTTTTCTAAGGGGGGCACCCTTTCGATCAACCGGAAGGCAAACCCAGCTAATCCCGTCGATCCCAATCGCAGCAATCGCCCTGGGATCAACCTTTTGAACCTCAATTAAGTTCTGTAGCGTTTGGCATATGGTTTTCCACCAAGCAGAGGCGTCTTGTTCCGCATAACCGGCTTTGGAATACGCGGTGTGATAACTACCGGCTGCCGCAGCAACAACACGACCCTCAAAATCAAAGACCGTGAGTTTACATCCGGAAGTGCCGCTGTCAATGCCGAGCAAAAGTCGTTTTGACATTTCACAATCCCCCACTTCGCTTACACAAAACGTTAACGCGAAACATTATACATTTTTTTTGCGCGCTGTCGCAAAACGTTTCGTTTTAGGGCAATAGTTCCCTGCCGAGAAAAGAAGATGATATCGTTGCGCCCAGCTTAAATTAGAGCAATTCTTGTTCTAACACCGCAGTGATGGCCCACTGCGCCATCGGCCCACGCTGCTTGACAACTCACCGGTTGTCAATTTGGACCACTTGGCCAATTTTCAGCGCAGATCGAAAAACAAGAGGGTCCGAAGGCGGTCATTTAGCTTTCAACGTTCTTAATGGAATCCCTTATCAACAACTCGGTCTTTAGCCGCGTTACTATGGGAAAGCCCCCTTGGTCTTTTCTTAGCCTTTTTAAAAGAATTTTCGCGGCCGTTTCCCCAATTTGCTGTACTGGTTGCACAACGATCGACAACGCCGGTTTGACAATGCGCGCTAGGTCCTGATTGTCAAAGCCAATGAACGATATATCATCCGGAATTCTAATATTATTCTCATTGATCGCGATGATACTACCGATCGTCATTTCGTAATTGGTAACATAAACCGCAGTGGGCGGCTGTTCAACCTTCATTAGTTCCAACAATAAATTGTAACCGCTTTCAATTTGGTAGTCGCCATGTTTGATCAGACTCGGATCTACTTTCAGCCCGTAATCTTCAAGCACACGAATATAACCCTTCAGCCGTTCCTGGGCCGTATAGATATTCTGCGGTCCCGCAATAATCCCGATGCGCCGGTGGCCGCGTATGATCAGTTGTTCAACGGCATTATAAGAAGCATTTAGATTATCAACTAATACCACGTCGCACTCGACATTGTTGATCATACGGTCAATTAAGACTAAGGGAGTTTTCCGCGCGATAATCTTCTTCACGAGATTGTCATTGCCGGGCAAAGGCATCAAAACAATTCCATCAACCATTTTATCAAATAAAAACTGCAGTTTTTTCTCTTCCAACCCCGGATCCTCTTTGAAATCACAGACAATCGTACTATAGCCTTCCTTCAACAATATACTCTCAATATGGGAGACAATGCTTGTAAAAAAAATATTTTCGAGACTGGGAATGAGCACGCCCACGGTCATGGTTCGACTGGTTCTGAGTCCCCGGGCCATCTCGTTAACTTTAAAATCAAGGGTTTGAATTGCTTCTTCAATTAACTCTCTATTATGTTCTAAGACATTACCACCATTTAAATACTTGGAAATGGTTGAGATGGAGAGTCCGGTGTATTTAGCGATATCTTTGATCGTCGTAGCCATAGTTCTTCTCCTTTTACCGCGAAACGTTTCGTTTTATTGGTTTAATTATATCTTATCCCCCAATAAAAGTCAACCAAATTGTAAGTATAATGTTAACGCTGTTCGTTCCGGCCCCAACAAGAAAAGAGGCTGCCCCCCCAAGCGTAGCAGCCTCTTCTCATCTGTCTTCTTACTTTACACGCCACCTTCAGAAGCGTGCCCGTTTCGCCAGCTCCAAAGCCCCCAAGATCCCCTGGTTCTCATTTAAACTATTGGGCACAATATAATTATCCAGATCCTCTAATTCCTTCGTCTTTAAATAACCGTTGATCATCTCCGCGACCTGTTTCCGGATCAACGGGAAGAGTTGTTTTTGTTTCATCACGCCGCCACCGAGGATGATTTTTTCCGGCGAAAGCACCATAATATAGTTGACCAACGCCTGCGCGATATAGTAACTTTCAAGTGCCCAAACCTGGGCATTGTCTTGTAAGTTTGCCGCCTTCTCGCCCCAGCGGTCTTCAATCGCCGGTCCGGAAGCCATCCCTTCGAAACAAGCCTTATGGTAGGGACAAAACCCCGGATAGGAATCCTCCGGATGGGGTTTCATCAAGATGTGCCCCGCTTCCGGATGCAACATCCCGTGTAAGAGTTGTCCGTTGATGGCAATCCCCGCCCCGATGCCGGTCCCGATCGTGATATAAACTACATTATTCAGGCCTTGGGCCGAGCCGTATGTCATTTCGCCAAGGCAAGCCGCGTTCACATCCGTATCAAAACCAACCGGAACTTTTAACTCCCGCTGCAACGCACCGACAAAATCAAACTGCTGCCAAGCAAGCTTCGGGGTGTCCAAAATATGACCATAGGTTGGAGAGTCGGTTCTCAAATCCACCGGACCAAAGGAACCAATCCCTAAGGCCGTAATCGACTTTCCTTGAAAAAACGCCACTAATTGCGGTATGGTCTCCGCCGGATCTTTGGTGGGAAAAGTAAGCTGGTCGATGAGATGGCCCTCAGCGGTACCAATGGCACAAACCATCTTCGTCCCACCCGCTTCGATTGCACCGTAAATCACAATCCCCTCCTTATCTCCTTTCTTTTGTCTTTTAACCTGAAACAACATCCCTTGGGCGGTCTTTGGCAATATGCAGTGCTTTATTCGGCCGCCCAAAAAGGAGTTGCATCCGACCAGAGAGGCTGTAACTCCCCAGACTGGCGGGGAGCAGATAGGAGTCGCCATACTGTAATCTATAAACCTGGCCCTGATGGCGTAGTTCGCCTTCCCCCCCTACCACAGTGAAGAGGGTAAAAGCCGCCGGGTCCTGCGTCATTATTTTTTCTCCATCAAGCTGCTGATAAGTAAAGGTAAAATGTTCATTCTCCACCACCAGGGTACCTTCCTCTTTTTCCTGATCCGGCCGGTGGAGTGGTTGCTGCCCAAACTCGATCACCTGCAAAGCTTTCTCCACGTGCAAAGGCCGCGCTTGCCCATGGGCGTCCACCCGATTCCAGTCAAAGACACGGTAGGTAATGTCGGAATTCTGCTGCAATTCCACGACCATAATTCCTTTACCTAACGCGTGCACGAGACCGGGAAGGATCGGGTAGATTTCACCCGGCTTGACCACCACTTCATTCAGGCATTCGGCCAATTTGCCCTGTTTAAGGGCGTCGATAAAGTCTTGTTGGGTAATTCCCGGCCGCAGCCCGTAGATGATCTTTGCCCCCGGCTCGGCTTTGAGGATGTACCAAACCTCACTTTTCCCGGCAGCACCCTCATGAACGGCGGCAAACTGGTCATCCGGATGGACCTGCACCGAAAGGACATCCTGCGCATCCAAGATCTTTAAGAGCAGAGGAAAACTATTCCCCGCAGCGATTTTTGTCCCGAGCAACTCCGCACCAAAAATCTTCACCAGTTCAGAGAGGGTTTTTCCCCGTAAAGGACCCGCCGCCACCCGGCTATCCGCATCATCCCGGCAGGATATTTCCCAGCTCTCACCAATTTTGTCCTTGGAAAGCTGGCGCCCAAATTCATCGCGGAGGCCGGTCCCGCCCCAGATCCGTTCCTGGTAAATTGGGTCAAAGCGTAAAGGATACAGCATTTCCGAACACCTCCATGTCCAGTTCCCGATAGTTTTGTCGTTGGCGAATGAACGCTAATATTGCGTAACTCCCCTTTACAATCATACCATAAATTTTCCCGCCTGATGGTTAAACTTCCTGGGCTTGAGATGGATCTTTATTCGTTCTTTAACAAGACAATAAGTGGCTTTATTACACTACACTTCATACCGATACGATCGAATCTTCTTGTGCTAAAGGAGAAAGAGGTTACCTTGGTAACCTCTTTCTCTGGTGTTATTCACGATCCGATCCGGTGCTTATAGGGTATCTTTGGTCAGGACGGAAACTCCGGTATCAACGTATTCCGGACCAGGATCTTTCCCTTCTAAGACAGCAACCGCCGCTTTGACGCCTTTGTACCCCATGACATCCGGGTTTTGGGCCATGGTCGCCAGGAGATGACCCTCTTTAATCAACTGGAGAATGGTGTTGGATTTGTCAAAACCAATCCCAATGACCTTCCCGCCTGCTTCTTTAATGGCGTTCCCCGTCCCCACGGTACAACCTTCATTCGCCCCAAAGATCCCGACCACACCCTGGGTTATGTAGTTGGCAGCAATATCTTTCGACCGGGCGGCATCGCCTTCGCTGTATTGGGTCTCAAGAATTGTAAAGCTAGTTCCTTCAAAGGCCGCTCTAAATCCGTTTTCGCGCTGAACGACGGAGGCGGTGGCTGCGTTCACGTTAACGATCCCTAATTTACCACTGGTGATCCCTTTGCTTACTAGTGCTTTCTTCAGTTCTTGTCCTGCTTTGTATCCAGCTGCTTCGTTGTCGGTGGCCAACGTCTGTTCACCCGGGTAGTCCGCGGGAGAGTCCACGTAAATGATTTTAACCCCGGCCGCTGTCGCCTCTCTTAAGGCTGAGGTGACGGCCGTCGGACCATTGGCGGCCAACAAAATGGCGTCGGCGCCCCCGGCGATCGCATTATTGATACACTCAATCTGCTTCGCGTCGTCTTTGACATCCGGGGCCAGCCAGCGATAGTTGACGTTACCAAGTTCTTTCACGGCTTTCCGGGCACCGGCATCCACATTGACCCAGTGTTGATCCATCTGGTCCATGGTGATCAAATAAATCCGGTACTTGGCAGCGCCTTGCGCTCCGCCCACGAGGGCCAACAGAAGAACTAGACATAACAAACTCCCAATCAGTTTTTTCCGCATATGAGAACCTCCTTTTTTTATTTTAAAGCACAAGTTTTAGAGTTTGTGCTTTAATGCTGGGGAACTGTTTCCATCGGCACTGGTCTTTGCTTTGCCGATTCGTTTATTGCTCCGGACAAAGATGTCCATGAGGACGGTGATGATAACAATGATCCCGATAACAATGTTCCTAATCGCCACCGGTGCGCCGGCAAATTGCAGGCCATTCTGCAAGACCCCCCAGATCGAAGCCCCGACTACGGTACCAAGGAGGATCCCTTGGCCGCCGAGGGTACTGACCCCACCAATGACCGAAGCGGCGACGGCATAAAGTTCATAACCATTTCCGGCATCCATGGTCCCCATCCCACTGGTGGCGGTTGTAATCAAGCCAACGGTCGTCGCACAAAAGGCACTAACCAAATAAGCCTTGGTGATTGTACTGGAAATGTTGACCCCGGAAAGATGAGCGGCATGGAGATTGCTCCCGACCGCGTATAGATGCCGTCCCGTGCGCGTCCGGCTGAGCAAGAAGTTGAAGATCAACCAGATCACCAGTGTGATCCAGATCGTATTATAAAGCCCCAGGGTTTTCCCGTAGTAAAAAAACTGCTGGAAGCCCTCGGCCGCTTCGCCAATGGAATCGGTGTTGTAATTGTTGTTCACAATCTGAGCAATCCCGCGGGCAATGGTCATCGTTCCGAGAGTAGCGATAAAGGCGGGCAGTTTTGCTTTGGAGATTAGCTTCCCGTTTAATAAACCCATGAGCAACGACGCCAGGTAGGTGATGAGCACCGCAACCCAGGGGACAACCCCCTTCGTCATTAGGGTCGCCGAGATCATACAGCTCATCCCAACCACCGACCCGATGGATAGATCAATATTACCGGTAATCAAGACAAAGGATTGCCCAATCCCGGTTAAGAGTGTCGGGGCAATCTGCCGCAAGAGATTGGAGATGTTACGCGACGTCAAAAAGAACGGATTCAAAAAACTAAAGACAATGATCAGCCCCACCAGGCCAAAGGTTACCGTAATAACCTGTCCCATCCCTCTTTTGGCCACGATCCGTTTCAGCTTGCTTTGTTTCTTCTCATTTCCCATAGCTTATGCTCTCCCCCATCCTTATTAAGCTTCCTCTGCTTCCCAGTGGTCGTCTATAGCTTCTTCTCAAATTGCGTTGCATACTTCAGAATCAGATCCTGGGTCGCCTCTCTCACATCCAACTCTTTCGTGATGCGTCCATCGGCCATGACCAGTATACGGTCACTGATGCCCAAAATCTCCGGTAGTTCGGAAGAGACAAAGAGGACCCCAATCCCTTTTTGTTTTAAATCATTCATGATATTGTAGATCTCAACTTTGGAAGCAACGTCGATTCCTCTGGTTGGTTCATCAAAAATAACTACTCGCGAGTTTCGGGCCAGCCACTTACTGACGATCACTTTTTGCTGATTCCCGCCGGACAAACTATCGGCTGGTGTTTCCGGATCAGCGACTTTAATCTCAAAATTGCGGACCGCCGTTTCGGTCAGTTCGGTTTCCTGCTTCCGATTGACCAAGCCCAATTTCGAAGCCAAGATATCCAGATTGGGCAGGGCAATATTATCTTTCACACTAAGCTTGGTACACAAGCCATCCTTGCCCCGGTCTTCGGGCACAAGGACCAGGCCGGCCTTGATGGCATCTATGGGCCGGTTAATCTTAACCTCTTCCCCGTCGATAAAGATTTGCCCGGACTCCTTGGGGTCCGCCCCAAAAATCGCCCGGGTGGTTTCGGTTCTTCCGGCCCCCATTAAACCAGCAATCCCCACAATTTCCCCTTTACGCAGGGAAAAACTGATATTGCGTACCATCCGCCCGGCGTTTAGATTTTTCACCTCAAATATTTTCTCCCCAACTGCGGCCTCGACCCGGGGGAACTTTTCCTTGATCTCCCTGCCCACCATATAAGCGATGATCTCACTAAGCGTTGTCTCCTGAAAAGGCATGTCTGTAATATACTTACCATCGCGGAGGATCATCACCCGGTCAACAATGTGTTGCAGTTCTTCCAAGCGGTGGGAGATGTAAACGATGCCACACCCTTGTGCTCTTAACCTTTTGATGATCGCAAACAAATTATCGATCTCTTTCGCCGTTAAAGCGGAGGTGGGCTCATCCATAATCAGAATCTTCGCCTCGATGGACAATGCTTTCGCGATTTCGACCAGTTGTTTTTTGGAGACGGATAAGTTGCCCACCGGCGTTTCCGGATCAATATCGATTTGGAATCTTTCCAGAAGCTTGCGGGCTTCCCCATTCATTTTCCGCTCGTTCAAGGTTCCGTTTCTCAACAATTCCCGGCCGAGAAAAATATTCTGGGCCACCGTCAGATGATCACACAAGTTCAACTCTTGGTTGATGATGGCAATCCCCATCTTTTGGGCGGTGAGCGGCGTTAAATGGTCCACCTCCTTGCCTAAAATCTGCATGGAGCCCTCATCTTTGGTATAGACTCCAGACAAGATCTTCATCAAGGTGGATTTGCCAGCCCCATTTTCACCGAGCAAGCCAAGGACCTCTCCAGCTTTTAAAGTAAAGGATACCTGATCTAGAGCCTTTACTCCGGGAAAGCTTTTGCTGATCTTCCTTAACTCGACAATATTGCCCATAAAAAGGCCCCCTATTCTTATAACTTGCTGTAACGCTTTGCTTTAATCTTAACAAAATTTCCGTTTGCCCATGGTAGAACATTCTTAGAATTAGGGGGACAATTATTAGGAGTTTTTACATCAAAGTAATATTATTTTCAACTGGTGAACATAAGGCGGAAACCTTTTCGCAAATATTCCCTTAGTTAAGGTTATTATAAAAAACAACCGGCTTTACCCGGTTGTTTTCGCAAAAACGTTTACAAACACCCCTTCGGCGGAAGCAAGCCCCGATCACCTTTATTGTGGTTGGTTCGCTACATACGCAGGGAGGTCGGCCAACCGTTGGCCGGATGACACCAGCTTTCCATCTTCCATGATCAGTAAGCGGTCGGTGATGGATAACGTATCAGAGATACTAACGGCCAGAATGATGACGGCAATCCCCTTCGCCTTCACCATATTGATTAACTCGATGATTCTCCGCCGCAAGTACATATCCGCATGGGAAAAGGGTTGCATAATAAAGACCACCTTGGGTTTATAGAACAGTAACCGCAGATAGACCAGATTATAGAGCGACCGCATTTCCAAGCCCCAAAGGTCCTCCGCTTCGATCTCGTCGCCGACCAACGGGCGGTACTCCTCCTTAATTCCCCACAACACCCGCCGCGGAATGATACTCCGCTTCAGCTTCCGTTCCAGCATGAAAGTTAGATTTTCCAAATAGGAGATATCAAAGAACAAGCTCTCCTGGACCGGATTCTCCGGAATGTAAGCCACCCCGTCCAAGAATAAATTTCTGCCTGGCGCTAACGAAATCTCTTTCCCACCAACGACAATCCGGCCGCTTTCCGGTTGGCGAAAGCCATTAATAATGGCGGCAATATCTTGAATCCCCCGGTTATTCATATCAAGAATCGTGATACATTCCCCTTTTTTCGCCGAAAAACTAAGCCCTTTTAAGTTTTCTGTCCATAAGTCTTGACACTTTAAGACCCCGGTCTGGTTATGCTGCCCATTTGTCACCTGATGACGGCCAAAGGAAAGAATATAGGGTTGCAAGATCTCATCCGAAAAATCTTTTTCCGCAATGATCTTAATGATTTTTCCCTTTTCAAAGAGCATCACCCGGTGGCAGATCTGAAAGGCCTCTTCATGGTGATTGGCAATATAAAGAAAGGAGATCCCCTTTTGCGTATAATACCGTAGCAGCCTCTGGAAAAAGGCCAATTCTTCAATACTCAAAAAATTAGAGAGTTCGTTCAGGATAATTAATTGCGCCCCGTTGAGCACCGCACGGACCAACTCGACAATCGTCTTTTCCAGCAGCGACAGTTCGGAAACATATTGGTCGGTATCAAGCTCAATCCCCAACTGTTGGAACAAGCCAGCGGCAACCCGCTGTAACTTTTTTTCATGGATAATGTAATCACTGAAGGTATGGTTTAAGACACAAATATTATCCGCCACTTTTAAATCCTGGATTAGATTGGTCTCCTTATCGATCAAATAAACCCGGTTTCTGGTCATACTGCTATGCTCATAGTAGTTAACCAGTTGGTCGTCGAAATAGACCCGCCCAAAATGGACCGGGACATTTTGAATGATTAACTCAATGAGCTGGCTTTTACCGTGATTGTCCAGGGGAAGTAAGCCCATAATTTCCCCTTTAAAGATCTGAAAGGTAATATTGTTCAAGTAAGTAATGCCGTTTATCTTCCGGATAACGTTCTCGACCCTTAAGATTTCTTCTTTCATCTTGCACCCCTCAATAGAGCAGGGGTAATGTGATCTCCACATCAGTCCCCGCCCCCACCCGACTGTATAGATAAATTCCATATTCATCACCAAAGAGGAGTTTAATCCGGTTATTCACGTTAAGCAGAGCAATCCCTCCGGTTTTCTTGTCTTCTTTAATGTAAGTAAGGGAGGCCCCCCGCAGTTTATCATTGAGCTCATGCACCTGTTCCTCTTCCATCCCCACCCCGTTATCCGCCACCGTGATCAGCAGGCGTTTCGGCGTCACCTGAATCTTTAAGGTCACAAGCCCCTTGCCCATCTTCGGTTCGATCCCGTGGAAAACGGCATTTTCCACAATCGGCTGCAAGGTCAGTTTCGGAATTTTCGCTTGAATGATCTCCGGATCATGCTCCGTGGGGTATTCGATCTTAAAGTTTATTTTGTCGCCAAACCGAAACCGCTGGATCTTATAATAGTTTTGAACATTAGCAATCTCCTCTTCCAAAGTGGCCAGCTTGTCCATGTCTGAGATGGTATAACGGAAAAAGGTCTCGAGGGCCTCGGTCATATTGGCAATGCTTTCCACACCCTCGATCAACGCCTCGCTTCTGATCCCTTCCAAGGTGTTATAGAGAAAATGGGGGTTGATCTGATTCTGCAACGCGAGATACTCGGCGTGTTTTTTGGTCCCTTCAATCAATTCCTTCGTATCAATAATCTCCTGAAACTTTTTAAAGGCAAGGTATGATTCATGGTTGAAATGGACCCTGAGATCAAAGACCCCTTTGAAAATATAGCCGTCGGAAAAGAGCCGTAAAACTTTATTACTCTCCTTACAAGGGATGTAGATCCAACGGTATGCGAAATACAGCACCAAGGTAATGGTAAAAGCAAAGGACAGGACCAAAAGATACCTGCCCTGGTCCAGGGCAAAAGGGATGAAAGAACAGAACAAAGTTAAAAGGAGGATGAACAAAACAATGAAGGCCAGGAAGATCCGGTCCAGTAAATAAAAGCCGCTTTTCCGCTTCATTCTCTTCTCCTACGCAAAGATTTTCCGAAACTCTTTCGGTTTCAAACCAGTATGTTTGATAAAGAGTTTGGTAAAATATTTCACATCATTATAACCAACCATCAAACAGACATCTTGGATCCGTAAACCCGGTTCCTTCAGAAGCTCCTTGGCCTTCTCAATCCGTACCTTCGAGAGATATTCCAGAAAGGTCGAGCCGGTTTCCTTCTTAAAAAGGCTGCTAAAATAGGACGGATTAAAGCCCAAATAAGAACCCAGATCTTCAAGGGTAATATTCTTCATGTAGTTTTCTTCGATATAGATTTTGGCTTCCCGGATTTGCCCCAGGTTTTTTTGGGCTTTATCCTCGGCCAGTTTCTTTAGGGAGACACCGATGTGCTGAACCAACTCCTGGAAGAGAAGTTCCAGCGAATAACAGTGGTCAATCGCCTTCTCCAACTGCTCCTGCTCTTCTACGGCATCGGCCACCTTGATCTGATTATTCCGCATGGTGATGTAGTATGTATTACCGATCTCCCGGACCAACCTTTTTAATGCGGAACCACCGATTCTTTCCCGGCTCAAGTCCTCCTTCAAGTGGTTGATTACTTTCGTTATTTCTGCGAAATCAAGTAATTCGACTGCTTTTGTAAATTTTTTGGTGAACTCGCAAAATTGCTCTTCATCGTAGGTCTCCCCGGGTTTGCTCCCGGAAGACCGGATGATTCTGCCCGTTCCTTTAAGAATCCGGTCATCGATCGCCTGTTTCGCCACTTCGATTGCCGCAGGAATCATCCTTAAAGCGGTGACCGCTTCGCCATGCCCAATCGTAATCAGCAAACCGAAAGTGGTTAAACGGCTCTTAAACTCATTTAAGGTCCTTTGCAAAACCGCCTCGATTTTTTCTTTTTCCGCCGGGTCATAGTTGAGCAAAACATAGAGATTACTACTATTCGCTACGATCTCCAGCTCATAAGTCAACCCCTGGAACAAGGATTGCAGCGACTCCGCCAGCTTCGTGTGGAACTCGGCAATATTTTTCCGGGCCTCGCTCCGACCGTCGATTTTGATGGCCACCACCTGAAAAGCGCCTTCCCGAAAATGGAAATAGTAGTTCTGGTTGATCTCTTCCAGGGAAGATTCTGTGCCCCCCTCCGCATTGAATAAGATAAGGTTTTTCACAAATGAGGCTCTAATCTTCCCCATGTCTTTTTTGATATCCGCATACTCTTTTTCCAAGTTACTTTGGTGGTTTTGCTTTGTGATCGCTTCCTTCACCCGGCATAATGCCTTATACAAGCTGTCTTTATTGATCGGTTTACAAAGATAATCCTTGACCCCATACTCAATGGCCTTCTGGGCATATGAAAACTCCCCGTAACCACTGATGATAATAAACTCCAATTTATCATTGTGCTTTTTTGCTTTCCCAATCATCTCCAACCCATCACATCCGGGCATCCGAATGTCGGTAATCACCAGGTCCGGTTCTTCTTGCTCAATCATGTGCAAAGCATCGATTCCGTTATCGGCCACCCCCACGATCTCCATACCAAGCTCTTCCCAATTGATCAGGTTGATTATCAACTTGCAAATTCGAATCTCATCATCGGCAACCATTACTTTAATCATCAGCTCACCTCAATTGGAAATTTAAATGCTTGCGCTCTATCGTTTTACCTTATTTTATCACATTATTTTATTATTCTTTAGATCGCTCCTTAATTCCCCCTCCTAAGCTTTCGGTGCCGACAAAGAAGATCCCTGCCATCAGCCAAGCTACGGCCGATGGATAAACTGACTGCAATCCCTCGGGACAAAATCGATACTAAATTGATACTCCAAAGACAGATAAACATGATAAGATGGTATTGATATAAATTATGTCTACTTTAAAAAACCCCTTACCAAGGGGGTTTTTTTATCCCTTTTTCCATATCCGCCTACTGTTCATAACACCTGTAACAACCGTTCAGGTGTTTTTTATATTTTAGAAAGGTGAGTGACTTATCAATGATCTATGCGGACAAAGAAAAAAACGAAAACCAGTATGTCTCGGTTAACAGCATTGCGCGTGGACGCATCCTCCAGCGCAAA
>DUQQ01000063.1 GCA_012837705.1 Hydrogenispora sp.
AGAGTAGACCAGAGGAGCCTGGGTTAGGCTCTTGATTCTCTGCTTTCGGTGTTTGCTTATAAATCAAAATAATCTCCACCTCCACACTTATAAAGCTGTGGAGGTGGAGATGGATTAAATGAATAGATTACAGGCCTTTTTATCTAATTTATTTTACAAATAAATACTTAACCCTAAACTTAACAACCCGGATGGTGCATAGTTGATCTGCCATCCCCACACGCCCCGCACATGAATAATACCCAAACTATAACCCAGTTCATCACCGACGTTTAAACCACCGGTTATCCCCCAAGCACGTCTTTTCTGCAAGGCGTTAATTTCCTTCTTTACCACATTGGCCAGATCTTTTTCGCTATTTATTTCTTGAAGCCTTTGGACCAACTGATTTAATTCGCGGATCGTGTTTTCATAATCGGCGATCAATGCTTGATATTGGCCGATCAACTCATCCCTGACCCTAACTTCCCGGTCTACCAAAATATATAGTGCTCTCAATTCTTCATAGCTTTCGGGAATATATAAGTTGTCTGCAGCACTGACTGGTTTCGAGAGCATTGCTGTGAAAACAAGGAAAATAAAAAGCAATAAATTACTTGGCTTCTTTCCTTTCCGACGTGCTTCGGAGGCGTTTTTTAACTGTTCAAACCTCTTCTCCAGTTCCTGCGTTCGGTTAAAAAGCGCGGTCTGACTCTGCTTTTGCGCTTTAATCTCCTCTTCGACCTTTTTTTCTTTTTCACTAGTATTATGGCCTAACCATAACCCCAAAGCTGCTAAGAACACGAGCGAAAAATACTTCCCCGCAACAATAAGGATAACAAGCACGGATATTGCTAAAGTGAAATAGAAGATTTTTTGATAAGACTTCAATCCCCGCTTCCCCTTTCCCCTTTTTTGCAGCTAACGCAAACCGCATCCGCTTTTTTTGCCTGTTTATTCTTTTTTAAAACAAGATCGAACAGACCCATCGCCGCAAAAGCAATTTTGAGGGTCACCTGTATGCCTTGCGCGGCCAACATGATCCATCCCGGCCAACCACCAGCGGATTCAATAACGATACAAACTGCTAACCCTGCCGCAATCGGAAAGGGCATGAAACGACAAAGGCCTTTATCGATATAAGGCTTGACGACTTCAACGAGGGCAATGACAATTCCGATCGCAAACATCTCCTGTGGAGTATAAACGAAATTCACTTTAGATACTCCCTTCCCCACTTTTCGATCCCATTAGCAATCCCTTCCACCACCAAGCGCCTAAACTCTGGTGAAACCAACAGCTTTTCCTCTTCATAATTGGAGAGAAAACCAATCTCAAGCAAGGCCGCCCAAACCTTCGCGTGGCGAAGAACATAAATTTGGCTTTCAGCGATTACCAATTCACCTTGGTCATTTAGTTTGTAGGATGGACGGGGAAAAACCCCCCGATTCATGGTCCCGGCGGACTTTACCACCTCCGTGACCAAAGCCTCGGCTAAGGGTTTCCCCAGACGGGAACTTTGGTTTCCCCAATTGTTATAAAGAGCGGAAGTTCCCCGGACTTTTGGGTACTGACAAGCATCAAAATGAAGAGAAATAAAACAATCCGCTGGTGGTAAGCGGATTTTTTGGGTTAAATTCGCTCTATCTTGAAGCGAAACGTACTTGTCGGTTCTACGGGTCAGAGTGACTTGATGTCCCCGCGTGATGAGTTCCTTTTCCAGGTCAAGGGCATACAGAAGCGTCAAATCCTTCTCGAGGGTGGGCGGAAAGGTTCGTTCCGGAATCACCCACCCTTGTGCGCCCGGATCTCGGCCGCCATGCCCGGGATCAATAATGATGTGCATTTATCTTTTCCCTCTCTTTCTTGTTATTTTTTATGCCCGGCCCCACCCTGCCTTTGTGGCATATCGACCCTCCGGTTTCCCGGCGCTTCCATAAAATTTAAACCAAGCGATGTTAAGTCCGGTAACTTTAGCGAAAGCCAAAGATCTTGATAAAAAAACCGCCCGTTAGCAACACCCAAATTCTTAGGTGTACGCCATCGGACGGATTGTTTTTAGATATTTTTTATCTGTTTTCTCTAATACTATAATAACATGAAATTAAGGTTTTGGCGTATCGTTTTTGTCCCGATTTTGTACTTTAGTTCCACGCCGCTTTTTTTAATTCGCCCATTCAAAATCTTCCACTTCCGGATAAGCGCAAAGCGCGTCTTTGATCACCTTGGTAATCTCCCGTAAGGCTTCGGCGGTTTTGGCTTCGCACCGCGCCACAATCACCGGTTGGGTATTCGAGGCGCGGACCAAACCCCAGCCGTCGGGGAAAAGCACCCGTACCCCGTCAATATCAATGACTTCATGGCTTTTTTGAAAATCCTGTCGGATCCGCTCTACCACGTCAAATTTGGCGTGATCGGGACACCCCACTCTAGTCTCCGCGGTTGCGTAATACTTGGGAACATCCGCCAGCAGTTGATTTAGCGATCGGTCTACCTGGGACAGGAGACGTAGTAGCCGGCCGGCGGCATAAAAGGCATCATCAAAGCCGTAGTATTCATCGGCAAAAAACATATGACCAGACATTTCACCGGTAAAGACGGCTCCGACCTCCCGCATCTTCGCTTTGATCAAAGAATGGCCGGTTTTAAAAAAGATCGGTTTTCCACCCAACCGCGCGATCTCTTCCACTAAAGCTTGCGAACACTTGACTTCGACGATGCAGGTCGTGCCGGGATATTTGGGGAGAATTTCGCGCCAATACAGGATCATCAACCGGTCACCCCAGATAATCTCGCCCTTGTCATCCACGACCCCCAACCGGTCACCGTCTCCGTCAAAACCAATCCCCAAATCCGCCCCTTCCCGTAGAACGGTCTCCCGTAAAGTAACTAGATTCGCCGATTCCACCGGATCCGGCTGGTGGTTGGGGAAACTCCCATCCGACGTGCAAAACAAAGGGATGACCTCACACCCCAGCCTGGTGAAGTATTCTTCGGCAAATAAGGAAGCGGTTCCGTTGCCGCAATCCACAACCACTTTTAACTTGCGGGGGCCAAGTTGGATCTTCTCCGTCAACATCTGTAAATAATCCGCAGCCAGATCGCGTTCTTCTACTTGGTCCGGCCGGGGTGAGGGGAGTTCCGGGGGGATTTCCCCCTTCATCTCCTCCATGAGGTGATACACTTTTTGGATTTCTTCCCCGTGGATGGTGGCTGGCCCGAGGGCGACTTTAAAACCATTAAACTCCGGCGGGTTATGGCTGGCCGTAATCATGATCGCCGCATTAATCTTCAAATGCTCGCGGGCGTAGTAAAGAATAGGCGAAATCACTTCGCCAAGATCAACTACCCGGCAACCGGCCGTTGTCAGTCCGGAGATCAAGTTATCCCGGACCCGTTTGGAACTCAGACGATTATCCCGTCCCACCAAGACCTGCTGCTCGTTATGGGCCAAAAAGTAACGGCCGAGCGCTTTCCCGAACAAAAACACCACCTTTGGCGGTAAATCATCTTCCGCCAAACCACGGATATCATAAGCCCGAAAGATCTCCCGATTAATCCTGATCAATTTGCTCTCCCCTCTTCTTAAGTAATTCTGCTTTTGTCTCTCAACACCAGTTCCTACTGTTTCCGCTTTTTTGCAGTAAATTATTGAAAATCCAAACGCAAGGTTGCTTCATCGGACAGGCCGTGAGTGGTAACTACTTTCGCTGTCACTTTCTTGGCTCCCCGCGTAAAATTACGGGTATCAAGTCGTACCTTATTATCTTTGCACCGAAAGACCTCACCATCAATGGTTAAATAAGCTTCGGCAATCTCATCCGCAAAATTACTGGCTAAAATCAATTCCACAGTGAAGCGGCCTTTCACGGTGGCAAAGTTCTTTAAATCCTTAAAGGAAACGGTACTCCGGTTGGAGGAGAGGTAAATACCATCTACATAATTGTTTAAACCCCGCTGAACAATTGCGGCATTCGCGGGAATTTCCACAATAACAACCGCCTCATCAGCTGGGATCAGGATCTTCGTTTCCTTTTGTACCGCCCGTTGCACGATGGTGTTGGTCACTGTATCGTATAAATCAACGGGCTCCGCCCCTTTGATCTGATAAATTACTTCTTTCGCGGTCGAATGCGGATTATAAAGCAAATAAGTGGGATAAGCCTTCGCCATTGTTAACTGGGTGGCTAAAAGATCAATTTTTAAAATCCCCTCCTGGTTTGTCGGTGCAAAGAGGGCACCAAAGATTCCCCCATGGGCACCACTGTATAAGGAAAAGTCCGTGGTCGCCCAGGCATAAACGGTCGGATCCCCACCAAACCAGGGCTCTTTACCACCGCTTTGTTTCCGGATCCCTTCATAGGGGACAACTTCAATGATTGCTTGCAATTCATCGCTTGTCCCCGTCAGTCTGGACAAGGATTGGTTCTCCCGCTTCGTTTCCGGAGAGTAAAAATACCTGGCGTTACTACTGGCATGTAACAACCACTTGCCAAGATCCCGGGCATAGCGCGGATCATACTGCGCCAGAGGGGCCAGGGCGCCCGCTGCGGTAAAAGTATTCATGGCAAAAGCATAGCCGCCACCGTCGGTAATACTCCCGAAGAGGCCGTTGATCTCATAATCACCCCATTTCCCCACTAACGATCCCCAGCCCCCGCGGGGAATCGAGTTTCCGTCAAACACCCTGCTGATGGCTTTATCCAGATCGTAGGAGGTGCCGTGGAGCGCATTGACCTTCGCCATGAGGGCCGGTGCATAATACATCAATACTTCATAGAGGGGACTACCGAAGAACTGATCGATGTAATCCAGTAGGTTAATAGTGGCACGAAGATATTGCTCCGTACCGGTCAATTCATAGCCATAATACAGCAAAACCGCAATACCTACCGCCGCGTCGGGCTCGGTCCATCTTCCGTTCTTATAGGGTTGGTTGGTTAAAAAATTAAAGCCGGTATAATTAAAGTCAGGTTCCCCGTTATTATACATTACTTCATAGGCCTTATACCAGCTTTCGATGGTCTTAACCACATTCTGCCGGAGCTGGGTTTCCTCCGGATATTGCTGTGAAACATGGGCAAACAAGAGCGCTGGATAGAGCAGGTACCACATGGAAGCATCAGCCGAACTGCGACCCGGATTGTTTAGAAAAACACCTTCGGCCGGATTAAAAAAGGCATTCAGCATCTGGACATAATTGTTTCCATGTTGGTCCGCCTTGTCAATTCCCACAAGCGTGGCGCTGTAAACAGCCGCTGCCGTAGTCACCGCTTCCTGTTCCCCGTCTTGACCGGTACGGTGGTCCCCAACATAGGCCGGAATTCCGAAGGTTTGATTGGTCTGATCTGCCCAAAATAACGGAAGTTTTGGGGTCGAGGACGTCCCCCCAAAGATGAGTGCATCAAAGTCCCGGGCGAGCGAAGCATAATCCACATATTTGTAATTACCGGGCATTGCTTGGGCGTAACTACTAGTTCTCGCAATCCGCTTATAAAACACCTTGACGCAATCCTTCCGCCTAATTTTGAACAGACAAGAGGTGGCCATTATTAAGATAATGGCCACCAGTAAGCCGAGAATCGTTCTTTTTTTCATGTTCCTACTTTTTCTGGTTAAACATTTTCACGGAAGTTATTTCTACAGTCGCCTCCGGACTTCCTGCCGCATACAACCAGAAAACCCCTTCGACCTTTTCCCCGTACAGATCGATAAAGATCTGCCCTAATTTGGCCCTGATGTCGACACCAGCATAATTATTCCATTTAAAGTTGTTATCCTCAATTAAATAAAAGCCCCAAGCATGGTCCTCAAGCTGGAGATTGGATGGGACAAACTTCGCCCCCCATTTGAAACCGTCATGATTCTCGCGGACCTGAACTAAGAGGATCGGATGTTTGCTCAGATCCAGGGTCACCTTTTCGGACTGGATACCACCCCAACCGTCTGCCGACGCTTTGATGATCGCAACCTGATCCCCTTTTTCGACGCTTCCTTCACCACCACCAGGGGTGACCATTGGTTGCCAAGCCGCGATGTCGTTGTAATCTTTCTCATAGAAGAAAACATCATCCTTTTTGCCCGTACAACCAATTGCCAGAATCAACACACCGAAAAGTAATACCGTGAACAATACCTTTTTCCGCATTTTACTCCCTCCATTTTTTATCCTTTAATTCCCGTCATCTTTATTCCTTCTACAAAATACTTTTGCGCAAACAAGAGCAGGAAGACAACGGGAAGCAAACCCACAGAAGATGCCGCCATTAGGGGTCCCCATAACGTCTCCCCCGTCATACTGCTAAAAGAGGCCAAACCAAGCTGGATGGTATATTTCGCCGGATCATTAATATAGATCAGTTGCCCCAGAAGATCGTTCCACGTTCCTAAAAAGGCCCACAAGCCAATCGTGAGCAACGCCGGTTTGGTTAACGGCAGGATCAATTTATAAAAGATCTGAAAATAACTGGCCCCATCCATCACCATCGACTCCTCCATCTCCACCGGTAGCGTTGAAAAGTACATGCGCAGAAAAAAGATGAAGGAAGCGGCGCCGAAATAGGCTGGCAAAATCAACGGTACATAACTATCGGATAATCCTAAATAGGTCCACATAATAAACGTGGGGATCATCGTCACCTCATAAGGCAACATCATCGTCGCCAGCAAGATGAGGAAAAAAAGATTTTTCCCTTTAAAGTCGAAACGGGCAAAACCGTAGGCGACTAGGGCCGAAACGAACACCTCGCCCCCAATCTTCAAAACAGCTATATACACGGTGTTTAACATGTATTTACAGATTGGAATGACCTGAAACGCCTTTTTGAAGTTCTGTCCGTGAAAAGAGGAAGGAAGCCATTTGATCGGGACCGTAAAGATCTCGGCATCCGGTTTGAAAGCTGTACTGATCATCCAGAAGAACGGTAGAAGCATCAGGCACGAACCCAAGAGATAAAAAAGGTACAAAAGGACCTTGCGAACAGTGTCATCTTTCTTTCCGCGCAATCTCACTTCACTTCCTCTCCGCATAAACCCAGTATTTCTTGGTATAATTCACCACTAACGTTAAACCGAGAATAATCACGAACAAGATCCATGCCAAAGCTGTCGCATAGCCCATTTTGTAAAAGGAGAAGGCCTGTTGGTAGAGGTAGACCATATAAAATACCCCTTCTTCGCCAGCACCTCCCAAGATATAGGCGTCGGTAAATTTCCGGAAGGCACTGATGATCCCCATTACCAAATTATAAAAGAGGATCGGCGTCAGCATAGGTAAAGTTATATAACGGATTTTTTGGAGCCATCCGGCCCCGTCGATGGTGGCCCCCTCGTATAATTCTCGGGGTATATCCCTTAACGCCGCCAAGTAGATGTAAAGACCGCCACTGGCGCCCCAGATCGCCATAATCAGATAGGAAGGCAAAACCCAGGCCGGATCATAAAGCCAGTCAGGGCCGGTTAGCCCAAATAGCCGCAGAAGGGAATTGAGCACCCCGTAGGTGGGATCCAAAATCCACTTAAAAACAATAGCCACCGCAACGCCGGAAACAATTGACGGCATATAAAAGATGGTCCGGAAAATCCCGATCCCTTTGTAGTCATTATTAACACCCAACGCGACCAGTAAAGCAGTGATGATCGTTAAGGGAATCGCCAGAATCGCGTAACGACCGGTGACAAGTAATGCCTTATAAAAAGTCGGATCGGCAAAGATCGCCCGGAAATTTTGGAAACCAATAAACGACGCCTGCCCAATAATGGACCAGTCGGTCATTGCGATGTACAAAGCAGCAATGATCGGAAAGACCGTAAAGATAATAAACCCGATGACCCAGGGGAGGATAAAGAGAAAACCAATTTGACTTTTTTTCATGACTACCTCCGCTTATTTCCTGTTGGCGATCAGTGCTCTTGCTTCGGCGGCAATGGCTCTAACCTGACTTTCGTAATCAAAATCCGGATCATTCAGCATGGCATTATATAACTTCAACCATAGATGATGGTTGATTTCGTTCCATTCCGGCACGTAATTAGCGGAGCGGGCTTGGTTAAGGCAAATTGGTATTGTCTCCAACGCAGCAGCTTTCATCGGCGCAATCTCGACAATCCGCCCAACTTCTCCGCTGATCGGCGAAGCAATCTTCCACTTAAAAAACTCCAAGGTAATCTTCTCCATGATTTCGTAGGCTTGTTTGCTCTTCGCCAGTTTACTGCTGAGCACCGTCGACGCTGTCCAGTTAAAGGCATGGGCTTTACCATCCAGCCCGACCGGCATCGGCGCATACCCGATCCGGAATTGTTCATCCGCGGGCATTTTGGCGATCTTGACTTCAAAATTATCCTGGATTCCGCCCATAA
Organism: Hydrogenispora sp.; assembly: GCA_012837705.1. Taxonomy (GTDB): domain Bacteria; phylum Bacillota; class UBA4882; order UBA10575; family UBA10575; genus Capillibacterium. The sequence goes on from DUQQ01000063.1 coordinate 8,338, forward strand.
ACATCGCTACTCTTTGCTTTTCAAACCAAACATTATTCGAACCCAGACTGCCCACTTCCCGGTAAGGAGGGGTAATCCCACTCTTCAAGATTTTTTGGAGTATCCCCAGTCCTTGAAGGGATTCTTCGGAATCAAGCAGGACATCAACCCCATTTTCCGCAATGATATCGCCCCCACCCGCCCAGATAAAAGTCTCAATATTCGGCCAGCCGTCGACGATATAACCGTACTGTTGATAGGTGTTACCGTGTCTGTCCTGTGCTTTTCTGGTCAGCGCCTTTGCGGTTGCGATAAACTCATCCCAGGTCCACCCCCCAGTCGCTGGTGGATAGGGCACTCCGGCCGCATCAAAAAGATCCTTGTTATAGTAAACCATCAACGGATTAGCGATCCAAGGCAGACCATAACACCGCCCGTTATAGGTGGCGGAACGGAGCACACCCGGATAATATTGGTCCGGAGTCAACACTTGACTTCCCTTAAACATCTCCGTAAGATCGGCGATCGCACCTAACTCCGCATATTTGGCGATTAACTCCTGGGTCAACCAAAAGAAATCCGGGGTCTTCTTCGCCGCGATATAGGTTGCCAGTTTCACGTAATAGTCCGACGGAATACTTAAAACTTCAACCTGGTACTGCCCGGCTGCTTCCCGGTTCACTTTGTCAATAATCGCGCTGAATTCCTTAAGCTCTTCACCCGCTGCCCAGGTCGCAAAGGTGTACGTGGTTTTTTCTTTTTTCGCGCCCGTACAACCGGCAAAAAGGACGAGGCCCACCAGCAAGACCAGCCAAATACCTCTCCGCGCTGCCTTTCTTTTCAAACTGATACCCCCTCGCAAATACTTTCTCCTGCATTGTCCCCACAGCAACCTACCCTTTTAATCCGGTGAAACTGATTCCTTCTTCGAAATATCTCCGGAAAACGAGAAAGAGAACGACAATCGGTAAAGTTAACAGCGTCGCCCCCGCCATCTGTACACCGGGATAAGTCTTGTATTCCCCTTTCGTGAAAAGGGCAAGGAGCACACTGAGCGGCATCTTATCATAATTTTTATTCACAATTAAAGGCCAGAGAAACTCGCCCCAGCGTGCCATAAAGGTGAATAGAATAACAATCGCCGTCGTTGTTTTCGATAAAGGCAACATGATCCGGGTAATAATCTTAATCTCCGAAGCCCCATCAATCCGGGCCGCTTCCAATAGGGATTCAGGGATCGTTTTAAAAAACTGGATATAGATAAAGATCGCCCAAGGATCAATCAGATAGCGCAGGATCATCCCGGAATAGTTATTAATCATGCCCCAATCTCTCATCATTAAAAAAAGCGGAATTAGAAAGAGAACCCCAGGAAAAAGCATCTGATAAATAATGATGTTCTCAAAATAGCGGTAACCCCGAACCTTTAGCCGCCGCAAAGCATAGGCGGTCAGCATCCCAAAAAAGACTACACTAATCGTGGGAATAATCGTGATAATCAGACTATTAACGATGCTACCAACAAAATTCCTTTCCTGACCTGTACCTCCTTGTAAAATAAAAGCGTAGTTGCTCAAGGTCAACTTGCTAGGCCAAAAGCGGGTAAAAATTTCACCACTCACCTTAAAAGAAGAAAGGACCATCCACAAATAAGGGAAGATTGATAGAAATAGACCGGTCGTCAGCACCAGATAAATCAGGGGCATCTTCAATTTCTTGCCTCTAGGCATCATAGAGATCATCCCTTTCGATCAGTTTCCGGAAACCCCAAACAAAGGCAAAGGTGATGATTGCTGAAACGACTGCCAACGCCGAACCATATCCGGCCTGGAGTAAAGCAAAGACCCGGTGGTATATTTCGAGCATCATTGTCCTCGTCGCATTCATGGGACCACCATTGGTGATCATATAGGGCTCCGTAAAGAGATTAAAGGACGTAATCGTGGCAAAAACAATAATCATCACAAAAGTAGCATTTAGTAGCGGGACAGTAATTTTGATAAATCTTTGCCACGCGTTTGCCCCATCGATAACCGCCGCCTCGTAAAGCGTCGGGTTTATATTATTTAAACCCGCTAAGAAAAACAGCCCATAATAACCGGTAAATTTCCAACAGACAATCAACGCAATAGAGGCCATTGCTATTCTAGGGTTAATAAACCAATCAACCTTAAGGCCAACCGTTTTTAGGAAGTTGTTCACCAGACCATCGCCGGCAAAGAGAAGGTTAAACACCATCGAATAGGCGACCCCCGAAGAGACATAAGAAAGGAGAAAGCCGGTAATGTAAAAACCCGCGTATTTCTTGGGAATCTGTTTAATCAGTAAAGCAAGACCCAAGGAAGTAATGGTGGTAAGCGTAATAAAAACAACCATAAAATAGATGGAGTTTCTAACCATCAACCAAAGTAGTGGGTCCTTTAATACCCCCAGATAATTATTGAACCAAACCCAGGTCTGTCGGGGTGATATTAAGTTCCACTTTTTAAAGGAAATAATAATCCCCCATAAAAACGGGTATATCCACATTACCAATGTGAAAAAGATAAAAGGCGAACAAAAAAGATAACCCACCAGATTTTTTTGGGTTGCCCTCTTCCGGCCGACCAAATTGTTTCTCATCTGTCTTTTCCCCCATCCACACCGCTGCTAAACCGTTACCAAGACCTTTTGGCCACGAGATGACTTCCCCCTCTGCTTTGGGAAGAGGGGGAGAACTTCTCCCCCACCCACCAAAAACACGATAAAAACTATTGTTTAATGATTTTATTCAATTCCTTTTCCGCATCATTTAAAGCTTTCGGGGGTGTTTTTTTGCCATAAATCACCGGTTCCCAGAGCACCTCATTCAATTTGGTCTGAAGCTCGATGGTTTTACTATTCAAAGCAGGTGGAACAGCATATGGTAACAACTTGGCATATTCAGCTAATTGGGGATTAGCGCTCAGATATTCGGCAAACTCTTTTCGCGCCAAAACATCTTCGCGGGAAGGAAGCATATTGGTCATTTCTAACCACTTGACATCATGCCTAACATCACTGTAATACCATTTAATAAAGTTCCAGGCGACTACTTGTTTTTGTTTGTTTTTGGTTAGCATAACCATTCCTTTAGTATCCGCAAAGGTATGGACCGGTTGGTCCAGCGGATAATCATCCGGAACCAGCGGCGGCCCGATTATATAGTTGAATTCCGGATAGACCTCTTGCGTATAGGTAATATTCCAAGGGCCTTCAATGCTACCCAAAACGATCCCTTTCTGGAGCGGGTCTTGGAAACTTTCTAAAGGCGCGTATTTTTTTCGGAAAAGTTGATTTATAAATTCCATATATTTTAAACCATGCTCGTCATTGAACAGTACTCTTTCCCCGTCCCAGTACGGTTTTCCACCGGAGTTGGCCTGATAGCTCAAGCAGAAATCAAACCACCGGTCCCACCAGGCTGGCTCGTACCTTACTAAAAGAGTATACTTCTGTTTACTAGGATCGTTGTACATCGCCCCAAGGTTTAAGACATCACCATATGTTCGCGGCACATCAACCCCTAATTCATCAAGAATATCTTTGTTCCACCAGTAAGCCATGGGGTTGGTGTACAGAGGAAGAACATAGTAGTTACCATTGTAGCCCCAGCCATTTTTCACAATGTTCGCCATGGAACGGGCTTTTAGTAATTCTTCAAACCCCTCAAATTGATTAAAAGGAACCAAAAAATCATTCTCTATTAATTGCGCCGCAAAGCCCGTGAAGATATTCGTCGAAAGATCCGGACCGGTTCCAGTTGCCAACGCCGTTAAAATAACTTCTTCCGACGAATTCCCCGCGGGGATTACCTGCCACTTGATTTGCTGATCCGGGTGAGTATTATTCCATTCTTTTACCACTTCGCTCCAGAACGCTTCCTGAAAAGGATTAGGCGCCGTCCAGAATTCAATCGTTGTGGTTGCCAGCTGGCCAACACCCGCCAAGGCCATCACAAGGACTAACACCATTAATACGACTAAAGTCTTTTTCATCTTTTTCCTCCTTATACCCTTCTGTTTATCCTTATACCCTTCTGTTTATCCTTCTCTAATCCGAAAAGCCAGTTTTCGCCGCTTTCCTTTCCGCATACCTCCTTTTAACGCGTTTAGTCTTATGGTCTTTGGTCCAAAGCCAGAATAATTACACCGCTAATAGAAACACTTCGAACGTCAATCATTATTAGTGGCGAGTTTCTTCACTTCCCCCAAGGAGCAATCCTTTCGTATTTTCGAAAAGGATCTGGAATGGTAATGTAGTGGGCTTCGGCATCACTAACCCCAACATAAAGGGTGGCCGTACCATCCTCATTTCGGCATAAACCCCCGCTAAAAAGCACGTCGTTCAATGTTTCTCTTTTCGCGGGTCCTTTGGGGAAATCGTCCCGGCAGGCGATAATCTCCATCGGTCCGGCGATTTCCAACTCAGGTTCAAAAGGAAAAACCATAGAGTAGTAATGGCGGCAATCACCGGTACTGAAACAGGCGATGTGACCCAAAACCCCAAGCAAGCCATTTTGGAGTAGATGGACTTCATTCGCCCCGCCCCATTCTTCTGGTAAGAACTGATTCTTTAATAACCGGGCTTTTTGTATGTTTTCCACCGTTAAATCGTCCAAGGTATTGATTTTAATAAATCCAATGGTGCCACGGCCCCCGATTTTGCCCTGTGGTCTGGTAAAGACCCCGATTTTCCCGTCCGTCAGTTCCACTAGACGCAGGTCTTTCATCCCGTCCGGTCCGGTGGCAAAGGGGCGTAGATTATTTAAATTGGAACCCCGATAAAACTTGGTCCGCCAGCTAAGCTGCCCTGCTTTTTCGGGATGGGGGAAAATCTGTACCCCGCCAAAGATTAATTCCCCACCGATGCGGGTCACAAAGGGATCCTGCAAACGAAAGGTCGGGGCCCCCGCTTTGGGAACCCACTTTCCATCCTTTTCGATAAAGAAGATTACTTCCGAATCTTCACTCTCCCTCTTTTCGACCCGCCCGGCGATGACCAGCTCTCCTCCATCGGCAAAAGGCGCCGTAATATTATAAACATCACAGGTACCGACCCCATCAAACTGTAATTTTTTTCCAAAATGGCGCAAGTTCTTCCTTTTATACGTGGTTAAAAGTTGTTGACAACTAACACTTTCCCCAAATTTCAAGGGTTGGTCGCTCCTTCCTCATTTTTTAGACGTTTACTGGCTGGAAAATAGTCTGTCAATGGCTTTGATTTTTATCATTTCATATGCTCATATGCGCGGCTTGTAGTCAGCGTGGGCGACTAGCCAGCTGTTTTTTCAGTTCTTTCTTGTTTAAGCTCGCAACCCCGATCACCGTATCAGCAGCACCGTAATAGACATAAATCTCATCTTCCAGTTCTGCCGCGCCACAGCTAAACACGACATTCGGCACTAACCCCTCTTTTTCCCAGACCAGTTCCGGTTCTAAGATAGGCTCCCTTTGACGATAGATGACCTTCGTCGGATCGCGTAAATCTAACAGCGCCAACCCTAACCGATAAACATGGTCATTGTCAACACCATGGTAAATCAAAAGCCAACCTTCCTCCATTTTGATGGGCGGACCGGCAATACCGATTTTTTTCTCTTCCCAACTGTGCGGCCGGGTTTCTAAAATAACCTGATGCTGATCCCATTGAACTAAATCATCGGAGAAGGCTAACCAAATATGGGGAAGCCTTCGATGTAATAAAGCATATCGGCCGTTGATCTTCTCCGGAAAAAGGGCCGCATCCTTATTGGGTTCATCCAAAACTATGCCCTGGCGTTCCCATGTTGTGAGGTTCTTAGAAGTCGCCATGGAAATACGGATATCATCCCAACTCCGACCGCCAAACCCGGTATATAACATGTAATATGTACCATTGATCTTTGAAATTCTGGGATCCTCCACGCCCCATTCTTCCTGCGACGTTTCACCTACAAAGACCGGTTTATCCCTCCGCTCAAAATTAAGGCCGTCCGTGCTTTCCGCATAACCAATGACCGATTCGAATTTATGGGCTGGATCGGGTTTTTCACCAGTTAGGACAAAAGGTCGGTTCGCCGCGCGGTAAAAAAGAGAAAAGACTCCGTTTTCATATACTACTGCCGTATTAAAGACTGCTTCGCACTCCCATTGGTTTTCTTTTTTTGGTAGTAAAACAGGTTGATCTGATAGTCGCCTTAATTTCAATAACTTCACCTCAAATACTATTTGATCCGGATTGTTCCTTTGTAATACATTATTCGCGGCGATCATAAATTATTCCTTCTGTTTTTATGAAAATATTTCATTTTGGGCGAGATTTTACGAAACATTTTATCGGTTTTTTGCATAAAAAAATACCCTATTTAAGGGTATCAGGATACAAATGATGAAATTAATTGTTTGTCGATTGTGTTTAACATGGCGCCGTTGAATCCCGCAGAACCGGATCAACAGACATCACTATTTTGATGGGTTTAGGATTAATCCCTTGAATTAACTCATATAATCTTTTCCCGGCCAGAACACCCATTTCGTTTTTATAAATGCGGACCGTCGTCAGTGCTGGTGCCGTATGTTCCGCCATCGGAATATCATCAAAACCCGCAACCGAAAGCTCTTCCGGGATACGGTATCCGAGTTCTTTGATTGCTTTCATTACCCCGATGGCAAGGGGATCATTGGCCGCAAAGACCGCGGTCGGCTTTGGCGAAGTGTTAGTCAAAATTCGCAGCGTCGCTTCATAACCGTCTTCAATATTAAAGCTAGGTTCGCAGAAGAAGACCCACTGCTTGTTTATTTCTAATCCAGCCTCTTTAAGGGCTTGTTTATACCCTTGATATCTTTCGTTAAGCGAATTGTGGCTTAAGGGCCCGCCACAGAAGGCAATTCGCTGGTGACCCAGGTTTATTAAATGTTTAACAATTTTCCGAGCTCCCGCCACATTGTCATTTACAACGCAATCAATGTTTTCATCCAAAACCTCATTATCGGCTAACACCAGTGGAATATTGCTCTTCTTGATCTTCAAGATTATTTCCCGTTCAATATCATATCCCGTCAGAATTAGTCCGGCGGTCTTTTCATCCTTAATAAGTTCGTTAATAACCTCCACGTCTTCCTTGGTCTTCCCTGTGATCGTCCGGAAAAAGAGCCCGTAGTTATGGGGGATTAAAACCTCTTCTACCCCCGCCATTACCTGACTATAAAAGGAAAAGGAGTCATGAATCAAATCACTTAAGCGTTTACTGAAAATTATCCCGATATTTTTCTTGGCCGTGTCTTCCTGCTTTTTATAAGAACGGGGACGATAACCCAATTTAGCCGCCGCGGCAATCACTTTTTCTTTCGTTTCATTGGAAATGTTACCTTTATTATTAAAGACTCTAGAAACTGTTGAGAGCGAAACGCCGGCTTCCCGCGCCACATCATGAATTGTAACCGCCAAAATACCAAATCCTTTCTTAATTATCGACCGCGAAACCCAGGGCAAATAGGAAAATATCAAGTAAAATTTGCCGAAAGTTTCATCTAATATTTTATCCCAACTCACCCATCAAAACAAGGAGTATTTCAACAGCAACTATCCCTTTAGGGCCTTGATGATCACTTATATTTTGTCCCACAAAAAAAGAAATCCGCCCGGTTAAGCCACCCACAAAACTGGGCGTTCTCTACCGGACGGATTAATTTAAAAAGAAGTTTATTTATTTTCTCTTTTCTAGAATAACACTGCTTTACGATTTTAGCATTCCGCTTTTTTCCTTATTGACTTGGCGGTTCTCTTCGGGCAAACCATGCTTACTTCACTAACGAATCTTTAATTAAATTCAGCACCATCACTCCTAAATTGAGAATAACCGTAGTCAACACCGCAATCAGCCAGGTCCGTAAGCTCTCATACTGGTCCGCTAACTTTTGGATTGCTCCGTTCTGTTTTTTTTGGTACTCTTCCAAATTCTCAATCCGCACATCATGCCGCTCTACAATGAGTTCAAGGTTATTTCCCAATCGCAATCACTACCTTTCTGTATGCATGTAAACTTGTAATTTATATCTAAAGGCAAAGGAGCACCCGTTTGTGGTGATCCTTTGCCTTTGGGCAACCAACCTGATCGGTCGATTACTAACTACCCGGTGGGCAGCGGATTTTAGAACAGAGCAAAAACTAAACCTTTCAAGCTAATTTACAGCTGAGCTTTTCCTTTCCATATATAATAGATAAACTAAGGTTGATAACAGCGAGTATATCTCGATCATCCTATTTCACCACTTCGTTATCTTTATACAATCCCATATCCTGCAAAATGTTAATAAAGGTAATATAGAAATAATCACAAGCTTCTTCTTCCCTATCAAAACTCTTTAAGCCCGTTTTTTGTCCGCGCTCACTGTAGTATACTTCCCATGTGTTTCGTTTACGATCATAATTGAGACAGAGTGCTTCATTCGGAAGACCTCCATCCAATGCATAAAAATCCGTTGGGATCTTTTTCTCTTTCAGCTTTTGTGCCAATTCCTTTTTCGTCATTTTAAGGTCCCATCCTTGTTAAGAGTCGCGCTCCGCTTAATTTTTTTAAGTATTTAATAGCGCCTTTAATTCACTCTGAATCTGATCCAAGTGTTTATTGGCATCAAGCCTTTCTTGATAGTCCTCGCGCCAAATAAAAAACTCGGACAATCCTCCGCGCGGCGGGTACATACTTTTAAAGCTTGTTTTAATTTGCACCAATACTTCCTGTGCCTCAGCCACGTTCATATTGCTACTTAAGACACCCTCAAGCACCCGGATGTTCTTGGCCAACTCACTTTTGGCATAATTTACCTCAAAATCGCCTTCCTTTTCGAGGATAAACAATAATTGTTGAAATAATTCCTTTACTCTGGTCAAAATACTCTTGATTTCTTCAAAATCTCTCATCTTCAACCCTCTTTCCCTAGTATTATCGCCCGCTTATGGTAAAGGAATCTCAGAAATAACTTGAACACCGGGAATCTCCCATGGCTTCACAATAAAGATCTGTTCCCCGCCCCCAATATAGACTCCTGTTTGGTAACCAGCTGGGCCTTCAAAGAGCATTGTCCCTTTCGGAAACTTAAGCGCATAAAGTACTTCGATTGGAGATGAACCAGTTAAGGCACCGGTTTTAGGATCGATCCATTGTGACCGCACCGCATAATCGATCCTAGCGGCTGCTCTCGACTGTGGCGCGTTCCTGGTAAAATATTGACCAAAAGCATTTCTGCCTCCACCTGCGCGACCAACCCGATACAAAATGGTCTCATTCTCTAAAATTATTACATTGTATTTACCTCCAGCAAAAGTGCCTGCCGCTTGCGGATCTATGTTGACTAAGGGCCCAGGATTTTCAATCATATTATAAGTATAGGTCTTTGCTCCTAAACTGCTAATGGTTTCCCGCGTTGACTCGTACCTACTTCTCCGGTTTACCCACTCTATTAACTTGTCTACTCCAAGTTTCTTACCAAATTTCGTATTAGCCAAAGCGCCCATCGCCCGTCCGACCCCCCAGGCCGCCACGAGCATAATAACTATTTCTAAGACACCTAATAGAAACTCTTTAATTGCTTCGGCGCATAAATCGGCGCTTTCTTCCAGTTTTCCACGATCACCCTTGGCTTTCCAAACGGCAATAACATATTCGCCAAAAGCGCTTCCAATCCTTCCCAGAAGAGACAGGCCATAGGTGGCAAATAAGCCTAAACCAATCCACTTCAGTAAAAAGAGTCCAATCTCGAAACCGATCTGTGCTCCCAAAGCAGCTCCTGGTGCCGCTCCGACTCCACCGGCAAAGACCCCAATTAACGCCCCAATCAGCGCGCCAAGTCCAGTGGCAATTCCCAGCAATAATCCGGCGGCGATCATGCCCATGGCGAAATTGATTAAGGCAGATTTAATGGCCCCCAGAACATCATCGCTTAATTTCTGTGGTATTAGCCGACCCACAAATTGGTTGGCGTATTTAAAGTCATCCAATTTCTGACGGAAAAAATCAACCGTACTACCTAACCACTCTTTTATCCCGTAGGTTCTGGAGCTTGATGCTACGACGCCTTGTAACGACTTGGCAAATTCGAGACTGGGAATCCAGATGTAATATCCGCTTCTTACTTGAGTCTCCTGCCAATTGGCTCCAGCGTGCGGAGCGTAGATCCCTTTTGTGTCATCACCTGCGCCGCCATTTACATGGACCAGAACATTTACATAGTATCGTAAGTCCTGTCCCCACTGGTTCGCCGCTCTCCCATAATAGCGTTCGGCGATGCCAATCGCCGTCTCTCCACTTTCAGTTTTATGCAGAACGGCGCCGGGTTCCGGCAAACCCCTTTTGACTAAATAAGAAGCAACATAGCCGGTATCCCCTGTTTCGGTACTGATATAGGACCATCCACCCTCAAGTTCTTTGATGATCATTACTTTTGTGTTGAAAGGCAACCGCTTAAGGGGCTGGTTGTTCGTGTCCGGACCAGGACGAAGGTTCGCCTCTGGTGCAACTATCCCCATTTCATTAGCAAAAGTCCCGGCTGAGGGGATTTCTTCATGCTCTAAACGGGAGGCCTCTTTTTTTGTCTCTTGTTCCCCCGTTGGCTCTGTTGTACTTTTCGTCTGGACTAGGGCTGTACTTGGTTCGTAAGTACGCCCGCGCGTGAGAGTATTTACAGAGACATATGGGCTTTCTTGTTTCTTCTTTTCAGCATATATCATTTAGATCACTCTCTATTAACAAAACAACCACTTGTTATAGCAAGCGGCTTGCCCGACAAGTGGTTATTTCGTATAAAGTATAGCTTGGGATCTCTGATCAGGAAACCAACCGACCTCTCGAGGCTTCCCGTGTTTATTGGGTCAAAAAAAACACTAATAATCTCTTAGTGTTCTCTAGGCTCATATACTTTGTTATCATGCGGTTTAAAATGATCACTTACTATTACTTTGATTATCCCCCCGTCTTTGTGATAACGAGCTATTATTTTATCTAAAGTCTCTTTACTATGTTCTACTATATGTGTATGTATTCTTTCATCTTTTTCTCCATCGACTGTTTCCATGAAAAAAGATTTCCCGGGCAAAATGCAGCCTTCTGTATCTTTACGTCTATTCCCCTTATGGATCTGGATATGAGATCTACCCGGCACATCTATTAATTCAATTCTAGATTCAGTACGGAAAAAAGCATAATACTCTCCAGGTTTTATTCTACTTTTACTGGTCTGATTATCTTTCCACGCTAATTCCAGTGTATAACCCATTTTTTCGTCTTGAACATAAAGTTCACCAAGGGTAGTTAATTCATTTTCTTGTATTCTCTTCACTTCTATACTAAAAACCGGTGCGCCTTTCCGAATTGCATTGATTGCTAAAGCCTTTTGTAACTTCTGCCGGGTATTATAGCCCACCACTCCGTCAGCCTTTAAGTCACTATCCTTCTGAAACTCTTTAACTGCTTCTTCGGTCTGCGGGCCAAATACGCCATCAACATCAACTTCATAACCAAAATACTTCAAAATAGTCTGTAATTCTTTTACATCTTCGCCAGTCATCATTTGCGGCTTATTTCGCAGAACAGCTCCCCATTCAGCTATATCTTGAAGGCTCAGTAGCGGCACATCATCCAAATTTTCTTCCCTTCTATTTCTTTCTTCGAGTACTGCTGCTTCATATAATACGTTATAATCGTTGGAGTTCTGCACAACTTTGATCACATCGATGACTAAAGTCTGTAAATCACCGGCCCAACCTACTAAATTATTAATAAGTGCTTTGCCGACCAATGAGCTGATCCCCGCATCACGCCAGGTTATTTCGTGAATCAACCCATTTAAGGCAGCGATTAAATGAAGTAAATCAACCTCATTTCCAGTCAAGGGGTCGTGAAAAATTATATTTTCGTGGAAATAGTTGGAGACTTCAGTGTTATGACTATCAACAAACGCAACAAAGGATGAATCACTTTTTCCAGCAACTGCAGGCCAATTCCCGGTATTATATTTTGATCTTCTAATATACTGAAGTATCAATTCATTTACTGGTGTATCATTCCCAGTCTTTTGTTGATAAAGGAGCGCGAGCCTTTCTAGTTGTTCTAAATTCCTTATAATTTCCTCGATCGTGTAACCACCGGTAGAAACTAGCGTCCCTGAGTATTCTTTTTTCTTCGAGCTATCCAACCTTCTCCCGGATCCTAGGTCCATCTTTTCGGTTAGACCGTTCACAATTTTCTTTTTAGGACCGTCCACTTCACTGGTATCGCTTTGAGCCATCTCCATACTAGGCTCTTGTTCTGTAATCTCATTCGCGAAGAGTTTTGCTTCCGGCCCAGCTTCACCTTTCGAGTAAATCGATTCCATATGTATACCCTGAAGCGGGAAACTAACCCCTATTTTTTCGTCTTTATTTCGTGGTGAAATTAGGTTATTTACTGATACATACGAGTCTTCATTTTTTTCTTTATAAAGCAAATCACTCACTCTTCCTTGTTCTCTGTTCATTTGGCCTAAATACGGGCATAACAAAAACCCCACCTATTAGGCAGGGCCAAACCTTTCGTTAGTATTTTTACTAGTTAGGAGGCATCTGTTTTATCTGCAAGGTAAAATCGGCGCTGGAAAGATTACTCTGTAATTCTCCGTATTATTGCGCCTCGGGAAAAATCAGTATAGGTCATTGTTCCCCTCTTTTTTAATTCTTCAATCACCGCCAGATCGACTTCTCCTGTTCCGTATCGATCAAGATACACTTCAGCTAAATTCTTTAGTTCCAAGAGCGGTTTTAGATCTGTTATTTGATTATAACTTAAATCCAGCTTCCGTAAATTTGTCAGATGTCTCAGCGGAGATATATCCTCCATTCGATTGTTGGCAAGGGATAATTCTGTTAATATAGTAAACTTTCTTAGGAAAGATATATCACTAATATCATTCCCACTCAAATCCAGAACTTTTAATTTTTTTAGCTTCGACAAGAACTTATGGTCTTCTACATCATTATAAGCCAAACTTAAACTGGTTAAATTCCCTAATTTCCCCAACACATCGAAGTTTTTCACACGGGTTGAGCGAATTTTCAAGACTTCTAAGTAAGTAAAATTCCCCAATACAGTTATATCTTCAATGGGATTTTCCCAAAAATATAAATTGGTTAGTTTTGTTAATTTAGCTAGTGGCGAAAGATCACGTAGATCGTTTGAAGACAGATCAAGTTTACGCAAATTGGTTAGATTGGCAATCGGGGTTAGGTCGTTAATTTCGTTATGTGATAGATCCAAAGATTCTAGATTTACCAAAGACGCAAGGGGACTTAGGTCCGTAATATGGTTCCAGTATAAATCGAGGTGTTTTAGATTCGTCAGTTCCGATAAGGGACTAAGATCGCTCTCTCCCTCTTTGTGCAAATATATGGTTCTCAATTCAAGTTTGGTTAGCTTTTTTAAATATTTAAGCTCACTCAGATCACTAATCGGATTTCTGGACAAATTCAACTCTTGCAAATTAGTCAAATAGCGAAGTCCATCCAGGGAAACGATGGCTTTTTCATGAATTTCAGGATTCGACACATCGTGAAAACGATGTCTGGGCCACGGCAGATCACTGGCATCAAGCACCGTAATTCCCTGAACCTCACCAAACTTAATTTCCCCGTCGGGCTTGCCAATTTTTCCTCGCACGATCCGTTCTAAGTTTTTGTCAGCAAATGTTATAACTTTATTCTCGTCAATTATTTCCAGCTCATAGCGCTTATACTCTTCAAGAACCTGTTGGGCAAAACTGATCATTTCCGCTTTCGTTATTTTACTGTTTTGGTTTACTTCAAGCTCTTCTTTGGTGAATTTACCCGAAGAATACCTGACAAAAATATTTCTTACATTATTATCCCTAAGAATAACTGGAAATCTGCCAAAGCTCCTCAGCCATCTCCACTCTTTCGTCTCTATTAAGACTTTTGCCACCTCTACCAGTTCGGGACTCTCTGCAAATTCTTCTGTGCGAAGCCAAGTAAATTGTATCCCGTTAAATTTTCCCGTACGATCTTTATAAATTATACCATCGGGAATTTGATAAATTTGTAAATCTGGCTTGTCAAACAAAACCGGAAATAAAGGCTCTTGAAAGTAGTCCCGCAGATGATATCGACCCAGTTTATTTTGGTTAAGGTCGTAAATTTCAACAGTGGTAAGAATTTTAGGAAAGTTTCTTGTTTCATATTTAACCACAAAGACATCTTCCAACTGGGTTTGGATTAACACTTCATCTCGGGCAATAACACCATCGGAAGATTCAGCCTCATCTTCGTCTTTGCAGCCGTTTACTTCCCTTTCAATAGCATTATGCATTATTGCTGTCTTATAATTTCTTTGTAATTTTAGTAAGAAAAAGATTGTAACCAAACACACCCCGAAACCAACCACAAACAGCGCTTTTCTCTTTTTCTTTCCCATCTTCCCATCCTTCCCTCGCCGATCAATACTAAAGAAAATACTCTCGCTGTTCGAGCCCCGTCACTCGTTTTCATTACTCCATAATATATTCACCATATTTTTCTAATTCCCTTTTTAGGAAACAAAGTAATAAAAAGGTGTTAACTCATACTACATTGGAAAATATGGGTGAACTGCTCGCTGGTATAAACCTCTTTCGTAATCAATTCATAGGTAAACCAGTACACAATCTGGTCGCCTTTAACCAGATTTAGATAGGGAAAGAATCTTTTTACAATCTTATCCATACTGTAGATATTACCGATTTTGTTCATGTGCATATTTTTTTTTTCTAAACTTACGGTATTCTTATGGTAAGCCATCGGATAACACTCCTTTTGGGTTTGTTTTGAGCAACTTACCATTTCGGAGTCCCGATGGCTTTTTCCTTTTATGAAATTGCGAACTTAATTATACACTAACCACACTATGGGAGCATTATATGTGACCAATTATCTATCTTTATTTTTGTCCTATCGTTTATAGATTTCCTCCTTCCTTTTAAAGGCATCACTAAATTCTCCCTTTTCTAAACAACCTTTGATTACTTCAAGTGCCTGTTTTTTAGGGATTAATTATTTCTTTGATAATTCGGTATGATCGCCAAATTATAACATATATGTAATTCACGCTTCTCCATATCAACCTCGGTCATTATAAATTATCCCGACAATGTACCATTTTTGGTCATCGTCTTGTTGAAAAATGATTCTTACAACCGCAGTATCGACAAAACCCCATTCTTCCGTCCCTTCATAAAAGTACTCAACAACAACGGAGTTTGGATAGACAAGGTAATGGTTTCCTCTAAAGTCATCATCCACTTCATTGAATCTGACGATACTTTCTTCAAACCGCCGATTACACAAAACTTCTGTGAAGTAAGCTTTTGGCGAAAGAACTATTTTGTCTCCGGTACCGCTGTAAATTCCCCAGATGTATTCCTGTCGATCAGAGGCAAAGTTGCTTACTTGTTCCCGGGTAAAAACTGGATCGGAACGGGAAATCATAGTGGAAGCAGAAAAGCAAACTCCTTTGCGAGGGTGAATGTAACGGGCTAATGTTTTTGGGTCAAAACCCATAATCGCCTTGATGATATCATCCGTCATATAACCAACCATATCCTCCGCTTCTTCCGAGGTAAAGGGCGACTCCGACAATTCGATATACCACTTAATATCCTTGCTAATTTCTTCATAAAATCTTTGTATTCTCATAAGATCATTTTGTAATTGCATATTTTCTTTAACTAAAGCTTCTTTTTCCACAGAAAGTAATCTTATTTGCTCTTCTAGTAAGGCTATTATTGACGCATCATTACTTACTTTATTCATTGATAGCAAATCATTATTCCAGCTAAATACCGTAATGATAAGCATAGCCAATAATACCGAATCTTTAAGCCTCATTTTACTTCTCATCGGAACCTCCCCTTGTTTTAGTAAACACCTAAGGTTAGATCTATTGAAAAACAAGGTATAATTTTGTAATTACTCTTCCAACAGTTTACTAACTTCTTTTACAAACCACTCCCAAGTATGTCCTTCGAGTTTTCGGTATTTTTTCTCTAACAGTATACGAGGGCAATCATCCTCTTTTTTGGGATACCAATAATGATGGGTCCTAAGCGCGCTTGAGGCTAAATTATGGTCCCTTAAAATTATCGCCGCGAGTATTATTGCATTTTCTAGTGTTTTCTTCCTGTCTCCGCTTTCCGCAATTTCTATCCCAATACTATTTAAATTCCCTTCCCCTCTACCGTCTGTAGCATGCCAAGCTACTTCAGTTAATGGAATTACTTCAATGGCTTCTTTCTCATCTACAACAAGATGAAACCCTGCTTTACTCTTATTTTCTGGGTTTGTCAACCAAGCTCTTTCGCTGGCAGCTGTTGAACTCGGATTAGCAGTGGAATGAATCGTAACATATTTCACTTCAAGAGGTATGCCGGTTCTTTTATTACTTGTTTCAGGAATATGATCAACCCTATATGCTATTTTATCCCGTAAGATCTTCAACTTACTCTTTTCAAGAGAACCTCTGGTCATACCCACATCTTCCACAGTTCCGGGTAAGCGCAACCGTGGAACATAATACCCAACATCTCTTAAATGTAAAACAACACCGGGAGTAAGGGTTGTTATCTCTTTATCCGCTAAATCTTTTTTTATTGCATCCGCAATCTCCCTTACAAGCCTATCATTAATCTGTTCTTGCTGGATAATATAAGAGCGTCCGGAGTTTTTCATAATATATCGGGCAAGGGACCAATAACCATCCCCCTGTCGAACGACATATCGGAACTCAGTAGGGACTTTCTTTCCGCCACCAATCAATGTATTGACCGATGTAAAGGAACTTTCCTCTTTTTGCTTCATTTCATAGTCCACATAAAGCACTTCCTTCACAATATATTCACCATATTTTTCTAATTCCCTTTTTAGGAAACAAAGTAATAAAAAGGTGTTAACTCATACTACATTGGAAAATATGGGTGAACTGCTCGCTGGTATAAACCTCTTTCGTAATCA
>DUQQ01000008.1 GCA_012837705.1 Hydrogenispora sp.
CCAAGTTTGGGGTTACCGTTTTGAATGCACCGGGCACGATTGACCAAGATTACCGGGGTGAGATTAAAGTTCTATTGATTAACCATGGTCGGAACGGGTTTCAAATTAAACGGGGTGACCGCATCGCGCAGTTAGTGGTGGCGCCGGTCGTGCGGAGTACATGGCTCCCCTGTACCGACTTGGAAGAGACCGGACGCGGGGACGGCGGTTTTGGCCATACCGGGCGGCGTTGAACGAGGCGGTGCTTTCACTTTATTTCAAGGTTGCGGGAATAATAAGATCAACAAGGCCGATGATCAGCGCGGCTAGGAGCAAGCTTAACCAGGAAAAGTCGATCCCTGAAACCATTTTTAAGCTGATTAGTCCAAACAAAGAAAGGAAAAAGCTAATTAAACCCTGGGTGAAGGGTAATACTTCCTTTTTTAGAATAATGGTTTCCACGAAAAAGTTGAGACCGGCAATGACAAGTCCTGCGATCGCGGCGGTGGAAACCGGAAGGATCGAGAAATTTGGTAAGAGATAACCAAGGCCTAATACCACAAAAAAAACGGCGGCGAATTTAAACCCAAAGCGTCGCCAGGACATGGCAATCCTCCTTTCGCCTTTATTCTTTCCTTTTTTCCGCACTTCACTCGCAAATGCGGAAAAGAAAAGCCGGGTCGATTAGGGAAAGGAGAAATTAAAGCAGTGTTTTTAACGTTAGTTAAAGGAAGGATCCATCTTGCGTAAAGAAAAACCGGTTGCCGTTATTGCATCCGTCGCGCCCCACAGTTTAGCTTTCCGCCTTGGATTGCAACCGGGTGACCGGATTGTAAAGATCAACGGGAAAAGAATACCAGACCTGATTACGTACCAGTTGGCTGAAGCTCAGGAACACCTCGTTTTAGAGGTGGAGAAGGAAAACGGTGAGTATTGGGAGTACGAGGTAGAAAAGGCAGAAACCGAGGGGTTGGGGTTGTCCTTTAAGGCGGCCGTCTTTGATGGTATTAAGCGTTGCCGTAACCATTGTCTTTTCTGTTTTGTCGACCAGATGCCACCGAAGCTGAGGCCTTCCTTGTACATAAAAGACGATGATTACCGGCTCTCCTTTCTACAAGGAAGTTATATCACTTTAACCAATCTGACCGACGCCGATTGGCAAAGAATTCAGCGGTTCCGCTTAAGTCCGCTCTATATCTCGGTGCACGCGACCGATCCAGAAGTACGCGTACGCTTGCTGGGGGGGAATAAGCGGGCGGGGGAGATCCAAGCTCACCTCCAGCGTCTGGCGGCTTGGGGATGTCATTTTCACGCCCAAGCGGTGCTGTGCCCCGGAATCAACGACGGCCCAATTCTGGAAAAAACCATCGCCGATCTGGGCGCGTTCTGGCCACACCTGCAAACCTTGGCGATTGTTCCGGTGGGCTTGACAGGACACCGGACGGGTCTTAGCCCTTTGCGCCTTTTTAAACAGGAAGAAGCGCAGGCGGTGTTGAAGATTGTCCACGCCGCGCAGCAGCAATTTCTTAACGCCTACGGAAGCCGGTTGGTCTTTGCGGCCGATGAGTTTTACCTCCAAGCGGATCAGGAGTTTCCTCCGCTTGCGGAATACGAAGATCTGCTGCAACTGGAAAACGGGGTCGGTTTGTGGCCGTTATTTAAAACCGAATTTCAACAAGCCCTGACCAGGTATGCCAGGAAAGGGCAGCGGCGTGCAAGCTCCGGTCATTTTACGATCATTACAGGAACAAGTGCGGGGGGACTCTGGTCTGAGCTTCGTCGTATGCTTACAGAAGTTTTTCCCCAGATCGAACTGGCGATCTTACCGGTAACCAACCATTTTTTTGGTGCGGAGGTCACGGTGACTGGACTGGTCACCGGGGGCGATATCCGGCGCGCGTTAGCGGAGACTTCAGTAAATTCTGAAACCTGCCTGTTGATACCCCAGGTTATGCTCCGCCGGCCGGAGAATGATTTTTTAGACGGCATGACGGTGGATGAGTTGCGGGCGAACATCTCACATCCGGTGAAAGTACTTGCTGTAGACGGTGAGGTCGTGGTCAAGACATTGCTTGGATTGGAGGAGGAGTAATGCCCAAACCGATTGTCGCCATTGTTGGCCGCCCGAACGTGGGTAAATCCACTCTGTTTAACCGGATTATCGGGGAAAGGATCGCGATTGTGGAAGACGTCCCCGGTATTACCCGGGATCGGCTTTATCGGGAGACAGAGTGGATGGATAAACCATTCCTGCTGGTGGATACCGGCGGAATTACCAGTAACAAAAATGATCCTTTTAACGTCAAAGTATATAACCAGGCCCAGTTGGCGATTGAAGAAGCCGATGTGATCTGGTTTGTTGTTGATGCCAGGGAGGGTCTCCACCCCTTGGATCAGGAGATCGCTGATATTTTGCGGAAAACGCAGAAACCCTTGATTTTGGTGGGTAATAAAGTTGATACGTACGACCCGGCGCTAGCCAGTGATTTTTACCCGTTGGGGTTCGGCCCGCCGATCCTGGTCTCGGCCGAACACGCCTTAAACCTTGGTGACCTTTTGGACCAAACCGTGGCCGAATTTCCCGTCCAACAACAGGAAGTGGAGGATGCGATCGGCGTTGCCCTAATTGGCCGGCCGAATACGGGTAAGTCTTCGCTACTCAACGCGCTCTTAGGCGAAGAAAGGGTGATCGTCAGTCCGCTCCCGGGAACGACCCGCGATGCGATTGATACGCCTGTTCAGTATGGGGGGACCAATTATATCCTGGTCGACACCGCCGGGATCCGGCGTAAAGCCCGGGTGGAGGAGGCTGTTGAGTATTATAGCGTCCTCCGGGCGATCCGGGCGGTGGAAAGAGCAGACGTCGCCCTGGTGGTGCTGGATGCGACCGATTTCTTGGCGGAGCAAGATAAAAAAGTAGCTGGAATCGCCCATGAAGCTGGGAAAGCGGTGATTATAGTCGTCAACAAGTGGGATCTGGTGGAAAAGGACGACCGGACCGCAAAAGCGTTTACTGAGAAAATCCGCGCCGAACTTTCCTTTTTAGAGTATGCTCCGGTCCTTTTTATCTCGGCGAAAACAGGGCAAAGAGTAAATAAAGTCTTGCCGGAAGTTTTTAAAGTGGCGAATGAATTCACCAAACGGGTTCCGACCCGGGCTTTGAACGCCTTGCTCCGTGAAGCGTTGCTACGCCACCAACCACCGTCCCATAAAGGAAAACAACTTAAGGTTTATTATGCCACGCAAGTTAAGGTAAAGCCTCCTACGATTCAACTGTGGGTGAATGACCCAGCGCTAATGCACTTTTCATTCCGCCGGTTTTTAGAGAACCAAATTAGAGCAAACTTTGGTTTCACCGGCTCACCGATCCATTTTTTGGTGCGATCAAGGACGAAAGAATAACCAAAAATAAGCGGGAGTGTACATGATGCGGATAGTTTTAGCAGTTGTCCTTAGTTATCTTCTAGGCGGTATTTTATTCGGGGAATTGATAGCCCTGATTTCCCGGGTTGATGTGCGGAAGAAAGGGAGCGGAAATCCGGGCGCAACCAATGTCTACCGAATTTTAGGACCGCTCTTTGGTTTGATCGTATTGGTTGGTGATGCGTTAAAGGGGATCATTGGTAGTATGATCGGTGGTTGGCTGGGTGTACCCGAGATTGCCCCTTGGTGTGGTCTGGCGGTCATTGCCGGCCATAATTGGCCGCTTCAATTTAATTTTCGAGGAGGAAAAGGGATTGCGACTTCCTTTGGGACGATTATTGTCTTGGCCCCGGAAACCCTACTGATTCTTATACCCCTCTGGATAATCACCTTAGTGCTCAGCGGCTACGTCTCCCTCTCCTCGATGGTGGCGGCTTTAGGTCTGCCCTTGAGCTGTCTGATCTTATATCCGGGTGAAACCAACTTATTAATATATGCCACGCTGGCCTGCGCCTTGGCAATTTTCCGACATCGCGCTAATATTCAGAGGATTATAAACGGTACCGAAAACAAAATCTTACGTAAAAAGGCTAAGGAGGATCACAAATGAAGGTTGGAGTAGTAGGAGCAGGAGGCTGGGGAACCGCGCTTGCTAAATTATTAACGGAGAATGGACACCAGGTTACACTATGGGCTTATGAACAAGAAACGATGGAGGAGATCAACCAAAAACACACCAATGAACGATTTCTCCCCGGAGTTGTCCTCCCTACTGAACTGGTGGCAAGCACCGATCCGGCGGAAGTCGCGCAAGGAGCAGAACTCCTGACCTTTGTTGTTCCGTCGCAGTGGCTGCGGGCAACGGCGAAACATTTTATCGCGTACCTTTCCCCGGACGCGGTTGTGGTGAACGCCGGGAAAGGCGTGGAGATCCAAACGCTAAAAACCTTGACCCAAGTCTTAAAAGAGGAGCTGCCCGCTCTACACCATGAAATCGTCGCCCTCTCGGGGCCGAATCATTCTGAAGAAGTAAGTCGCGGTCTACCTTCGGCTACGGTCGTCGCGGCCCCCGATTTAAAAGTAGCCGAACTGGTGCAAGAAGTCTTTATGTCACCGTATTTCCGGGTATATACGAATCAAGACCGGACCGGGGTTGAGCTTGGTGGTGCCTTAAAGAATGTTTTTTCGATGGCTGCCGGAATCTGTGACGGATTAAATTTTGGGGATAACACGAAAGCTGCTTTGGTGACGAGGGCTTTGGCGGAGATGCGCCGCCTTGGAGTGGCGATGGGGGCAGAACCGGTTACGTTTTCCGGCCTGTCGGGCCTGGGGGATCTTTTTGTGACGGCCGCGAGTCGGCATAGCAGAAACGCTTGGGCGGGCCGGGAGATTGGGAAAGGCCGCCGTCTTGAGGAAATTCTGGCTTCGACGCCAATGGTGGTGGAAGGCGTTCCAACGACGAAAGCCGCCTATGCGCTCAGCAAAAAGTTCCAGGTTGAATTGCCGATTATTGAAAAAATGTATCAAGTGTTGTTCGAGGATTATCCCCCCCGCCAAGCGGTGGAAGATCTGATGATTCGGGAGCGCCGTTCCGAAATAGAGACGCTTGTCTGATCAGCCCTGAGGTTTCCAGCAATTAAGCAAAAGGAATCATGCCATTCCGTGCCGAAGATGGCACATACATCCGGCCGCGGAAAGGAGCGATTATAATGACGAAGAAACTGGTTAAAACCAGCTTTCTGCTGTTTATTTTGCTATTGGTGATGGGAACCCCCTCCGTAACGGCGGCGGCACGTTTAAAAGCCGTTCGGGTTGGGGAAGGTTTTGACGGGACTTTGTCAGAGAAAGTTTGGGTGGAAAACACAACCGCTTATGAATTTTCTTTGCACAACGGTTTGAAGATCCGTCTTTTGGCCGGTTTTGATCAGCAGCAGTTATATCTGGGTTTTCTCGTCAAAGACCCTTTTTTAACCTTTCAAGACGATTTTTCTTTAGATTTTCAAGGCAGTGACCATCTGCGGCTCACTTTTTGGCCAGAGGGTTCAAATCCGGTAACTTTATATCTGTTGCCCAGCAGTAAAATTAAAGAGCCGCTTGTGAACATCTCCGGCGCTTCTTGGCGCCAGACAAGTGTAATGGTGCGTTCGGTCCCTGTTCAACATGGCTATTTTTTAACCGCCGCCATTGATCTGAACAATTTGGGCCTTTCTTCTCGGTACGGGGAAATACCGGTTCAGGTCGGGGTGAACGAGATTAGCAGCAAAGGCGAAGCCAAGACTTACTGGCTTTTTGGTACAGGGCCGCAGGACTTTGCCACTCTAGTTCTTTCCCCCTAGAAAAGGCATCGTGCCTCATACTTTTATCCGGCGGCGTTTCTAGCGCCGGGAGAAGGAACGACTAATATTTTATTAAATGTAGAGAGAACAACCCGGAAGGGTTGTTTTTTTGTCCTATTTTGGGCTTTACATTCATATAGATAAGCAGACCCTGGATCCTGGCGATAATGATCGACCCAGAGGATTTCCGCAAGAGAGGCATATCGGCTCATCTTCTGTTGTATATATATTGAGATCAAGACCGATGGATCGAAGTCCAGAATTTAAGGCTTTTGGGAGGTGTGTGCAAAGAAAGACGCTTGACGTTTTGGTTGAACTTGAAGGAGAAAAGGGGGGAGGAGGATTGGAACGGTTTGATATCTTCAAAGATATCGCCGAACGTACGGATGGAAACATCTATATTGGTGTTGTCGGACCGGTGCGGACCGGAAAGTCCACTTTTATCAAGCGTTTTATGGAATTAATGGTCTTGCCGAACATCAGCGATCAGCACCACCGCGAGCGCACCATGGATGAAATGCCACAGAGTGGTGCCGGCAAAACGATCATGACCACGGAACCTAAGTTTATTCCCGATGAGGCAGTTCCCCTCAAATTTGACCAGGTTGAATTAAGGGTGCGGATGGTGGACTGTGTCGGTTACACTGTTGATGGGGCCAGGGGCTATCAAGATGAGACAGGGCCGCGCATGGTGATCACCCCCTGGAGCACAACGCCGGTAACTTTCCAGGTGGCAGCAGAGATGGGCACGAAAAAAGTGATCCAAGACCATTCCACCATTGGTTTGGTGGTTACCACCGATGGGAGTATAACCGAGATCCCACGGGAGGATTATCTGCCCGCGGAAGAAAAGGTCGTGGCCGAACTGACCGCCCTTGGTAAACCCTTTGTTGTCCTGGTTAACTCGATACATCCGGAAGCCACGGAGACCATAGAATTAGTCGAAGCTCTGCAGGAGAAATACAAAGTCCCGGTATTGTCAGTAGATTGTTTGCGGATGGAAACGGATGAAGTGAACCGTATTATGCAGAGCGTGTTAAAGATGTTCCCGGTCCAGGAGATTCAGGTCAATTTTGTCGACTGGATCGAAGAACTGCCGACCGACCATTGGCTCCGTTGCACTTATGAGGAAGCGGTGTTGTCTGCGGTAGCGGCGGTGGAGAAGGTGCAGGATATTGAGGGAGCATTGACGAGCCTGGGCAACGTCGAACAGATGGAAGAGGTCTTTCTTGACAAGGTTGATTTAGGGAAGGGTGCGGTCGTGATCCGGATCCAAACGGCAGAGGCCCTGTTCTATCAGGTTTTACAGGAGATGACCGGTCTTTCCCTACAGAACAACGGGGACCTTTTACGGAATATACAAGAACTCGTTGCGGTGAAAAACGAATACCAAAAAGTAGCCGGGGCCCTTGCTCAAGTGCGCGAGTTCGGCTACGGTCTAGTTATGCCGCAAATGGATGAGATTGAGTTTGCCGAGCCCCAGCTTATTCAGCAAGGGAGCCGGTGTGGGGTGCGTATCCGGGCTGCTGCCCCATCCTATCATTTTATCAAAGCCAATATTCAGACGGAAGTTATCCCGGTGGTCGGCACGGAAAAACAAGGGGAGGAGTTTGTCCGCTTTTTAACAGAAGAATTCGAAAAAGATCCGGAAGGAATTTGGAAGACCGAGTTCTTTGGCAAGACCCTTCACGACTTGGTGAAGGAAGGAATTCAAGCTAAATTAAGCCGAATGCCGCCTCATGCCCAAGAAAAGCTGCAAGAAACGTTGACCAAAATTTTGAATGAAGGCAGCGGCGGGTTGATCTGTATCATTATATAAAACCCTTGTTTAGCTGGGAAAGCCGTGTAAAGCACGGCTTTAATTTTTTTTAAAAGCAACGGCAAAACCCCAATATTATAAGGCTGGATAAAATATTTTTCGATTAGACAGAAGGAGAACGGGGAATTATCTAGAATAGATAAATGCAATTTCCAAGGTAACTATTGAATACTACTTTCCATAATGCGCCGGTCGGTGCATGAGAAGGAGGTGAAGGTTGATGACGAAAACAGAGTTGATCGATGTAGTCGCCGAAAAAAGCGGTTTAACGAAGAAAGACACGGGGAAAGCAGTTGACGCACTTTTTTCAGTGATGACAGAAACTTTGTCCAAAGGAGACAAGATCCAACTGGTTGGCTTTGGCAGTTTTGAGGTGAAAGAAAGGAGCGCCCGGATGGGACGGAATCCGCAAACCGGAGCTGCCATCGAGATCAAAGCCAGGAAGGTACCGGTATTCAAACCGGGGAAAGCTTTGAAAGAAGCAGTGGATCGTTAATTTTCCACTAAGCAATTTTATTCTACTTCGGAAAGGCTCCGTTCATCTCGTATTATAAGGCCCTCCCGTAATTTGGGGGCCTTTTATAATATAATTTTGACACGAAGCGGAACTGTCTCTTGTTTTTTTACGTTCTTGTTTATATGTCCATTTATTCCGCATCGTAGTCGGGGAGGAGATTGGCTTTGAAATTAAATAGAATCTTCCGGGAGATCCTTGAGGTCGTACTTCCCGCGTTAGTTCTGTTTTTGATCTTACGTGCCTTTGTCGTCGAAGCGCGGTATGTCCCCAGTCCGTCGATGCGCCCGACGATCATCGAATGGGACCGATTTTTAGTAGAGAAAGTCTCTTACCGCTTTCGTGAACCCAGACGCGGTGATATTATTGTTTTCCACCCAACAGAGGACGCAAATTATCTCGCCAATCAGCAGCAGGGTCGTCAGGGTGAACCGGTAAAACTCGATGATTTTATCAAACGGATCATTGCCTTACCCGGTGAGACGGTGGAGATTACCGAAGGTAAAGTATGGATCGATGGTGTTCCCCTCACGGAAGATTATATTTCACCGGAGCGGCGTCCCATTTATGAATTCGGGCCCGTGACTATGGGGGAAGACGAGTATTTCGTTTTGGGGGATAATAGGAACCAAAGCTGGGATAGTCATTATTGGGGGGCTCTCCCACGGAAAAACATCGTGGGCCGGGCTTTCTGGCGTTTTTGGCCGCTCAAACGGATCGGGCCGATCCGTTAAAAAAACGAGGGTGGGATCAACATGAGACTACAACAGTTTGTCCTTGGTGAACTCGAAGTCAACAGCTATCTGTTGTGGGATGAAGAAACCTTGGAAGCTGCCTGTTTTGACCCAGGCGGTTCACCACAAGAGATCCTGGCGGAGCTAACACAGAATAAATTGGGTTTAAAGTATATACTGCTTACCCACGGTCATTATGACCATATTGGCGGGGTCAATGAGCTAAAAGCGAATACTGGTGCCCTCGTTGCTATCCATGCCGCCGATGCCGCGATGTTAGCCAATCCGGAACTCAACCTTTCTGCTCTTTTTGGCCGGCAAATTGTGGTAAAGCCGGACCAGTTATTAACCGATGGCGATGTCCTGTGTTTAGGGGGGCAAATGCTAAAGATTAATCATACTCCGGGGCATACTCCGGGCGGAATATCCGTCTCCACGTCGGGGCTGTTGTTTAGTGGGGATACCCTTTTTGCCGGGAGTATCGGCCGAACCGATCTGCCGGGAGGCGACCAAGCCACTTTAAACTGCAGTTTGCAGCGGTTGGTTCGACTGCCCGATGAAACCCGTGTTTTCCCCGGCCATGGTCCGGAGACAACTATCGGGCGCGAAAAGCAACTCAATCCTTTTCTAAAGTAATTGGTGGGGGGAATAGATGCCTTCTTACGAGCTTGAATGTAATCTACCGGGGAACACCGCCAACATGGAAAACATGGTACGTGCGGTCGATCCGGAGGCGGTTTTCACTACTGGCTCCGCCGACTACCGGATCGAAATAACAGTCAGCGGAACGAAGCAGGAGCTTACCTGCGAGGGGAGGATTGGGGGTCGGCAGGCCGCCCAGATCAGCTTTACCGACCGGGAGATCAGCGATCCCCGCTACGGTATGGATGCTTTTGCCCAGCGGCAAAAGGAAATGGTTCGCAAAGGGGTCTTGCTTTTACTACAAAAAAGCGGTGCGTCGCCCCTTCCCTGGGGGATTCTTACTGGTGTCCGCCCGAGCAAGATCTATCACTACCTGCGGGATTTAGGCTTTAGCCCGGCGGAAGTAGAAGAGCGACTACGCGACCAGTTTGTGCTGGTTCCGGAGAAAGCGGCCCACTTAACGGCCGTAGGCGAAGTCCAAAGGCCTTTTTTCCGAAAAGTGGCAGGGCGCCTCAGTATTTATGTGGGGATTCCCTTCTGTCCGACGAAGTGCCATTATTGTTCCTTTGCTTCCCATCCCTTAACCACCCATGCGCACTTGGTTGAGGGGTTTTTAGTGGCGCTTGCTTACGAAATTGAGGAGATCGGCAAAGCGCTCACCCGGATTGGCCTTTCTCCGGCCACGCTATACATTGGGGGCGGAACGCCCACGGTCTTAACGGTAAGTCAATTACGGGACTTACTTAACCGGATTAGCCATAGTTTCCCCCTAGGTGAACTGTTGGAATATACCGTGGAAGCCGGACGCCCTGATACTTTAGACCGGGAGAAACTGAAGTTACTGCGGGATTATGGGGTCACCCGGGTTAGTGTTAATCCGCAAACCTTCAACCCCTGCACCTTGGCGCGGATCGGACGGAAGCATACCGTTGAACAGTTGGAAGCAGCGGTGGCTTTGGTACGTACTTTGGACTTTCCCTGTTTAAACATGGATATGATTGTTGGTCTGCCCGGAGAGGGGGAAGAAGACTGGGATGATACGCTCGAAAAGCTCCTTGCCTACCAGAGCGAAAACATTACCTTGCATACCTTGGCACCAAAACGCGCAGCGACCTGGGACTTTTCCCAAGTTAAAGCGGAGATTGCCGAAGAAAGGGTTGCCTGCTGGTTAGAGACCAGCAGGACGCGGCTAAGCTCAGCCGGGTATTACCCCTATTATCTTTACCGGCAAAGAAGGAGCGTGGGCGGACAGGAAAATTGCGGTTACACCCTTCCGGGTTGGGAGGGGATATACAACATTATCATGATGGAAGAACGTTCAACCGTTTTAGGTTTAGGGGGAGGAGGGATGAGTAAATGGTTTGATCCGGTCAGTTTAAAGGTTTCCCGAACTCCCAACCCCAAATGTCCTGCTACCTACCGGGGGCGGATCAAAGAACTAGTGGCGGAAAAAGTCAATAGACTCATAACGAGTGCGAATTGACATTGCCAGCGGCTTTGGGTACAATTAGGATTGATGCTTACCATGGGCTTTGTGGATTTACTACTATATTGATGGTGAAATCATCTTTAAGAAGGAGGAATTTATTTGGCTGGGATTATGCGTCTTCGCCGGTTAACTGAGACCTTTTTGAAACCGGTTATTATTATTTTAGTCTTAGGTTTGGTTGTTGGTTTGTTTTATGCGATTCCGCGCTTTGGAAACGTCGATACCCCGGTTTTCTATAAAGGCCCTTCCGTTCGGGTGAACAAGGTGAAAATCTCCGATAAGGATTTTAACGAAGTGTACTTCCGCTATATGCAGCAATATGGAACTTTCTTCGGTGAAGACCAGATCAAACTGAGTACAATGGAGTATCTGATCGGTCAGGAACTGGTCAAACAGGAGATTGAAAAACGGAAGATCACAGTCTCCAATCAAGAAGTAGAAGATCTCCTTGCCGAGATTAAACTCTATAATCAGATCGACAGTGAAGAAGAGCTGGAGTACTTGATCTACCAAACCGGTGCCGGGAACCTGAAAGGGCTCAAGTCGATGCTCCGTGACATCCTGGCAGAACAGAAACTGTATATTGCTTTGGGTAAAGAAGCCCAACTGGAAGTGGACGAGCAAGCGATCATTGACCGTTATGAAGAGCTGGAAACGTCCCATATCCTTATTGCGACCAACCCCCAGGTGACGGCCGAACCCCTTTCCGATCAGGAGGCACGCAAGAAGGCACAAGAAATCTACCAACAGCTGCAGGATGGTGCCGACTTTGCCGCTCTGGCCCGGGAGCATTCGGATGATAGTAGTAATAAAGAACAGGGCGGAAGACTCGGCCGTGTTCCGCTCACTTACTTTAAAAATGCCTTTGCTGCTGAGTTCGTGGAGGCCGCTTTGGCGCTTGAGGTTGGTGAGTACAGCACGCCGGTTAAAACCCAGTTTGGTTACCATCTGATCATGGTGCATGACAAAAAACTGGCCGAAGGCGAACAGTGGGAACAGGAGAAAGAGATCATCAGAGACGACCTTATTGCCAACAAGTTTCTGACCGAGAAAAAAAGCGAATGGGTTCAAGAACAACGGACGAAGCACGCTAAGATCGAGATCTTAGACCCCTACCTGTTAGGATACAGTCTAGCGCAGGAGGGGAAATGGGTCGAGGCTTCTTTAGCCTTTGAGAAGGCGTTAAAAGATAAGCGATACAAAAAAGAGCTCAAGACTTTCCTCGCGTTGGCTGAAGTCTATAAAGAATTAGAAGAATACGATGCGGCCCTTGGTGTCTTTGCCCGCATCCCCAAAGATTTACAGGATAACTTCGAAGTCGAGATCGGAAAAGCCGATCTTTACCAAGCGAAAGGTGATCGCGAAAATGCCAAAACGGCCCTGGCGGCGGCAGAAGCCAAAGCCGGCGATGATCTTGCTCTTCTCAACCAAGTACTGGCTGTGTTAAAGGAGGCAGAGTTGACCGCCGAAACCGAAGCCTTAGAGGCCAAGATTGCCGATCTGCAAGAGAAGATCCGGCAGGAACAGGAAGAGTTCAACCGGAGATTGGAAGAGGAGCAGAAAAAACGCGAAGCAGAACAGAACCAAGAGGGGATCATCGAAACTCCGGCGGAATAACCGCTGTCATCTGACAATGTGTGCGTGGGTGGAGGGCTGGTCCCTTCACCCTTTCTTTCCGTGATGATTAAGTAAGTTAGTTATAGGAACGAGGGATGACTTTGACAACTGCGCCACGCGGCACTTTTGATCTGATGCCGCAACAAGCTTTGGTCTGGCAATGGATGGAGTCGAAAATCCGGGATGTATTGCTTTCTTATGGATACGGCGAGATCCGCACGCCCATTTTTGAACATACCGAACTCTTTCAACGCGGGATCGGTGAAACCACCGACATTGTGGAGAAGGAAATGTACACGCTGACGGATAAAGGGGGGCGCAGTCTCACGCTGCGACCGGAGGGGACCGCCTCGGTAGTCCGGGCCTATATTCAGCATAAGCTTTATGGTCAGGCACCGGTGACGAAACTTTTTTATATCGGTCCGATGTTCCGACAAGAACGGCCGCAAGCTGGTCGTTTTCGACAGTTTCATCAGTTTGGGGTCGAAATGATCGGCGAAGAAAGTCCCGTTGCCGATGCCGAGGTGATCATCTTAGCCCATGACCTCTACTGTCAACTGGGCCTGACCGCACTGGAAATTCACTTGAATACGGTGGGCTGCCCCGAGTGCCGTCAAGAATACAAAGCCGCACTTACTTCTGCCTTGGAGGCCGAAGCCGAAGCGCTCTGTTCCACTTGCCGTATGCGCTTGGTCCGTAATCCTTTGCGTTTGTTGGACTGTAAAAGTCCGACTTGCCAAGAAGTGATCAGTCGGGTGCCATCGATCCATAATTACCTCTGTGCCGACTGCCGTGACCATTTTGACCAGGTTACAACCCTCCTTAAGCAGGTCGGTGTCAAATATAAATTGTCTCCCAAGTTGGTTCGGGGATTAGACTATTATACCCGGACCGTGTTTGAGGTCATCAATAATGACTTGGGTGCCCAAAATGCCCTCTGTGGAGGAGGCCGCTATGATGGGCTGGTGGCCGAATGCGGTGGACCGGCCGTGCCCGGGGTGGGCTTTGCTTCCGGGATTGAACGGCTCTTTACCACGCTCGAACAACAGGGGAAGATTCCGGAGCTCGCCAGTGGACCCCAGTTATATGTCTTGCCTTTGGGCGAAGAGTTAACTGTGGTCGCCTTTGAACTGGCGACGGCGCTTCGCCGCCAGGGGTTCAGTGTGGAAATGGGTAATGGGACAAAAAGCCTGAAAGCGCAGCTAAAAACGGCCCATAAAGCAGGGGCCGTGTATACGCTGATCCTCGGTGAAGATGAATGGCGGGAGCGGCAAGTGACACTGAAAGCAATGGCGGATGGAAGCCAAAAACGACTCCCGGCGTCCGGTCTGTTGGAGGAGATTACAGAACTGGTCAGCCCCCGGGGGCCGAAAGTACCGCTAAGGGAGGAATAATATTGTCATCACCAATCCGTACCCACGCATGTGGTTTAATCGGTCTGAACGAAGTCGGGCAGACTGTCACGTTAAATGGTTGGGTAAATCGTTACCGGAACCTGGGAGGATTATTATTTGTTGATCTGAGAGACCGGACCGGGCTTGTCCAGGTTGTCTTTAATCCCGAGGAACAGCCGGAACTCTTTAAAACCGCGGAGACCCTCCGGAATGAATATGTCATCATGGTGAAGGGGCAAGTGCAGAAAAGACCGGAGAACATGGTCAACCCAGAGATGGCCACAGGTGCGGTGGAGGTGGCCGCTACCGAACTGGTCATCTTCAATGCGGCGAAAACACCACCGATCTATGTGAATGAACAGGCGGAAGAAGAAGAGACCCTCCGCCTGCGGTACCGATATCTGGATCTGCGCCGCCCTAAAATGCAGAAGAATCTGGCCCTGCGCCATCGGATCGTGAAACTGATCCGCGATTTTTTAGACGAAAAAGGATTTTGGGAGATTGAAACCCCCATGTTGACCCGGAGTACTCCGGAAGGAGCGCGGGATTTTTTAGTTCCCAGCCGCGTCAATCCTGGTCAATTTTACGCTTTACCCCAATCCCCGCAACTGTTTAAGCAATTATTGATGGTGAGCGGGATGGAGAAGTATTTTCAGATCGCCCGTTGTTTCCGGGATGAAGATTTACGGGCTGACCGTCAACCTGAATTTACCCAGATCGACCTAGAGATGTCCTTTGTGGAGCGGGAAACGATCCTCACTTTGATGGAAGAGATGATGGCGATGCTCTTAAAAGAGCTCAAAGGGATCGACGTGCCCCGGCCTTTTCCCCGGTTGGATTACGAAGAAGCCATGAACCGTTTCGGCAGTGATAAACCGGACACCCGGTTCGGGATGGAATTGAAGGATATCTCCGCCCTGGTGGCCGAAGGGGAGTTTGCCGTGTTCCGCAAGGTTGTGGCCCAAGGGGGTAAAGTGGTTGCCTTCAACGCCCCGGGGTGCGGCGCGTATACCCGCCGGGAGTTGGATGCTTTATCACCGCTGGCGGCGAAGTACGGCGCACAAGGCGTTGCCTATTTTGCCTTAACCGAAGGGAAAGTAAGATCGCCGATCAGTAAGTTTTTCACCCCAGACCAGTTAGAACAGATCTTTGCCCAGCTGGAAGCGGAAGACGGTGATTTGATCATCATCATCGCTGACCAGAATCCAACTCAAGCGCTTACGGCGCTCGGGGCCTTACGCCTCGAGTTTGGCCGCCGCTTAAATTTGATCCCGGAAAACCAGTATAATTTATTATGGGTTCTGAACTTTCCCTTGTTTGAAAAGGATCCCACCACCAACCGCTTGGCATCGATGCATCATCCCTTTACTGCACCCTTGCCGGAAGAGAAGGCGCTGTTAGATTCGGATCCTTTACAGGTCCGCGCGAACTCCTATGATTTGGTCTTGAATGGAATGGAATTGGGCAGTGGTAGTATTCGGATTCACGAGCGCAGTCTCCAGGAAAAAATCTTTGCCACGCTGGGCTTAACCCCCGACGTGGTACAAGAAAAATTCGGCTTTTTATTGGAAGCTTTTGAATACGGTACTCCGCCCCACGGTGGCATAGCTCTAGGTTTGGACCGTTTGGTGATGCTACTGGCGGGGGCCGACAGTATGCGCGATGTGATCGCCTTCCCGAAGACGACCAGCGCTACTTGTTTGATGACCATGGCTCCCTCACCAGTAACCAAAGAACAGCTGGATGAGGTGCATTTGACTACCAAGTTTAGGAAAAACCAATCGACAAGTGCAGACTTGCAAGAATAAGCCCTCATATGGTATTATCAAGATAGAAACAACAAGCGAAACCCTGCTGTGCGCGTGACGAAGCTGATGTTTTGAACCAACACATTTACCTAGGGAGCCGAGCTCCGGATGGCGGCCTGTAAGCCTTCGCGAAAGAAGGACACACAAAGCCTCTGGGTAGGCACCCACCTGTGAGAGCGGGTTCAGGTAACCTTCAGCCGTAAACGACATGGCGGGGTTTCTTTGTCCTCTTTTGGAAACGAGGACGAAGCAAAGGGGGCATGGCATTGCAATCCACAATAAAAAAAGCCAAAAAAGAACAGCGCGCCGCCTACCAAGCCCAGCTCAAGCAGATACCGTTGGCAGAAGTGCACAGACGGAGCGCAGTAATCTCTTCATTGGCTTTGGCCTTACCGGCTTTACAGAACAAACAAGTAATCGCCGCTTATTCCTCCTTTGGTCATGAAGTGGTCACGCAGCCGCTCTTGGCTAGCCTATTGACGGCGGGCTTTGTTTTAGCCCTTCCTGTTGTTGACCAAGCAAACCGGAAGATGGAGTTTCGGCGCGTGGACAGTCTCGAGAGCTTAACACCGGGGGTTTATGGAATTTTGGAACCCCGTAACGGACAACTGTGTTTCCCGGAGGAGATTGATCTGTTCTTCATTCCCGGTCTGGCCTTTGACCGGCAAGGTAACCGGTTGGGTAGAGGGGGCGGCTATTATGACCGTTATCTCGCAACAATCCGACCGGATGCGGTCAAGATTGGGCTTGCTTTTCAGCAGCAGATCGCCGACGTCCTTCCCGTTGACCCCCACGATATTAAGGTTAATGCGGTCATTACCGAGGAGGGGATTATAGATCAGTTTTAACTCTTACGCTTGAAACCACCAAAGAGAATGATGAGGCCAAGGGAAATTAAGATAAACGGTATTAAGTCGCGAAAACGCGGCCAAGGAAGCAGGGCGCGCAACAAGAAATAGAGGCCCAGTACGATCAGGATTACCCCGCTCCGGCGCCACCGTAGGTCGTGTTCTTCCGGTTTTGTTTGGCTTTCCGTTCTGTTCCAGTCGTCGTTAAACGGGCTTTCGTTGTATTCCGAACCAAAAGGCTGTTCGGGAATGATAAAACACGCAATCAGATAAGCCAGCCCCCCACCGAACGAAAGAGTGAGAAGCCATACGATTCGGATCACACTGACATCAACGTCTAAATATTCGGCTAACCCCCCAGCCACCCCGGCAATCATCCGTTCTTTACGGGAACGGTATAAACGTCTTTGCCCCACCGGACAAACCTCCTTTCAATTTTCCGGCTTTTAGCATTATCTTACACCATGTTTTAAGGACAAGCAATCTTCCAGCAGGAAAATAACGCCCGTAACAAGAACCTGATCACAAGAATCAGGATGGGGGCGGAGTTCATGCTGAAAATTATTCGACATCCCGATCTCTACCGAGATCCAGTCCGTTCGATCCGGGACCTGATGGGATTGGAATGGCAAAAGCCCGGTCAACAGAAGCCGGTGCTCATTTTTCCCACCCAAACACTCTTGGAGTACTGGGAAGAACAATTACTACCGGCTGTCGGCAGTTGGGGTGGGGTTCGTTTTGTCTTGTTCGATGGTTTTGTCCGGGATCTTCTGCAGGAAACCCGTCCCGACCTCTCCGACTTAACGCCCGGGGACAGCGTCTTACTTTTACGTTTAGCCGTTTCCGCACTGGCGCAGGAGGGGAAGATCCCATATCTGGCGCAAGCCTTCCCGGCGGCTGGCTTTTATGCTGCCCTCCGTCAGGAGATTAGCCTCCTGAAACGGGCGGGTCTTGAACCGGCTTTCTTTCGTAACTTGGTGCCAGCAACGAATCAACCTTTACGAGAGCTGGCTGCAGTCTACGAACGCTATCAGCAACTCCTCAACGAACGGCATTTGGCTGATGGGGAAGAGAAATTCCGTCTGGCGGTTGCCGAAAGCGCCAATGCCGTCCACTGGCTTAAAGGAAAACAGCTCTTGGTGATCGGGTTTACCGATTTTACCCAGCAACAAGAGGCCCTTTTACATAAGCTTGGCCACCAGATGGAGGTGACGGTGGTCTTTGACCATGGGCTTGCCGACCGGAAAGGGCTACCGCTGCCCACGCTGCAGACCAAAGAGAAGACGTCAGAACTTGTCTATTCCCGTTATCAAGCAAAAGAGGAAAACAAGGAAGGCCGCCTATTGCTTTTTCATCTCCAACAGAATTTGTGGAGCAGCCTACCGGAGTCTACTCCCCCCGGCCCCGACGGGAGCGTCGAATTGCTGAAAGTAAAAGGGGGGAGCCGCCATGAGCTGGTCGCGGTGGCTAATGTGCTGAAAGGGTTACTCACTGCCGATCCAACCCTGTCACCGGAGGAAATCGGGGTGATCACCCCTTACCCGATCGAAGAGGCTTATGAAATCCTCTCGGGGTTTGGGATTCCGGTGACGGCCCAAATTAACAACCCCTTAACGCACGAACCAGCGGCCAAGGCTTTACTCCAACCCTTTCGTGTTGTTTTATCGGCTTTTGATTGGGCCGAGATGGTCAAATATCTGCGCTGGGGCGGTATCTATCCGCCGGATCAACTATACCGGATTGACCCCCCCGCAACCCTGGGGGAATGGGAAGCTGCACTCACGAAGATTGATGCCTTGGCGGAAGGAAAGGGAGCTCAAAGCAAAGACCTGTTAACTTTGCTCGCAGATATTCCGCTCCACGGTACCTACGGGGAATATTTCCAACGTTGTCTGGAGTGGTTAGATTACCCGTTGCTTTTAAACAACTTCCTGCCCCCATCCGTCGGGTCTACATCCTTTCTACCAGCCAGATTTGTCCAGACCTCCTTCCTTGGGAAACTAAGAGCCCTTGTCCAGAAAGGCCAAAACTTAACGGGGTCCTTTGCTTCGCAGGAGGTTAAACTGGCCGATTTTTACTTAACGCTCGAATCCATGCTGGCCCAGGAGTTTACGCCGAAACCAACGACTTGGCAGAACGGCGTCCGATTATTAACCCCAACCGAGGCGCGGGGCCTCAGCTTTCGGGTATCTTTTGTCGTCGGCCTCAATGAGGGGGTTGTCCCACACTTAAACCCGGCGGGTTGGCTTTTAAGGGAAGAAACGGTCCAAGACTGGATGCTCGCTTCTTTTCTGCCGACCAATCGCGACCAATTACTACGGGAACGCGTCCTCTTTTCTTATGTCCTGAAAACTGCCCGGGAAAAACTGGTCCTCACTTGCAGCCAAACCAATGCGGAAGGGGAAGAGGTAAACCCCAGTTCCTTTTGGGATGACCTGAAAAAACTCTTACCAACCGGGCAACCAATTAAAGAGGTGGAGACCGCGAGTTTGCTTACTCCGCTCTGTTCGGTCAGCACCGGCGCTTTGGGAATGGAGATTGAAGAAAAGATCGAGGCTGCGTTGGGGCGGCACCGAGATGGCCGTGCCCGTAACGGTTATTTAGGCCCGTCGGAAGCGCAGTTCCTCCAGGCGAAACTGGGTGATCAGCCCTTTAGTATTTCGGCTTTGGAAGAGTACGGGACCTGTCCTTTCCTTTATTTTTGCCGGCGGTGGCTCAAGATTGACCCTTTGGGCGAACCGGAGATCATTCCTTCCCGGCTGACCGAAGGTAGTGTCGCCCATTTTGTGTTGAAAGAATTTTTCCAGTGCCACCGGGGCCACGTTTTACGACGGGACTGTTTAGACAGCTATCTTGCCGAAATCCGGGCTTTGGTCGAAGCTTATTACCCGCAGACCGACGCAGCCCAGTCAATGCTTCACCACAACTTACTGGTCCTCGGACGGGAAAATTTAATTTCCATATTAACCCGAGTCGTACAGGAAGAAGTGGAGTGGGGGGAGAAGACCGCCGGCCGCTTTACTCCCTGCTATTTCGAACTGGGTTTCGGCGGCCTGAAACACGAAGCGGATGCCAGTTCCACGCCCAAGCCGCTGGTCTTAGCGGTGGAGGACGCTTCGCCTGATCAACCGCCGTTAAAAATTTGGGGTAAGATCGACCGGGTTGATACGGACCGGGCGGGTAATTTCATTGTCTATGATTATAAAACGGGAAATCCGCCGTCGCAAACGGAGATTCTCAGTGGTAAACGCCTCCAGCTTCCCTTGTATCTGCTGGCAGTAAACCGCCTTTTTCTCCCGGAAGGAGAGCCAATGGGGGCCGCCTATTATAGTCTCCAAAAAACCAACCGGTTACGGGGAATTTGGCGCCAGGAAGCTCAGGCCTTTGGGATAAAAAGCCGAAACACCCTCGCGGCGGAGGCGTGGACGGGGACGCTGGAAGGTGCGGTGACGGCGGCTTTACGCGCCTACCACGCCATCCTGCAGGGCGCCTTTCCGTTTTGTCCACCGAAGATGTGTCCTGCTTACTGTGAATTCTGGTCCATCTGTCGGCAAGGGATCTGGGGAAAGGAGGAGCAAGATGAAACTGAATGAAGAACAACAACGCGCCGTTGAAGATTTTTCCACGGATCTGTTGGTGATGGCCGGGGCCGGTACCGGTAAAACCAGAGTCCTAACCCAAAAATATCTGCATTTATTGCAGACGCGAAGATGTGAAGTTCCCCAGATCGTCGCGGTTACTTTCACCAACAAAGCCGCGGCCGAAATGCGGGACCGGATCCGAAAAGAAATGAAGACCATTTACCACAAGAGTACCGGTTCGGAAAGGGAGTATTGGTCCCGACAGGTGGAGTTGTTGGAAGTGGCAGCAAAAATCACCACCATCCATGGCTTATGTTTAGCGCTTTTACGGCAACACCCTGTAGAAGCCGGCATCGATCCACAGGGAAAAATTCTGGATGAAGGGGAAGAATACCTGTTTAAAGCGAAAGCGGCCAAAAGTGCTTTGAGTGCTTTGTTGGCCACGGATGAAGAGGGGTATAATCTGCCGGTGGTTCTGGCGCTCGGATCCCACTTCTTTCTGGAGCAGCTTCCGGCTTTATATACCACCTTGAAAGAAGCGGGGGTGGAAGTGGAAAAGCTGACGGCGTCCGCTCCGGATGAGGATTTGCACCGAAAATTAACAGCGGCCAAAAAGAATCTAAAAAGCGCCCTCTTTCACCTGGAACAACAGGCGGGCGCAGTCCGACTAACCCCTCGTGCCCAGGATTTGCTGGCGGCCCTTTTTGCCCAATGGCCGTCTTACCAGGAGGAGCTAGAAAAGATGGAACGGTTGACCGAAGAGGGTTTGAAAACCCTGACGGACCTCCTTGGTTTCCTCCCGAAAAACCTCAACAAACAACTGCGTCCGGCCATTGACGACGTGCACGACCAGGTGGAGGCGGTCAGAACGGCCCTGGTTTCTCAGGAAGCAGCGGTGCAAAAACCGGTGATCGTCGCTTTTCTCCGTCTCTTCGATCAGGAATATAGCTCCCTGAAACAGTTGGAAGGGAAATTGGACTTTACAGATCAACTCTGCTTAGTCCGGAAAATGCTCCGTACCCATCCGGCTATTGCCCAAGAATACCAAAAGCGTTTCGCTTACTTTATGGTAGATGAGTTTCAGGATACCAACAGTTTGCAATGGGAGATCATTCAACTTTTGTGCGGGGAAGGGCACCGGGAAGGAAGGTTGTTTCTCGTTGGTGATCTGAAACAGTCGATTTACCGTTTTCGTGGGGCGGAAGTCGAGATCATGACTGGTTTGGCCGCCTCAAAGCTGGGTTCGGACGGTCAAGTTCTGGTCTTAGCGAAAAACTATCGGACTAAAGCGGTGGTCGCCGCCGTGATTAATCATCTCTGCCGTGCTATTTTTGCCAGTGAAGCTTTTCCCTACCACCCGTTGGTGCCAGCGGTAAACGCAAATGGGGACCGGGAAACCGGGGATGGTGAGACGGGGGTTGAAATCTTACTCGCCAACGCAGATGAACCCTTGCTGCTAGCCGCCAGAATCAGACAGTTGGTGGAGGGGGGAGAGGTGCTGATCCAAGACGGGAAAGCCACCCGTGCGGTGCAGTACGGGGATGTGGCTTTACTCTTTCGGACGAAAACCCATCTCAAAGCCTTTGAAGACGCCTTCCGGGTCCAGGGGATTCCTTATCAAGTCACCGCAGGTGTCGGGTTTTACGCCCGTCAAGAGATTCAAGACCAGTTGAATCTGCTCCGTCTCGTCGAATGCCCCGATGATGCCCTGGCTTTAGCGGGGGTGTTAAGATCTCCCTTCTGTCAGGTTTCCGACCGGGCACTTTTCTGGTTGGCCCACCCCGACGGCCTTACCAAAGGATTTTTTACGGGGGAGAAAGCTGCTGATTATCCGGCGGAGATCCCCACCGCGGAAAGGAGACGTCTGGCACGGTTCCGCCAGTTTATAACCGCCTTAAGCCAAAACGCCCACTTACTTTCGATCCCGGAGATCCTCCGCACTGCCTGGGAGGGAACGGGATATTTAGCCACGGTTGCCGCCTTACCGGAAGGCGAACGTTGCCTGGCTAATCTGGAAAAACTAATCCTGCGGGCGGAGGATTTTGCGGCGAAGGGTTACTCCGGGTTACGGGACTTTGTCGCTTTTTTGCGCCATCTATCCACCCTGGAAGTGCGGGAAGGAGAGGCGGCGGTTCCACAGGGGGACGGGAACTATGTGCAGATGATGACCGTGCATGCGGCTAAGGGGTTGGAGTTTCCAGTAGTGGTAATTCCGGAGTTGGATCGGGAATTTAATCTGTCATCCCGGACAACCATTGCTTATCATAAGGAGTGGGGGCTTGTCCATAAGGTTAAAGATCCAAACGGATCATGGTTGGATACGGAGGCGACCATGGAACTAAAAACAGTGGAGAAAAGGGCGGAAATCTCGGAGTTAAAGCGTCTGTTCTATGTGGCTCTTACGCGGGCTCGTGATTATTTATTATTATCCGCGACCGCCAAGGAGGTTAAAGCCGAGACCATTGATGAGGGACGGTCCTGGCTGGACTGGTTGGAACTGGTGGTGCCTGGTATTATCAGTGCGGAAGAAGGCCTGGTTTATCTGGATAAACAACCGATTAAACTTACCCGGTCGATAACGGTGACCGCCCCGCTGGGACTGGTCTTTGACCAGCAGAAAGCCGGGGTTGAAGAGATCGCTTCGACCTTAGAATTACCTGTTACGACACAAAAGATGACGACCCGGCGGCTCTCGTTAACGCCACTACTTACGTTCCAGGAATGCCCCCGCCGATTTTTCTGGCAACACCGCTTAGGGAGCGACCCGGCGACGGTTCCCGCCCCCCTTGCTTCACCAGAAGAAAAGGTTACCACCAATTACAGTTTGCTCCTGGGAGAAGTCTTCCACCGGCTGATCTCCGGTCCCACCTTAAGCATGGAAGCAGCGGGAATCGCTTTAGAAGGTTGGTTCCAAGGATTACCGCCGGGGGAGCGGCAAGCCGCTTTTGACCAGGTGAAGCTGATGTACCACAATTACCTGGCCAGTCCCTTCTTGCCCGAAAACGGGGTGCGGGTGGAAAATGAGCTCCCCTTTGTTTTGGCTTTGCAAAGCGTAATCATTAAGGGGGTTATCGACCGGGTTCTCTTCTATCCCGATGGGCGGATCGTGGTAGTTGATTTTAAAACCAACCGCCGTCTGCCACCGCCGGGGAAGATCCGCGACCGCTACTATTTCCAAGTGTACCTTTATGCCCTGGCGATCCGCGAGATATACCAGCAACTCCCGGCGGAAGGCTGGATCTATTTTGTCCGCCCCGATCTTAAGTTGCCTTGTTCCTTAACAGAAAAAAACCTCGGTGCTACCGAGGAACAGATCCGAAAAACCGTCGATTATATTACCACCCACGATCATCCGGAGGATTATCCCCCCGGAGAAGACTGTGAGTTTTGTCCGTTTACGCCGTGGTGTAAGGAAGCGGTCTCTTCTTCACAGTAAGCAAAAGCACTGTGGTTATGGATCGATTCAAAGCTTTCTACTTCCAAGCGGAACCACGAGACTTTTGGTTCGCGGCGTAAAGCGAGCACCGAATCGCGGAGGATATCTTCGACAAATTTCGGATGGTCATAAGCCTCTTCGGTCACGAACTTTTCGTCTTCCCGTTTCAGGACGGGGTAAACGCAGGAACTACCCTGCCTCCTGAGGAGTAAGATCAAGTCTTCAATCCAAAGATAACTTCCGGGCTGGCAACGGACCGCGGCCCGGATCACCGCCCGTTGATTGTGGGCGCCGTACCGGGAGATTGCTTTACTACAGGGACACAGAGAGACCACGGGCACATGAACCGTGAGGCGAAAATCGTAACCGGCCTCGGTAAGCCGCCCCCAAAACTGGCAAGAAAAATCTAAAGGGGAGGTCAGGCCGCTGACCGGGGCAGTAACCGGCATGAAATATCGAAAATCCAGGGATAGATCGGCTGCTGACGCTTTGAGCCTCGTTTTTAACTCCATTAACATCAGCTTTAACTCCCGGCCGGAGATGGGTTTATCCCCCCAGGCCACCAAGACCTCCATGAAACGGCTGAGGTGGGTTCCTTTATATTCCTTCGGTAGGTTAACAGCGGCGGTGATCTTCCCTAAAATCTGTTGATAACCACCGTCGCGCGTGGCGATCAGAAAAGGAAGGTGGACTTCCTTCACGCCGACCCGTTGAATTTCAATACCCCGCTGATCCAAGAGATTCTGAACATCTTCCATAGCAAAACCCTTTCCGACAGTTCTGAAACTGGCTAGATTTTTCTCTTTTCCTTTATATTCGCATCTTTGACGAAGCTTCCTTTTTTTTAACCCAGTGTTTACACGCATAATGCTTCTTCCTTTTGCAAAAACTCTTAAAGACGGGAAACTAAGGAGGAAGTATGATGCGGAAGAGATGGAGAACACTAATTATCCTTTCCTTTTTAATTGGATTGCTAAGTGCCCACAGCACAATGGCGGCCCTTCCCTTTAATATCCAGTCGGAATCGGCTTTACTGATGGAGGCCGCCAGTGGTGAGGTCCTCGTCGATAAAAACAGTAAAAAGCCGTTGCCGCCGGCTAGTATCACCAAGATGATGGTGATGCTCCTCGTCATGGAAGCGGTCGACAGTGGGCAGATCAAGTTGACCGATAAAGTCATTGCCAGTCCGGAAGCTTGCCGGATGGGTGGTTCCCAGATCTGGCTGGAGCCTGGGGAAGAGATGACTGTTGAGGACTTAATGAAAGCAGTCGGCATTGTCTCCGCTAATGATGCCAGTGTCGCACTGGCCGAATACATCTCTGGTTCGCATGAAGAGTTTGTGAAACTGATGAACAAACGTGCGGAGGAGCTTGGTCTCAAAGACACGAAATATGTTAATGCCACCGGTTTGTCGCCCGACGGCGGCGGGCCCGGCAATCAGACCTCCGCCTATGATCAAGCCCTTCTCGCGCGGGAACTACTTAAACACCCGACGGTTTTGAAATGGACGGGGACCTGGATCGATAGTCTCCGGGGTGGTGAATCCTTTCTCCGGAACACCAACAACCTGGTGCGGTTTTATGAGGGCTGTGACGGATTGAAGACCGGATATACCAGTGAAGCCGGTTATTGCCTTGTGGCCACCGCCCGCCGGAATGGGGTGCGTTTGCTTGCGGTGGTGATGAAAGCGCCCACCTCTCCCGTGCGGAACAACGAGATTACGAAACTCTTTAATTACGGCTTTAGTCAATACAAGGCCTTGAAAGTGTTAAACGCGGGCCAGGTGATCGGTAAAACCAAAGTCATAAAAGGTTGCGAAAGCGAAGTAAACCTTATTGTCCCCGAAGATTTGCTTGTGGTTTTAAAGAAAGAAGTCCAAACCACCCCCGAAGTAATAGCACAGATTCCGCCAAAGGTCAGGGCACCTTTAGCGCAGGGGGAACCGGTCGGCCAAATCATCGTCAAGATTGACGGGGAAACCACAGTAACCGCCGATTTGGTGACCGAAAGTGCGGTGGAAGAGAGCGGGTTCTTCCGGTTTCTGTGGCAAATCGGCAAAAGTATCATCGAGGGCTTTTTCCGCTAAACCAAAGCGGCTAACAACAACCAGCAAACCCAGAACCGCCTACGGGCGGTTTTACTTTTTTACGCCGGTCTTAGCCAGGCTTTATGCTATGTTCGAGCATGGCCACGTCCGGAAACGGCAGCAAATTCTGGAAAATCGAGCCTTTTTCTAGGCAGGAAAATATCGTTAGATGCCGAAAAGAGGCTTGAGAGCATGCCATTTTTAGGGGGGATTCCGGTTTGAAATTGGAACTAAAGCGGAACGGTCGGGTTTTAACCGTTCAAATCTCCGGGGAACTCGATCTTTCGACCTCCCCGGCTTTTCGGAGCCGTATTGAAGAGGAGCTCGGGCAGGACCAGGAGATCAAGCATCTGATCCTGGATTTACAAGAAACTAATTTCATTGATAGTTCCGGCTTGGGGGCGATCCTGGGTCGTTATAAAACCATCGTCCAACGCAACGGGAAGCTGACGGCGGTTAATGTCCCCCCTCATCTGCAGCGCCTTTTTGAACTGTCTGGTCTATTAAAGGTCATGACAATCTGCCCTTCCCTCGAGGAAGCTCAAAATTTAGATTAAGGAGGCTGGCCAGGGAATGAAGGAAAATTATTTAAACATATCTTTTCCCAGCTTACCCGATAATGTCAGTCTTTCCCGCGTGATTGCGGCTTCTTTCGCGGCGCAGCTTGATTTTACCCTCAATGAACTGGAGGAAATTCGCGTTGCGATTTCGGAAGCGGTGTCAAACTGTGTGATCCATGCCTATCCGGAACATCCTGGGGAGGTACGCTTGGAATTAAGGATCAAAGATGACACCCTGATGATTAAGGTAATCGACGAAGGATGTGGTATTCAGGATCTAGATTTGGCCAAGACACCGGCTTATTCTTCGGATCCGGAGCGAATGGGGTTAGGGCTGGTCTTTATGGAATCGTTTATGGATGAAATGACCATTGAATCCCAGCTACAAAAGGGTACCCAGGTTTTGATGGTGAAGAAACCGGAACGGAGTAAAAATAGTAGCCATGATTGTCAATGACAGTCAAGCCGCGCCCAATCTCTTGTCCGAAGAGGAGACCCTTTTATTAATGGGTCAAGTTGCTTCCGGCGATGCGCAAGCCAAAGCGATTCTGGTCGAGCGCAACTTGGGGCTGGTTAAAAGTATTGTTGGCCGCTTTACCGGGCGGGGGGTCGAATATGATGATCTGGTCCAGATCGGCGCCCTGGGTTTAATGAAAGCGGTTGAACGTTTCAACCCTGAGCTTAACGTCAAATTTTCCACTTATGCCGTTCCCCTGATCATCGGTGAGATAAAACAATATTTTCGCACCGATGGACTGATTAAGGTAAGCAGGGGCGAGAAGGAGTTGGCACAGAAGGTGATGCGGGCACGAACCCAATTTATCGCCGAAAAGGGGAAAGAGCCGACCTTAGCGGAGTTAGCAGAGCTTACCGCCCTAAACCGGGAAGAGATTGCGACCGCCTTAGAAGTAAGCAAACCCCTTTCTTCCTTACAAGAGGTGGTTTATGAGGAAGAAGGAACCGTCTTAACCCTTGAAGACCAGGTGGGAACCGAAGTTGAGGAAGAAGTGGTCGAAGACTTTGCGCTCCGGCAAGCCCTGCACCAGTTGGAACCAAGACTGCGCCTGATCATCGAAGAACGTTTTTTTGGGGAAAAGACCCAACGTGAGTTGGCCGAGAAGTTTGGTGTCTCCCAAGTCCA
Source organism: Hydrogenispora sp. (assembly GCA_012837705.1). Taxonomy (GTDB): domain Bacteria; phylum Bacillota; class UBA4882; order UBA10575; family UBA10575; genus Capillibacterium. Next base: position 27,408 of record DUQQ01000008.1, read on the forward strand.
GATCAGCCGCCTGGAAAAAGCGGCGCTTTGTCGACTCCGCGAATTCCTCCATGAACAGGTCTAATCCTTGCTTGTTGTTATGGCCGTTACGGCCATTTTATTATTTTGCCATAAAATCAGGAAGGATCCAAAGGCTCAACAACGAAGTAGAGAAAAAGTTTGCTTTCGTGAAAATACTATAAAATAAGACATACGAAAAGGAAGGAAAGCATCGATGGCATTCTCATTACGTCTGCTCTCCGCCAATCAACCGGACGTCGTCTGGAAAGAGATGAACCGTATTGGGGTTTCGCCCGAAGGCTTGGATCTGATGATCGGCAAAGGGGAGTTCCTGATCGTTAAAGTAGCCAATATTTCGGCACCAGCGGCGAACATTCTTAAACAAGAGATGTTGGCGAAAGGGGGCGAGGTTGCCCTGGGGAAAGAGATGGCCTATTTAAGGTCCGAGGAGGGGGAAGCCATTATCATGGGCACCCGCACCCAGTACCGACGCTTATTAGAATTACTACCCCGGCAACCCTTTGGGCTCGCCGCCCTGGCGCAGGATTTAAACCGTTTGTTGGAGACCCTGGAAGAAGGTCCCCCACCCCTGACCATTAAAAACCAGCGCTTTGAATGGGGAAAAAGAACCTACATTATGGGGATTATCAATATCACCCCCGACTCCTTCTCTGGCGATGGTTTACTGGCGCAGGATCGGATGCTGAACAAAGTCTTACAGCAAGCCGAAGCGTTTCTGGAAGCAGGTGCCGACTTTTTAGATATTGGTGGTCAATCAACTCGACCCGGCTATACTCAAGTCAGTACCGAAGAGGAGAAAAGGCGGGTCCTTCCGGTGCTGGAAACCCTCGCCAAAAAATTTCCGCTCCCGCTTTCGGTGGACACCTATAAACCAGCGGTGGCGAAGGCTGCTTTAGCGGCGGGTGCGGATCTGATTAACGACATTTGGGGGTTGCAAAACGATCCCGCGATGGTCCAAATTGCTGCGGCTGCCCAAGCACCGGTGATTGTGATGCATAATAAAACGACTCCGGAATATACGGATCTTATGGGTGAAGTGGCTTCTTTTCTTCAAAATAGTATTGATCTGGCTGTTGCCCATGGTTTACCACGGGAAAAGATCATCATCGATCCGGGCATTGGTTTTGGCAAGACGCCCGAACAAAACTTGACTGTGCTTAACCGTCTGGATGAGTTGAAGGCTTTAGGAGCGCCGATCTTGTTGGGAACCTCTAGAAAATCGGTGATCGGCCATGTTCTGGATTTGCCAGTGGAACAGCGTGTCGAAGGAACGGCCGCGACGGTTGCCGTCGGTATTACCCGTGGGGCCCACATAATTCGTGTTCATGATGTTAAAGCAATGGTCCGCGTGGCCCGTATGACCGATGCGATTATTCGTTCATGAAACTTTTTTCGCAAAAACAGAAAGAAAGGACAAGAAACTTGCCGATTGTAGCTGTTGCCTTGGGAACAAACGTTGGCGACCGGGAGGGCCATTTACGGAAAGCCCGCAAGGAACTGACGGTGATCCTTAAAAATCCGGTTTTCTCTCAGGTCTATGAGAGTGAACCCGTTGGTTATCTGGATCAGCCTTGGTTTTTAAATCAAGTTTGTGTTGGGGAAACCCCAGAAGCACCTTTGACCTTGCTGCATAAGTTTAAAATGTTGGAAAAAGCGGCAGGCCGAACAGCAGGACCACGCTTTGGTCCCCGTCCCCTCGACTTAGACCTCTTATTCTACGGGTCTTGGGTCATGGTCTCGACGATTCTGACCATACCCCACCCCCGCATGCAGGAAAGATCATTTGTGATCCAACCTCTATTGGAACTGGTTCCTGATTGGGTAGATCCCCGTAGTGGACGCGGGTTGAAGGAAATATGGGAAACAAATAAAGACCATCTTTCCCGCTGCTATCCTAAGGTATAAAGCGCTCACCATAGAAAGGAGTTTTCCCATGGCAGAACTGATCGATTTACGAAGCGATACGGTGACAAAACCCACGGCGGAAATGCGTAAAGCAATGGCCGCAGCGGAAGTAGGAGACGATGTTTACGGTGAAGACCCAACTATCCAAAAACTCGAACGAATTGCCGCCGAAAAGATCGGTAAGGAGGCCGCGCTCTTTGTTCCCAGTGGAACCATGGGAAATCAAGTGGCGGCCATGACCCATCTGCAGCGGGGGGAAGAAGTGGTCTTGGAGGCCGAGTCCCATATCTTCTACTACGAAGTCGGCGGACTGGCCCTGCTGTCTGGCGCACAAGCCAGGACCATTACCGGGCGGAAGGGTTTTATGGAGCCGGAACGGATTGCCGCAGCCATTCGGCCCGACGATCTGCATTTTCCCCGTACCGGACTGCTATGTTTGGAGAATACCCATAACCGGGCAGGCGGAGCAGTGCTTACCGCCGAACAGACCGGCTTAATGGCCCAGGTTGCCCACGAGCGGGGGATACCGGTCCACTTGGATGGCGCGCGAGTTTTTAACGCGGCAATCGCTTTAGGAACGGATGTCCGGGAGTTAACTGCGCCCGTGGACTCGGTTATGTTTTGTCTCTCCAAGGGACTTGCCGCTCCGGTTGGCTCACTCCTGGCTGGAAAGCAAGAGTTTATTGATAAAGCGCGAAAAGTCCGCAAACTGTTGGGCGGAGGATTACGTCAGGCCGGAATCCTGGCAGCCGCTGGTATTATCGCTCTGGAACAGATGGTTGACCGCTTAGCGGAAGATCATGCCCACGCCCGCCTCCTGGCTGCGGAACTCGCCAATATTCCGGGACTAACCATTGATCCCGATGCTTATCCCACTAATATTTTGATTTGTTCCGTTGCCAAACTCGGCATTTCGGCACAGCGCTTTTCCGCCCTCTTAGCCCAACATGGGGTTTTGGCGAACCCGATTTCGGCTACGGAACTTCGTTTTGTCACCCATACAGATGTGACGAAAAACCAGATTATCACCGCTATTAATATTATTAACCAGATTGTAAAGGCCATTAATCAATTCTAATTGTCTGCATCCAGGATTGACATCTTTTATAACTGCAGGATATAATTTGAATTAACCGGAAGGCTTGTGAAATTAGGCACAATCGTCATAAAGGAGGAAAGACCATGAAATCGCTGGCGGACTTGGAAAAAATCCGGGAAGAGGCGCGACGTCTAACGGAATTACGGGAAGAGAAACCGCAAACCAAGGTGAGCATTGGGATGGGAACTTGCGGAATTGCCGCCGGTGCCCGTGAAACGATGATCGCGTTCCTTGACGAAATTAACAAACGTAATCTCGCTGGAATCGCGGTGACGCCAACCGGATGCCTAGGCCTTTGCGAACAGGAACCCATTGTCGAAGTGGAAATCCCGGATCAGCCCCGGATCGTTTATGGGAAAATTTCGGCCGAGAAAGCCCGGCAAATTGTGGCGAAACATTTGGTTAACGGTAATATTCTTGACGAATGGGTGATTGGCCGTAAATAGGTACAGACTTGCCCGGCCACCGATTCCAAGGGCTTTTTGTGGTCAAATTTTAACTAATAAATTAGAAATACGTTAAGAGCAGCAATAATTAAGTTTTGCCCTACAATTGGACGTGGTTTGGATGCGGTTTAGATAATTGCCGAAAGGAAGTGAAGAACCTTGGTGATGGTAAACGTGACCGTGGATGGTCAAAAAGTTGAGGTTCCAAAAGGCAGTACGATTTTGGAAGCCGCTAAAAGAGTCGGGATCAAAATACCAACCTTGTGTCACCACGAAGATCTGAACGTGAACGCCATGTGTCGGATCTGCGTGGTGGAAGTTGTTGGGGCACGAACACTCCAGGCCGCTTGTTCGCAACCGGTGAGTGACGGAATGGTGATCATTACCAACTCGCCTGCCGTGCGTCAAGCGCGAAAAATGAATTTAGAGCTTCTTCTCTCCAACCATCCGCAGGATTGTTTAAATTGTGTCCGCAACCAACGGTGTGAATTGCAGACCCTCGCCGACCAACTGGGAGTCAGAGCCCAGTCCTTCCCGGCCAAAAAGGGGTCCGAATACCCAAAGGACGAGTCAACTGCTGCCCTCGTCCGGGATCCGGATAAATGTATTCTCTGCCGGCGTTGTGTGGAAGTATGCCATGATGTGCAAGGAGTAGGGGCGATTGGTGCCGCCAACCGGGGGGTTGATACCCAAATCCTTCCGGCGGGTGGGGTTGATTTGAACGATGTGGCTTGTGTCCTTTGCGGGCAATGCTCATTGGTCTGTCCAGTTGGTGCCATCTACGAGCAGGATCATACCGAACAGGTCTGGACCGCCCTCGCCGATCCGGATAAACATGTGGTGGTCCAGACGGCACCCGCGATTCGGGTCTCCATTGGTGAAGAGTTTGGACTAGAACCGGCCCAGGTTACCACCGGGAAACTGGTTGCCGCCTTAAGACGTTTAGGTTTCGACCGCGTCTTCGATACCGATTTTACTGCCGACTTAACGATTATCGAGGAAGGCCATGAATTTATCCAGCGCTTGACCAACGGTGGAACCCTCCCGATGATTACTTCTTGTAGTCCGGGTTGGATCAAGTTCATCGAACATTTTTACCCCGATTATTTAGAGCATCTTTCCACTTGTAAATCACCCCAGCAGATGTTTGGCGCACTCGCTAAGAGTTATTACGCGGAGAAAGCCGGGCTCGACCCGAAGGATATTTACGTGGTCTCGATTATGCCTTGCACGGCCAAAAAATTCGAATGCAACCGTCCCGAAATGTCCGCTTCCGGTTATCCCGATGTGGATGCCGTTTTAACCACGCGAGAATTGGCAAAAATGCTCCGACAAGTAGGGATCGACTTTAACCAACTACCCGACGAAGAATTTGACGATCCCTTCGGGATTACTACTGGTGCTGGCGTGATCTTTGGGGCCAGCGGTGGCGTAATGGAAGCGGCTCTCCGGACCGTATATGAAGTGGTGACAAAAGAGACCCTTCCGTCCGTTGACTTTACTGCCGTTCGTGGGATCGATGGTATTAAAGAAGCAGAAGTAGATTTAAAGGGAACGAAGGTGAAAGTAGCCGTTGCCAACGGACTCGGAAACGCCCGTCAATTGATGGAGTTGATTAAAGCCGGAAAAGCGGATTACCAATTTATCGAGATCATGTGCTGTCCGGGAGGTTGTATTGGCGGTGGCGGTCAACCGATCGGCACGACCAATGAAATTCGGAAAAAACGGATTGAAGCGATCTATGAAGCCGACCGTGGTTTACCGCTGCGTAAATCCCACGAAAATCCGGCCGTCAAAGCTCTGTACGAAGAGTTCTTGGTTGAACCCTTGGGTGAAAAGAGCCATCATTTACTTCACACCCACTATACCAAGCGGGAGAAATACCCTGAGGCATCCGCATAAGGAGGATGAAACCCCGGTTAAACAGCTGCTTAACCGGGGTTGTTTTCTTTCTAATTTAACGCTGTTGCGGCCGGTAAAAAGTTCCGCGTTCGGTGTTGACCTTTGATCAGAATAGACTCAACCTGACATTATCACAGAACAACTACAAAAAAAGAAAAAACCTATTGACTTAATTACCGTTCTGTGTTATTATTAATTTTGCTTTGGGGGGGTAGCCCAGTTGGTTAGAGCGCTACGTTGACATCGTAGAGGCCAGCGGTTCGAGTCCGCTCCTCCCCACCATATTAGATGAAAATAGCAGGATAAGACCTGCTTTTTTTGCAATTTATACCCGGTTTTTAATAGTTCCCGCTGAGAGAATAAATTTTACTATCGTTAAGTACTTGTAAACCCACGGGGCTTATGCTATAATGTGAATAAATGGCGGGCAGTTTCGACCAGAATAATTGAAGGGGAGGGGTTTTATGATCCTTTCCGCAGAGTTTTTCTGGAAACTATTTGAGATCACCGGGTCGATCACAGCCTATTTGTTATATAAGGAACTTATAAATCTCAATTAAGGAAAGACGAGGAAGGAAAGAGTAACCGCTCAGAACGGCACAGGGAGGAATGGTAAATTGAGAACATTCCCCGGGAAGGCGGTTATAGTTCGTTCTGGAGTTGCTAGTTGAAATGAGAGTAGGCTATGCCGGCTTCCACCGTTATCGGAAATGATCTTTGCTGAGCAAGGATCGGAAAGCGGAGTCTGTTTGACTAAAATGGGTGGTACCGCGGAAGTAACCTTTCGTCCCAATCTGGGCGGGAGGTTTTTATTTTACCTGTTTTAATAGGGAAGGAGGGCAATTTATGCAAGATGAATTAAAAAACATTCAAGAACAAGCCTTGAAGGAGATTCAAGCCGCAGCTTCTTCTCCGGAACTAGCTGAGATTAGGCTCAAATATTTCGGCAAAAAAGGTATTGTGACCAAGTATTCGCGATCTTTGGGGACGCTTTCGGCGGAAGAACGTCCCAAAGTTGGTAAAGCCATCAATGAGCTCCGTCAAGGGCTGGAGAATGAGTTAAAATTACGCCAAGAGGAACTGGAAAGGCGTGAAGCGGCAGCCAAATTCGAACAGGAAAGGATCGACGTTGAACTACCGGGGAGAAGACCCCGCCGGGGCCACCCCCATCCACTGCAACTCATCATTGAAGAGATTACCATGACCTTTTTAGGGATGGGTTTTTCGGTGGTCGAGGGTCCGGAAGTGGAACTTGATTATTATAATTTTGAAGCCTTGAACATACCGCCCGAGCATCCGGCGCGGGAGATGCATGATTCACTGTACATCACCGACAATATTCTTTTACGTACCCACACCTCACCAGTGCAAATAAGGGCGATGGAAAAAATTCACCCGAATCCAGTCCGGATCATTGTCCCCGGCCGGGTTTACCGCCGTGACGCCCTTGATGCGACCCATTCACCGATTTTCCATCAGATCGAAGGGCTCCTGGTGGATAAGGATATAACCTTTGGTGATCTAAAAGGCGTCTTAACCGTTTTCGCCAAGAAATTCTTTGGTGAAGACCGCCAGGTCCGGTTACGCCCTAGTTTCTTCCCCTTCACCGAACCCAGCGCGGAAGTGGATGTTTCCTGTGTTTGCCAAGGAAAAGGGTGCCGGATCTGTAAAAATACCGGTTGGATTGAGATTCTAGGCTCCGGTTCGGTCCACCCCAAAGTACTGGCGATGGCCAATTATGACCCGGAAATCTTTTCTGGTTTTGCCTTTGGTATGGGCGTGGAACGCATCGCCATGCTGCGGTACGGGGTCACCGACATCCGTCATTTTTACGAAAATGACTTCCGTTTTCTCAGTCAATTTTGCTAAGGGGGAATAAGGATTGCGCGTATCATATAAATGGTTACGGGAATACGTCCCAGTAGAGCAAAGTCCGGAGGAATTGGCCGACCTTTTAACCATGGCCGGGCTTGAAGTCGATAATATAATCGATTTAGGGGCTTCTTACCGCGGCCTTAGTTTAGGCCAGGTGATCAGCCTCAAGCCCCATCCCCGTGCTGATCAGCTTTCTGTCTGTGGTATTCGTTTGCCCGATGGCGAAGTGACCGTTATTACCGCCGCGACTAACCTGAAAGTAGGGGATATAGTTCCGCTGGTCCTGCCTGGTTCAACTCTCCCCGACGGAAAAGTAATTCAGCCCACCGAATTTCAGGGTATTGTCTCGCAAGGCATGCTATGCTCCGAAGAAGAGCTGGGCCTGGCCCGTAAGTCGGAAGGGATTATGGTTTTACCTCCGGACACCGACATAAAGGCCGATCTACCCTCAATCCTTGGTTTGGACGACCATGTTTTGGTCTTAGAATTAACCCCGAACCGGGCCGATTGTTACGGTATGCTGAATGTTGCGCGGGAAGTGGCCGCCCTCACGGGAACTCAGGTCAAATTGCCAGTTTCTACAGTCCAAGAAGAACTAGAGCAATCCATCCACGATCTGGTCACCGTTGAAGTGGTCGACCCCGATCTAGCTCCCCGCTATGCAGGCCGGGTTCTGCTCAATGTCAAAGTTGGGGAATCACCTTTATGGTTGAAGACACGTCTGCTGGCGGCCGGAATGCGTCCGATCAATAACTTGGTGGATCTGACCAACTATGTAATGTTAGAGTTTAATCAACCATTACATGCCTTTGACCTTAACCTAATGAAAGACCGGAAGATCGTAGTCCGTTCCGCGCGGGAGCATGAATTGATTCAAACCCTGGACGGTGAAGAAAGAAAACTTAAACGGGGCCAACTGGTGATTGCCGATGCCGAACGGCCACAGTGTATTGCCGGGGTAATGGGCGCGTTTGATAGCGAAGTAACCGCCGCAACCAACAGCATCTTCTTAGAATCCGCTTATTTCTCTCCAGTCAGTATTAGAAGAACCGCCCAAGAACTTGCCATCCGTTCCGAAGCGGCCATCCGATTCGGGAAGGGCTTAGATCCGGAGACCGTACCTATGGCCTTAGACCGGGTTGCCTCTTTGGTTCAACAACTTAAAGTGGCCCAGGTGGCGAAAGGAGTCATCGATCAGAACTCCCGGCCAACGGTGGCGCGGAAAATTTGGTTCCGTCCGGAACGCATCAATGCCTTACTCGGAACCCAACTGGAAAGCGCGTACATGACGGAAATCTTCCAACGGCTCAACTTCCAAACCGAAGCAGATACCGCAGCTGGTAAAACCTATCTGGTGCCCCCATCTTACCGGCTGGATATTGAGAACGAAGCGGATTTAGCGGAAGAAGTCGCCCGGATCTACGGATACAACAATATTCCCGCGGCTTACCCGGCAGCCCAAATTATCGGGCGGCTCACGCCGGAACAAGAGTTTTCGGCACAAATCAGGAACATCCTTTTAGGATTGGGCTTAAGCGAGATCATTACCTATAGTTTCCACGGCGAGAAAATGTTTGACCGTTTAAATATTCCCGAAGGGCATCAACTGCGACAAAGCGTTAAGATGATGATCCCCTTAAGTGAAGAAGGTTCCCTGATGCGCACCACCTTACTCCCGGGTGTGTTGGAGAGCTTAAGCTACAACGCCAGCCGCAACCACCACGATCTCCAGGTCTTTGAGATGGCCCACGTATATCAGCCGAAAGCCGATGCCGGTGAGTTACCAAACGAACCTTTACATCTAGCCGGTGGGCTCAGTGGCCGGGTCTACGAACCCGGATGGAACCAGAATAACCGGGAAGTAGATTTTTACGATGGGAAGGGTTTGCTCGAAACCCTCTTGGCCCATTTACGGGTCGAAGGAATAAGTTTTCGCCGGGGTGAACATCCGACGATGCATCCGGGCCGAACCGCGGTGCTCGAAGTCGCTGGTCGTCAAGTTGGCTTTGTTGGCGAAATTCATCCCACGGTTAAAAAGGAGTTTGACCTGACGGCTCCAGTGATCCTTTTTGAGCTTAATTTAGAGGTGTTGTGGTCGGCGGTGGATAAAGAGATCATTCGGGTGATGCCTCTTCCGAAATTCCCTCCGGTCTTGCGTGATCTGGCTTTCATTTTACCGGAAAACATCAAAGCGCAAGCTGTTACCGCACTCTTCCGGGAATTTGGCGGCGAAAAACTGGAAGCGGTCAGCCTTTTCGATGTCTATCAAGGCGAACATATTCCGAACGGATACCGTAGTTTGGCGTTCTCCTTGACCTTCCGGATTCCCGACCGGACCTTACAGGATGAAGAGGTTAATACAATTATGGAAGCGATCGTTAAAGCCGCTACCGAACGATTTGGTGCCCAACTCCGGTCCTAACAAGTAAATATATCCTAAAAACACCCCCTGGTTGTGACCAACCTGAACGGGGGTGTTTTTTTCTGTATTTTTGGACATAAACAGTTAAAAAAAGTGAATATTCGGTTTATCTCTGGATGAATAAACGATGAATATTCACCGATATTTACAATAAAAGGAGGAGGCATCTACTTGATCCTGAAAAACTTGGCGACGTCATGGGCACAAGCGCTTTCACGGATTGCCGGGGAAACCGACCCGTACAAAATTGCGTTAGCCCGTTACATGCTGGAAAGTCTCCTTTCTAGCATCCTCTCCCTACTTTTCATCCTGCTTTTCGGGCTGATCTTCGGTGTCTTAAAAACAGCAGTTCTTCTGACTGTGGTCGTTATGCTCTTGAAGGCTCTTATGGGCGGTTTACACCTGAAAACCCCGTTCCGCTGTGCTCTAGTCGGGGCGATTATGACTATCATCCTTAGCTATATTGTTCTTTTCCTCCCCTTTCATCAGCTTCCAACACTACTCCAATTATGGGTCTTTGTCTTCATGATTTATATTGTCTGGAAGCAAGCACCCCTTGAAGCAAAGGGAAAACCTTTGACCACTGAACAAAAGAGGGGACTAGCCCGCAAATCACGGATTGTGATCCTTCTGATCGTTTTCATCTGCTGGTGCTGGCCACAGGGTTTTGTGACAAATGAACTCTTTTACGGAACGGCGTTTCAAGTCTTAAACTTAACGAAACCGATGGCGCAGGCGATCGACGGCCTCGACCAACTCCTTGATCGAGGGTGGAATAAGTTTCAAGGGTACATAAAAGGAAAATAAGGAAAGGAGGATAGTAAAGTGAGAAAATGGATCTTTTCGGCGATCCTGTCGGTGTTGGCGGTATTGGCTACTTCTACAATGAGTATGGCGTGCTGGATTTTATATTATCAACCCGAAGCACCCCAAAAACGGTAAGTGAATCGAATAATTTATTCTGAAACATGATGACAATTTTTGAGCGGATTAATTGTTTGGCACACAATTAAGCTAAAAGAATGTTTCCTAATAACTACAAAGAAATATGAACTTCTTCAGTGGACGTGTGTATTAATATTGCATACGTCCACTCTATAAATTATTTTTGCTTTCGAGGCAGGTGCAAAATCTTTGCCAAAAGAAGTGTTACTGGAGCTAATAAAAAGTAAGAATTATTTTATTTTTCTTTTAACAATAGGCGTTTTCTTACTGAACTGGACAGTTATACTTAAACTAGGTCTAGTAATTCTTCGGTGTAATGTAGATACTAAAAGATTAATTTTCCCCTGGGCTTTAATTGGGGCTACTTATAGTCTCTTTGCAAAACACGTTATCCTAAATTATCTGTATTTTCTCACCAGTATACTCCTAATATACCTAATACTAATAAAAATCAGTAAGGCACAAGCGGATAAAGCTTTTTTTGCGGCATTAATCTCACTACTGGTTGTTGTCTTCAGTTTTTTACTAATAGGACAACCTCTCTTACTCCATAGTAAATTTCGCCCTTTAATGTTTGGGCCAACAGGTGTAATAATTGGAAGTTTAGTAGAGGCTATTTTACCGATATTTTTTGTTCTGATGTATCGTAACCATAGACATTCCGAACTAAACAAAGACAAAACGTATTTTCTAAACGTTACTGTTAATATTATCCTTTTATTTATTGTATATTGTTTATTTGCGATCATTTTTTATTTCCTTGCAAATTGCAGTGATTCGATCCGGTGGCAAATCTTAATCAGTGAATTTATTCTGATTGGTATCACATTTTTTGTTTTTATTCGGATTAGAACTACCTTTAAAAAAGAACAACAAAGGAGCGAAGAAAACCACAGCAACTACCTTCTAAAAACGATCCTTTCCAAGCAACGAGAGTATCGTAATTTTTTTCAGGTGATTAGGACAATGGCGGAAGGGGGGAAAACCAGCGAGATCGTGGACTATATCGACGATATTTTCGTGGAGATGTCACTGGTGGAGACTTTTGATGAAGAAAATCCCATCTTCACCTCATTGCTAGTGGCAGAGCAGATTAAAGCAAAAGAAAAGGGGATAATCATTACCAGCACAACAAAGACAACTCTGAGCGAGTTAAAAGAACCGGTGAAAGTTTACGACATTTTCAAGGAGTTACTCCAGTATTTTGTCGCTTGCGAAGAAGAAATCAACACTAATACGCATCATCTGAACATCGAAGTCAGCGAAGATAAGCAGCATTATTCCTTTATGATTACGCGACAAACGGAGGATGGGGAGAAAAGCTCAGGTCCATGGGCAGAGTGCACACCTCTCGATGGGGATCAAACGCTACAACCGATTAAAAAGCGGATTAAACAACTTCATGGGCAGTTCTATTATCTTTACAAAGGCAATGACTTAATTGGTTGCCTGTTCAAAGTAGGGAAGGTCAAACACAAGCAGTTTCCCTTTCCGATTGGTTTGTAACCCGACTCCTTTGGAAAAGAAGGAGTTTTCTTTTTTTCTGTCAAATATATAAAAAAACTGCTATGCTTGGGTGGTGTCGTAATGCTAACGCCAGAGGTCCAGCAGAAGCCCCTCAACCGTGTAACCATAAAAATTATGGGTGATGAATACACTGTGGTCGGACCGGAGTCACCCGAGTATATTAATCACCTGGTAGAAACCATCGAAACCAAAATCGCGGCCGTCCAAGAAGCCCATGGTGATGCCAAACTTTCGAAAACACAATTGGCCATCTTGGTAGCCTTACAAATTACGGATCAACTGGAGAAACTACGGTTCGCCCATGAAAAATTGGAAGAATTGATCCAAACCGCCAAATAGGTTCGAGGTTTTTATATTGCGGAAAACCCATGGCGGTTCTTGTTTTATTTTCTGTGGTGATCTATTACGAACCGCAACCATTTTTCCTTGTTGAGTAGGTGTTTTACAGATTACGGATCCACTAGCAAGATTCGCATAGACGACATAAAAATGGAAAGATTACTAATGCGGACAAATCGGTTTACGCCAACCGGAGGAAATTATCATGAACTTGGATCTAGCCTTTTTAGACTGGGCAATCATTATTTCGCTACTCATCTTTACCTATCGGGGGTTTCGTCATGGATTTGTACAACAGTTATTGGGGCTCCTCGGTTCTGTGGCTGCCGTGGTTGCCGCGTTCTATTTCTATAAAAAGCTCGGTCTTATTTTAGCAGAGTTGCTCCGGATCTCCGACAACCTGGCTGGGATCCTCGGCTTTATTTTAATAGTGATCGGGATCAGTGCCGTGGTGGGACTTAGCGGAAAGAAATGGAAGAAAATCACTGACAACTCGGCCATCTCGACGCTGGATGGGATCGTCGGTGCGCTTTTTGGTGCTTTTAAAGTCTTGATCGTCTGGGTCTTGATTTTACTGCTCCTTTCGTCCTTGCCCTGGGATTTTGTCCAGACTCCTCTCCTCGAATCCACACTGGCGCGGGATGTTTTGAAACTGGCGCCCACTTTTTATTTTCTCCAGGAACGGGCGTTGCCGGCTGATGTTCCGCGGCTCTATATGACCCCAGAAGGGTTACAGTTTAGAAGAGTTGTATACGAAGATTTAGACGGGAGCACCTGTATTGCCTGCGGCGGTGAGGTTCGATACTTAGGACCGGCCAAGCAAGGCCTTTTTTATTTTCCCCTCTTCGAATGTACCCTTTGTGGGCGTAAAAGTGACGGGTGCCAAACATTCGAAGGCTTTCATCTTTTTTACGGCCGTTGTCCTTGGGATGCACGGACTTTTCCCCAGGGCACGAAGTGTGAAATTTGGCAAGCAGAACCTCCTGTTTATCCGGGTACCATCTGTCCGGTTTGTGGGCAAAGTAATGTAAGCTCCTTTTAACATGTTGACACAAGGCCCCTTACGCCATAAAGGGAATAATAGCGCAAAAGGATTATTGGCCGATCATGTTGAAATCGCCTTTTAAGCAATGATTATATAAGAAAGTAAAGTGAGACAACGATGGAGAACAGCAAGTCGAATCTTCCCGAGTTGTTAGCCCCTGCTGGCGACTGGGAAACATTAAAGGTTGGCGTGGCCGCCGGTGCGGATGCGGTTTACGTTGGCGGGAAACTCTTTAGCGCCCGGCAGTTTGCCACTAACTTTGACCGTGATGAGCTCGCCAAAGCCGCCGATTACCTTCATCTGCGTGGCCGTAAACTGTACGTGACGGTCAACACCCTGATTAAACAGGAAGAAATCGATGATCTGTTAGACTACATGGATTTTTTGTCCACAATTGGAACGGATGCGGTAATCCTTCAGGATTTGGGCGCGCTTCATCTGATCCGCACATATTGGCCGCAACTACCGGTCCATGCTAGTACGCAGATGACGGTGCATGATGGGGCGGGGGTACGGATACTCCAGAAACTGGGTGTGGAAAGGGTGATTCTCTCCCGCGAACTGAGCTGGGAAGAGATTAAATCCATCCGTGAAGAGAACCATGTTGAAATTGAGGTTTTTGTCCACGGGGCGCTCTGTGTGGCCTATTCGGGGGCTTGCCTTTTTAGCAGTCTGGTAGGGGGACGGAGTGGAAACCGGGGACGTTGTGCCCAACCCTGCCGTCTAACCTATACTTTATACCAGACCACCGCCCACGGGAGGCCACTGCCCGTTTCGGAAAAAGAAAAACATCTACTTTCCCCGAAAGATATGGCGCTGATTACTGCTATTCCCCAATTAATCGAAGCCGGAGTTAGCTCGTTAAAGATTGAGGGGCGGATGAAAGGCCCCGAATACGTGGGAACAGTCGTTAATAGTTATCGGAAAGCTTTGGACCGTTTTGGTGAAGTACCGGAGAAATTCCGGGTGCGAAAGGAAGAATTGAACGCCTTAACCACGGTCTTTAACCGGGGCTTATCCTCCGGTTATTTCCTGGGGGACCTTGGTCCTGCGTTAGTCAGTCCCGAGCGGCCGAACAACCGGGGGCGCTTTATTGGCCGGGTGAAAAGTTATGATGAGAAAAGAAAAAAATGCCTGATTAAACTGGAGGAAACACTGAGCGAAGGCGACGGTGTGGAAGTCTGGGTGAAAGTGGGCGGCCGTGTGGGCACGATCGTTGAAAACTTGACGGTCAACGGGAATAAAGTGGAAGAAGCTCCAGCCGGAGCGGAAGCATGGTTTGCTTTACCGCAGAAAGTAAAGCCCGGCGACCGGGTATTTCTTACTTCCTCCCAACGCTTGGGGGAAGAGATCCAACAAATGCTGCGCAATGATTATCCCGGGGCAAAACTCCCTTGTGACCTCGATGTCAAAGTTGCGCCCGGACAACCCCTGGTTTTAGCGATGGAAGGTTCAGGGGAGAAGGTAGAGGTTGCTTCGGCCGAAAAGGCGGAGACAGCGACGAAACATCCGTTAACCGAAGAAACCCTCCATCACCACCTGACCAGGTTGGGGGAGACTCCTTTCCGTGCTGCTCGCTTTTCAACGGTGATTGAAGGTAACCCAATTTTGCCTTTCAGCCAACTTAACCAGGTCCGGCGGGAAGCGGTTGCCCGCTTAAGTGAAAAAATCTTAAAACCGCACCGTCGGAATCCAATTAACCTTGGGAAAGTAAAAAGCCAGGTGGCAGAGGCGTTGAGACCGCAAAAACGCTCCGGTCCTTCTTTCTTAACCGTTTTTGCGGGGAACCTTGATCTTTTAAAGACGGCTCTAGATGCTGGGATACCGAGGGTGATCTTCGGGGGAGAGAGTTTTACCCCTGGTTTTCGATGGACAAGGGAGCATTTGGCTGCTGCGGTTGAACTGGCCCGCCGGGCTGGAGCGCAAGCCATCATTGCCCTGCCCCGGATCACCCGCGAGCGGGAGAAAAAGGCTATCGCCAATTACCTCCAGGTCAGCCATGATCTGCAACCCGATGGTTTTCTCGTTTCCCATCTGGGCAGCCTCCAATTGGTCTGTGACCTTTCGGATCTGCCCATTTATGCGAATCACTCTTTTCACTTTTTCAATCCTTTTACCCTGAAGCCCTTGCATAACTGGAACGTTACCGGGCTCACCCTCTCCCCGGAATTAACAAAGGGGGAAGTCTTTACCCTCATCGATAGTCCGGAGTTCAGCGGGTTTGAAGTGGAGCTTTTGGTCTTTGGTGCGCTTGAACTGATGATTTCCCAGTATTGTCCCATCGGGGCCTGGGTTGGGCGCAAGGAGCCCAAAGTCTGCCCCCGCCCCTGTACGCAGCGGCGTTATTTCTTGCGTGATCGGAAAAACATTGATTTTCCGGTCCTTACTGATGAGTTTTGCCGCATGCATTTACTAAATAGCAGGTATCTTTCGTTACTCCGCGAACTTGAAGCTTTAAAAGACAAACGACTTAGTTTACGCTTGGAGCTACGCCACCAAAACCCGAAAGTGGCGGCCAAGGTGATTCAGTTGTTTCAGCAGGGTCTTGCGGGCGGTGCGACCGCAGCCGACCAAGCCACTCTGGAATCATTTCTTGATCAAGGACTGACGCGCGGCCATTTTTACCGTGGAGTTGAATAATAATGATTTACACATCTTCTGAACTGTGATAAAATTTATTTTGGAGTTTCTCGCCAAAACTCTAAACGAAAAAAGCGTAAATGCCACCCCTTTCTGGGATTACCGTTACCTCCGGCGGGATTCTCGGATTGGAGGGCTAAGAATTTAAGGAGGTGAAACAAGTGCTGACTCTGGAGAAGAAGGCCGAAATTATTGCCAAATATCGCCTGCACGAGGGCGACACCGGTTCTCCCGAAGTTCAAATTGCGATTCTGACGGAAAGAATAAACTACCTTACCGAGCACTTAAAGGTCCATAAGAAGGATCACCACTCGCGGCGTGGTTTATTAAAGATGGTCGGTCAGCGCCGTGGTTTGTTGAATTATCTCTACAAGACCGACATCCAACGGTACCGTTCGATCATTGAACGTCTCGGGTTGCGCAAATAAAGAAAAGGAAGCGGGGGCTCCCCGCTTTTCTTTCTGTATTTGGTCATAATAATAAAAACAGTATACCCGGCTCCCAAGAGCATGTTTGGAGAAGGGTAGAAAGGGGGATTATTTATTGAAGAAATACCAAATTGACCTGGCCGGTCGACCTTTAATTGTCGAAATAGACAAAGTAGCAAAACAAGCGAATGGTGCTGCTCTGGTCAGGTATGGGGACACGGTAGTCTTAGTTACTGCTGTGGTTTCAGCCCAACCCCGTGAGGGGATCGATTTTTTTCCGTTGTTAGTGGATTATGAAGAAAGGCTTTATGCGGTGGGGAAAATTCCCGGTAGCTTCCTCCGGCGGGAAGGACGGCCAACCGAAAATGCCATCTTGGCCGCCCGGACGATCGACCGACCGATTCGGCCTTTATTCCCAAAAGGTTTCCGCAATGATGTTCAGGTGGTCGCGACCGTTTTATCGGTTGATCCGGATAATCCGGCCGATACCACAGCAATGATCGGGGCTTCGATCGCCCTTTCCATTTCGGAGATTCCTTTCCAAGGTCCGGTCGCCGGCTTACACGTGGGACGGGTGGACGGAAAACTGATCGTCAATCCCACGGCGGAACAAGCCGCCAAAAGTGACCTGGATCTGATTATCGCCGGAACGAAAGACGCGATTATGATGGTGGAAGCCGGCGCTAATGAAGTTACGGAAGAAGATATCCTCGAGGCCATTCTTTTCGGCCATGAAGAGATCAAAAAGCTCGTTGCCTTCCAGGAAGAGATCAAAGCGGAAATTGGTAAACCGCAAATGGAGGTAGAAGCTTCCGAACCGGATCCACAGATCTACGTGGCGGTAAAGGAATTCTGTGCAGCGAAAATATCGGAGGCTTTACGGACCGGTGATAAACTAAAAAGAGAAGCACAGGTTGATCAGGTGAAAGAAGAGGCTCATCAGCACTTTGCGGCCGAATTTGGGGAAGAAACCTATGCCGAAAAAGCCCGCGATATCAGTGAGGTCCTTGATACCCTGATCAAAGAAGAAGTACGCCGTATGATCGTGGAGGAGCAGGTGCGTGTGGACGGGCGGGCTTTGGATGAAATTCGCCCCATCTCCTGTGAAGTAGGGCTCCTTCCGCGGACGCATGGATCCGGCCTCTTTACCCGTGGACAAACCCAGGTCCTTTCCGTTGTCACTTTAGGGCGGATCAGTGAAGAGCAGATTCTGGATGGTTTGGATGATGCGGAGACCAAACGCTACATACACCATTATAACTTCCCCGCATACAGTGTGGGTGAAGTAAAACCAGTCCGGGGTCCTGGACGCCGCGAGATTGGACACGGTGCTTTAGCCGAACGCGCGCTGGTCCCGATGATTCCTTCGGAAGAAGATTTTCCCTATACCATCCGGGTTGTTTCGGAAGTGGTTGAATCAAACGGCTCAACTTCCCAGGCTAGTGTCTGCGGAAGCACACTTGCCTTGATGGATGCGGGGGTTCCAATTAAGAAACCAGTTGCTGGCGTGGCTATGGGTCTAGTTAAATACCAGGACCAAATCCGGATCCTCACCGATATCCAAGGGTTGGAAGATCATTTGGGGGACATGGACTTTAAAGTAGCGGGAACGAAAGACGGCATCACTGCCATCCAAATGGATATGAAGATTTCCGGTATTTCCCGCGAGATTCTCCAACAAGCTTTGGAGCAAGCCAGAAAAGGGCGGTTATTTATCCTTGACAAAATGCTTGCGGTAATCGACAAACCACGGGCCGACTTGTCGCCCTTTGCCCCACGGATGATCACTTTCGAAATTGATCCCGATAAGATCCGTGATGTGATTGGACCTGGTGGTAAAACCATCCGCAAAATCATTGAAGAAACCGGCGTCGATATTGATATCGAAGACGACGGGCGCGTCTTTATTACCTCTGTGGACAGCACCGCTGGGGAAAAGGCGAAAGCCATTATCGACCGGTTAACCAGCGATGTGGAAGTCGGAAAAACCTATTTGGGGAAAGTAGTCCGGTTGATGAACTTTGGGGCCTTTGTCGAGATCCTTCCGGGGAAAGAAGGTTTGGTCCACATCTCGCAACTGGATAAGGAACGGGTGGCCAAGGTAGAAGATGTCGTCCAGGTTGGTGATGAGATTTTGGTCAAAGTCATTGAGATCGACAAGCTAGGCCGCATTAATCTCTCCCGCAAAGTACTCCTCCTTGACCAGGACCGAAACTAAAAGAGAACCGAGAGGAAATTCTCGGTTTTTTTTATTGTATTCACAATAGGATTAAAGCCGCTCATATATTAATATAAAGACAACAGAGAGGAGGAAGGAGAATAACCCCTTGGTCCCACCTTAAACGTTACGGACGGATGCTACTTTTGGGTATCACCCTGCTTTCCTTAGTTAAGTGTTTAATCTTCCCCAATGCCCTGGATGTCATCATCTTGGTCGGACTCTTATTCCTCGACGGAATCATCTTTCTAGGCAACGCAAAAGGCCTCTAAAACGGGGCTTTTTTTTCTTTTAATGCAGCGAGGGATGGGTTTACCTTTTGTTTAAAAAGGCTTGACAAATCCAGTAAATTGGGGCATGATGGATAGTGGAGAGACAAAGTGGAGCGAAATGGAGTGAAATGGAGAAGAGGGTGAAGCGGTTTTGTTTATGGGGGAATACCAACATTCCTTAGATGACAAGGGGCGCCTCATCATCCCCGCTAAACTAAGGGAAGGGTTGGGGGAGAAGTTCATTCTCACCCGTGGACTTGACCGTTCGCTTTTTGTTTATCCTCTTTCCGAGTGGGAAACCATAGAAGAAAGAATGAAATCTTTACCGACCACGCAGGCTGATACCCGTGCTTTCGTCCGGATGTTCTTTTCTGGAGCGGTTGAATGTGAACCGGACAAGCAGTGGCGGATTTCAATTCCCCCTAACCTTCGTACCTACGCCCAGATTGATAAAGACCTTTATATTCTCGGTGTTTCAACGAGAATTGAGATTTGGGCCCGGGAGGTCTGGGAGGCATATGCGGCGCAAGCGGAGGACTCTTACGAAGCTTTGGCCGAAACGATTGTTGGGATTGGGATCTAAAACCTTGCTCCGGCTGGCAACCGTCCGCACACGTGAAATGATGAAAAGCAAAGCCGGGGGGTGACAAGCCCCGAAGCCGGACTTGAGCTGTTCATTCACCGCAGCCCTTCTCGCGCTGGGAGAATGACAGACTGATATTCTCCAGGTGGTTGAAGAAGAGGAAGGTTACATATGGAAGAAGTCAGGCACCAACCGGTGATGCCGGTGGAGGTAATCCAGTATCTTGACCCCCAACCGGGTGAAGTTATTGTCGATGGGACGATCGGTTTAGGGGGACATAGTCGATTAATCGCTGCGCGGTTGGGGACCGAAGGCACCCTTATTGGGATTGATCAAGACGGGTCGTCCTTGGCGATTGCCCGCGAAAACCTGGCTTTTTTCTCGGGGCAACTGGTCCTTTTCCATGATAATTTCCGTAATATTGGGTCAATTGTTCGCCAATCGTTCCCGCAGGGAATCGATGGTCTGCTACTTGATCTCGGGGTCTCATCCCCCCAACTTGATCAGGGGGAGAGGGGGTTCTCCTATCAACAAAAGGCCGCTTTGGATATGCGGATGAATCCTGAACAACCCTTCTCCGCAGCGGATCTGGTCAATACTTATTCGCAGGCCGAGTTAACGCGGGTGATCCGGGAGTACGGTGAAGAGCGGTGGGCCAGTCGGATTGCCCAGTTTATTGTGGAAGCACGAAAAAAAACACCATTGACGACCACTGATCAGTTGGTCGAGGTGATTAAAGCAGCAATTCCTGCTGGTGCCCGGCGTACCGGACCCCATCCGGCCCGACGTACCTTTCAAGCAATTCGGATCGCCGTAAACCAAGAGTTAGAAGCCCTCCAGGAAGGCCTTGAGGCCGGAATCGCTTCTCTAAAACCAGGCGGTAGAATAGTCGTAATCAGTTTCCACTCCTTAGAAGATCGGATTGTGAAAAAAACATTTCGCCAGAAAGCAAAGGCCTGTAACTGTCCTCCTACGCTTCCTGTTTGCCAGTGTGCGGGAAAACCGGAACTGAAGATCTTAACCTCGCATCCGGTGGTCCCAACCGCCGAAGAGAGCCAAACGAATCCACGTAGTAGAAGCGCCAAACTTCGAGCCGCCTATAAACTGGTCTAGGTTAGGAAAGGAGAGCATAAAAATGATCAGGGCAAGTGCGAGAAGATTAACACCCGATCCTCCTCCTAAGGTGCGCACCAAGAAAGTCAGAAAAGTTACCATCAATATGGAACAAGTCCGAAAAGTTCTTCGGGTGGGTGGGTTGTTTGTTGTTTTAACGTTAGCAAACGCTTCAATCCAGGCGCTTGTGGCCCAAACCCAGTACCACTTGAAGGAAGTCCAGGCGGAAATACAGGTGGTGGACCAAAAAATTGGTTGGCTCCAGTATGAGCTAGCCAGCCACCTTTCACAACAACAAATTGCGCGGTTATCGCGAGAGCGGGAAGAGACGAATCAGAAGGAAGAGAAGGCCCTTGCCCATCATTCACCAAGTCTTGTTCTCCCGCCGACCGTTTTGAAAATTGATCCGGCCACCCCGCTTCCGGAAAAAACCCTATCGGCAAAGCTTTATGAGTGGGTGTCCGGAATGGGACGTACCTTAGCCGAAGGAGTACTTGCGGAGTGAAAAGTTAGGGGAGGTATCCTGGTGCCCGGGTTAAATCCATTAATGATCAGAAAAAGAACGACCTTACTTCTATTAGGCATTTTCGGCATAATAGGAATTCTGACAGGTCGTCTTTTCTATATTCAGGGGATAAAAGCCAGTTACTATCAACACTTAGCAGAGGACCAAAGGCTAAGGGATATTCGGGTCGAACCGATGCGCGGTACGATCCTCGACCGGAAAATGAATACCTTAGCCTTTAGTTTCGATACGGAAGCTGTTTATGCCATTCCTTATCAGATCAAGGATCCTTTAGGCGATGCGAAAATTATTGCCGAAAAATTAAACCTCTCGGAAAAGGAAGTCTATAGTAAGCTGACGAAGAAAGCATCGTTTGTGTGGTTGAAATTAAAACCTTTACCGGAAGAAGTACAAAAGATCAAAGAAGCGCGTCTGCCTGGCGTAGAAGTTGCGCAAAAAGCGCAACGCTTTTACCTTCAGGGGAGCTTAGCTGCTCATGTCCTGGGGATCTCCGGCATCGATAACCAGGGCTTGGAGGGGATCGAAAAATACTACGACCAATATCTCCGCGGAATTCCCGGCAGCGAACAAGCGGAGTATGATTCCAAGGGTAATCACATACCTTTGGGCGAACGACGGTTCATCGACGCTCAGAACGGGGCGTCGTTAGTTTTAACCATCGACCACGTCATCCAGTATATTGTTGAACGCGAGTTGGAAAAGGCCGTTTTAGAAAATGGGGCGAAAAAAGGGGCCGTCATCCTCATGGACCCGATGACAGGCGAAATCCTTGCTCTTGCCAATTACCCTTCCTTCGATCCTAATCATTACGCCAAGTATCCCGCGGTGAACCGGCGGAATTGGGTCCTTTCCGATCAGTATGAACCGGGGTCGACATTTAAAATTATTACGGCCGCGGCGGCACTGGAAGAAGGCATCGTCCGGCGGGACTCCCGGTTTTTCGATCCGGGTTTTATCGTTGTCGAAGACCGACGGCTTAAATGCTGGCGCGCAGGAGGACATGGTAGTCAAACCTTTGTCGAAGCGGTGGAGAACTCTTGTAACCCGGTCTTTGCTTCACTTGCCCTCCGTATGGGTCAGCAGAAATTTCTCCAATATATTCAGGCTTTCGGCTTTGGCCAGCAAACAGGGATTGACTTTCCTGGAGAAGCGCGCGGCATCATCCCCCCGCTCGCGCGGATTAAAAACGTTGAGCTCGCCACGATCGGTTTTGGGCAAGGGATCTCGATCACTCCTTTACAGTTACTCTGCGCGCTGAGCGCCATCGCCAACGGCGGTAAACTACTCGAGCCTCGATTAGTAAAGGAAATCCGCACCCCCGACGGCAAGGAAGTGATAAAAGAGTTTGAAGTGAAGACAATCCGGCAGGTCATTTCCGAACAAACCGCCAGAGAGCTGGCTTCCATCTTAACGTCGGTGGTGGAAAACGGTTCGGGAAACCGTGCCCGCATTGCCGGATACCGGGTGGCGGGAAAGACCGGAACGGCGCAAAAGCCGGGAAAGGGCGGCTACGGGCAAGAACGGATTGCGTCTTTCATCGGTTTTGCCCCGGTTGAAAACCCGAAAGTGGCCGGAATTATTATCTTAGATGAACCGCAAGGCCCGGTTAAATACGGTGGTGTCATTGCCGCTCCTTTTTTCTCGTCGATCGTCGGAGATGTTCTAAGGTATCTCGAGGTTGAACCCAGTAGAGAGACGGAAGAACGGCGCCAAAGCTACGAAGATAATTCGGTCGTCGTTCCTAACTTGTTACACTTGCCAAAAGGGGAAGCAATTCAGATTTTGAAACAGATGGGATTGACCCATCGTGAACTTGGGGTGGGGGAATATGTTATTGCCCAGAATCCAAAGGCGGGTGTTGCGGTCGAACCGAAGACAACCATCTTACTTTATTGTGATGAAGAATCAAGATATCTTAGAGAGCATTCCACGGTTTTAGTACCGAACTTGGCAGGATTTACGCCACAGGAAGCGGCTAAGGCCCTGACGGAATTGGGGTTGAAAATAGCGGTTAATGGCTCGGGGATCGCCTATCAGCAAATCCCAGCTGCCGGGACACGGCTTTCTACCGGGGCGACCGTGACGGTATACTTTATTGCGCCCGACGCCGGCCGGAACCGCTAGTGGAATAATATGCTAAAAAATGTCAAGAATAGCAGTGGGCGAACAAATTTAAAGTTGAAGGTGTTACCGATGAAGTTAAAAACAATTCTGAAGGGAATTTCGATCCGTCAATTCAATGGCGATCCAAACGTCCAGATTTCAGCGGTTGTTACCAATTCGCAAGCAGTTACTCCCGGCTCATTATTTATCGCCTTAAAGGGTTCGCGCCATGATGGGCATGATTTTATCGCTGATGCCGTGGCAAAAGGGGCCAGCGCCGTCATGGTGGAAGAACCGGTTACGGTGGCGGGAGGAGTAAGTGTCGTTCAGGTCGAAGATACGCAGCGTGCCCAAACGCTGGTGGGGAAGAATTATTACGGGGATCCGGCGACCAAACTTAAACTGATTGGGATCACCGGAACGAAAGGGAAAACTACAACGGCCTTTATGATCTACTCTATCTTACAAGCCGCCGGTTTCAAGGCCGGTCTAATCGGGACCAATTGTAATTTGGTCAACGGGGAAAGGCTTCCCGCCGTAAATACCACCCCTGCATCCCTGGAACTACACCGTCTTTTTGCCGAGATGGTGAAAGGCCAAACTGAGTATGTGGTGATGGAAGTCTCCTCTCATGCCATTGCACTGGAGCGGATTGCCGGTTTAAATTTTTACCGTGGTGTTTTTACCAATATCACCCGCGACCATTTGGATTTCCATCATACTTTTGATGAGTATTTAAAGGTGAAAACCAGGTTTATTACGAACTTATCGTCGGTGGCCGCTAAAGCCATCATCAACTTGGATGATCCCTACGGCCCCCATATTGCGGCGACGACGGACGCCGAAATTATTAGCTATGGCTTGGAAAAAGAGGCGCTGGTACGGGCGGAAAACATTAAAACAACCATGAAAGAGACCAAGTTTGATTTGGTTAGCCCCAATGGGACTATCTCCATGCGCCTTAACTTAATAGGCCGCTTTAATGTTTATAATGCTTTAGCCGCCAGTGCCGTTGGCTTTTCCCTTGGTCTCCAAGAAGAGACGATCCGTCGCGGACTCGAACAGCTGGAAGGGGTCCCGGGGCGTTTTGAGCTTGTACCAACCACCGGTGATTATACCGTGGTGATTGATTACGCGCATACACCCGATAGTTTAAAAAATCTGTTGATGACCGCCCGGGCTTTGGTCAAAAACCGCTTGATTACAGTCTTCGGGTGTGGCGGAAACAGGGACCAAGGGAAAAGGCCGTTGATGGGTGGCATTGCCGCGGAGTTAAGTGACTATACGATCATTACCAATGATAATCCCCGGTGGGAAGACCCGGAAGCCATTGCGGAACAGATTAAAGCCGGGTTTTTGGAAAGAAAGCCCGATGGTGACATTACCGTGCTCTTGGACCGGGGTGAGGCAATTCGCAAGGCGGTGTTGATGGCCCAGTCCGGCGATATGGTGGTTATTGCCGGCAAAGGACACGAAACCGATCAGGATTTTGGCCGCTACAAAAGCCATTTTGATGATAAAGAAGCCGCACAAGCAGCGGTGAAAGAGAAAGAAGAGGCCTAAACGAGATGCCAAAATTTACAATTGAAGAAATAGTTAAAGCAACCAATGGTCTGCTTTTAGCGGGCGGAAGCCAAGCACAGATTACTGGCGTCAGTATTGACAGTAGAAGTCTGGTCCCGGGGGATGTTTTTTTTGCGTTGAAAGGACCAAATTTTGATGGCCACACTTTTGCCGCGGCAGCCGCGGAGAAGGGTGCGGCGGCGATCGTCAGCGGGCGAGAGCTTGACCTTCCTCCCACCTGGTCCGGCGCGGTGATCAAAGTACGTGATACCCTGCAGGCTTATGGTGATTTAGCCCACTACCATCGGCAGCGTTATGCCTGTCCGGTAATCGGTATTACCGGGAGCAATGGCAAAACCACCACGAAAGAGCTGATCGCGGCGGTTTTAGGGGAAAAGTACAACGTAGTCAAGACGGAGAAAAACTATAATAACGAGATCGGACTACCGCAAACTTTGTTCAAGATGGACAATACAACCGAGGCAGTAGTCGTAGAGATGGGCATGCGCGGTAAAGGTCAGATCGCTTATCTGGCAAAGCTGGCGCAACCGACGGTCGGTGTTATTACCAATATTGGTGTGACCCACCTGGAGCTGTTGGGAACGCAGGCAGCCATCGCCGCCGCTAAGGGTGAACTCATCGATGGTCTTCCCCCGTCGGGACTGGCCGTACTCAACGGCGATGATCCTCTGGTGATTCCGATGGCCACAAAATTTGCGGGAGAGAGCCTTTTCTATAGTTTAAAAAAGCCGGACGGCTTTGGAAAAATCGAACCTGCCCTCTATCTGGTAGCAGCTACCACCAAAGGGGACCGTGAAGTGGTGACGGTCGACGGCCGCTGGGGCCAATTTGCTTTTACCCTGCCCTTGCTAGGACGCCACAATATCGCTAATGCTTTGGCGGCGCTTATTGTCGGTCTGTCTTTGGGCCTAACCCCGGACGAAGCAGTCCGCGGCTTGCAACGGGTCGACTCCGTCGACAATCGGCTCCGGAAAATACAAGTCGGTGGGATTACCGTTTTGGATGATACGTACAATGCCAGCCCGCCTTCGGTCCAGGCCGCTCTGGAAGTTTTGCATAAATTAAAAAACCCCGGACGTAAAATTGCCGTTTTAGGTGACATGCTTGAACTGGGCACCGTTGCCCGGGAAGCCCACTATAAGACCGGAGAACTTGCCGCTGCATATGGCTGTACGGCCCTGTTTGCGTACGGTCCTTTGTCGGTGGCAATGGTGGAAGGAGCAACGCAAAAACAAATTTACGCTCGCCATTTCGCCACCAAAGACGAACTTTGGGTGGAGTTGCAGACGTATTTAACTCCCGGCGATGCGGTTTTATTCAAAGGTTCCCGGGGGATGGCCATGGAAACCCTGGTTGAAAAGGTCATTACCCACAATAAGGGGGGAGAAGAATGAGAATCCCATGGTTCGGCCTGGCCTTAGCGGCCACTACCGGCTTTTTAATTGTTATTCTGTTCGGGCCTTTTGTCATTCGTCTTTTAACCAAATTAAAGTTCGGGCAGACGGTACGGAGTGATGGGCCCAAAACCCACCAGACCAAAAGCGGCACGCCGACGATGGGCGGTGTCCTTATTTTGTTCGGGATTACCGCTGGAACCATTGCCGGACTAGCGGGTAACTGGTCCTACAATCTGCTTTGGACGCTCTTCATCACCCTGGCCTATGGTGGTTTAGGTTTGCTTGATGACCTCTTAATCATCGTTCTCCACCGGTCTTTAGGCTTAAAAGCCCGTCAAAAACTACTTGGACAAGTGTTCTTTGCGGGACTCTTCGGCTTGTATGTGGTGCAGTCGGGAGTGATGGAGACCTTGAAGATCCCCTATTTCAATACACATTTGGCCTTCATCAATCCGGTATTGACTTTTTTATTTGTGGTCTTTACTTTAGTCGCCATGTCAAACGCGGTTAATCTCACCGATGGTCTGGATGGTTTAGCCAGCGGCACTACTATGATTGCCGGACTGGCCATGGGTATCTTGGCGCTGGTCCAGGGGGAAGCCGGACTGGCGATCTTTGCGGCGGCTCTTGCCGGGGCTTGTCTCGGTTTCATCTGGTTTAATGCGCCACCTGCTCAGGTTTTTATGGGGGATACAGGGGCCCTGGCCCTTGGTGGGGCGCTCGCCGCGATTGGTATACTGTCCCGGACTGCTCTTTTTCTTCCCATTATCGGTGGGGTATTTGTGGCCGAAAATCTCTCCGTCATTCTTCAGGTGTTTAGTTTCAAGACGAGAGGAAAACGGATTTTACGGATGGCTCCTTTACACCACCATTATGAGTTAGGCGGGATGTCCGAAAGTAAAGTGGTGGTTCGGTTTTGGGTTGTTAGCATCTTACTGGCATTATTAGGCCTGGCCGGTTATAGAATAGGATAGGTAGTACAAATTAGGTCGTTATGCTCAGAAGTGGGGTGAGGAAATGAAAGCTGGAAAACCGGATCTGTTCATCTTTTTAGTGGTCTTGTTTCTGTTAACCCTAGGCGTGGTGATGGTGACCAGCGCAAGTTTCCCCCGGGCCTTAAGCGATACCGGCGGGGCCGATCCCTTTTCTTTCGGCAAAAAGCAGCTGTTTTTCACCCTTCTTTCCTTGGTCATGATGGTGGTAATGATTAACTTTGACTATCATCGGTTTCGCCGCTTTACGGTTTTGTTTGCGATTACGGCCCCGATCTTACTAGTTTTGGTCCTCTTGTTGGGTGACGAAATCAACGGGGCGCGGCGGTGGTTTGATCTTAAAATCTTTAATTTTCAACCTTCAGAGTTTGCCAAACTCGCACTCATCTTTGTCCTGGCCCATTATTTAACCGAGATTGGGCCAGAGGTGCGTAAATTTTCAACGGGGATGCTCATTCCCCTGATTTATGTGGGCTTAATCTGTGGTTTAGTCATGTTGGAACCGGATTTGGGGACCACCATTGTTATTTTCTCCATCTTTTTGGCGATGCTTTTTGCCGCGGGCGTGCGGATCAGCCATCTCTTTTTCATTGCCATGACCGCTGTCGCCGGGGTCGTTGTCTTAATTATCAGAGAACCCTACCGTTTACAGCGCTTTTTTTCCTTTATTGACCCAACGCAAGACCCCCAGGGCGCGGGATGGCAAATTCTCCAGTCCTTGATGGCCTTAGGTTCCGGTGGGATCATCGGGTTAGGGTTAGGGCGGAGCCGACAGAAGTTTTTCTACTTACCGGAACCCCATACCGATTATATCTATTCGATTATTGGTGAAGAGTTGGGCCTCCTCGGCACCATGCTGGTCTTGTTGCTCTTTCTTTGCCTGGCATGGCGGGGTTATAAAATTGCCTTGTCGACCAAGGATACTTACGGAAGCCTCTTGGCGGTCGGGATCACCTCTTGGCTTGTGATTCAAGCATTGATCAATATTGCCGTGGTGACCGCCACCATTCCGGCGACCGGAATTACGCTTCCCCTTTTAAGCTATGGCGGCTCATCATTGGGCTTTACCATGCTGGCGGTCGGTATTTTATTGAATATCTCCCGCAACCCACGAGAAAGCCTATAGATGTTGAGCGGGAATCGGTTCAAACGGGGGACAAACCTGGCCCGTTGTCACTAAGATGATGTCTTTTGCATAAAATACCTACGTCAAAACTTCGTGTTGAAAGGATCGTCCCGATAGCTCAAGCGCACTCCGGTTTCGTTTTACAATGTAATTAATGATTCGGCAAGAATGGAGGTGACACGGGTGGAGCAGTTGCATATCGATGGTGGACAGCGGCTGCATGGCCAAGTTCGCATTAGTGGTGCTAAAAATGCGGTTCTCAAACTTATGGCGGCTTCTCTTTTAGTCGAAAACGAGTGTATTATTCGGAATGTCCCCTTAATTCAGGATGTTTTAACCATGATTGAGGTGTTACGCAGTTTAGGGGTGGAGATTTCCTGGGAGGAAGAAGCCGTTCTAAGGATAAAACCAAAGAAAGACTTGAACTTCGTCGCTCCGGATGAACTAGTCAGGGAGATGCGCGCCTCCGTTCAGGTGATGGGTCCGCTACTAACGAAAATTGGCCGGGTTAAACTTTATCAACCCGGGGGCTGTGTCATCGGACAGCGCCCGATCGATTTGCACCTTAAGGGTTTCCAAGCATTAGGTGCTAATGTTGTGGAAGAGCACGGTTATGTTTATGCAGAGGCGAAAAAGCTCAAAGGGGTCGATATTCACCTTGATTTCCCCAGTGTAGGGGCGACCGAAAATATAATGGCTGCTGCGATCTTAGCGGAAGGCACGACGGTGATCAAAAATGCGGCCAAAGAACCGGAGATCATCGAAGAACAAAACTTTTATAATCGTTTAGGGGCCCGCATCAGAGGAGCGGGAACGGATACGATTCGGATTGAAGGCGTGCCGGCTTTGCGATCGATACCGGTCGATTATACCGTTATTCCAGACCGGATTGAAGCGGGAACCTATATTTTAGCCGCCGTGATTACCGGTGGGGAGATTACCCTTCTCGATGTGATTCCCGAACATTTCGAAGCTTTGACCTCTAAGTTGAAAGAGAGTGGGGTCCAAATTGAGATTGACGGTGACACCATGAAAGTTACCGCAGACCGAAAGCTGAATCCCATCGACATTACGGTCTTGCCGTATCCAGGGTTTCCCACCGATTTACAGCCGCAAATTACGGCTGTTATGTCCCTGGCCGACGGAACCAGCCTGATTACGGAGAATGTTTTTGGTGCCCGTTTCCGTTACGTTGATGAATTAGTACGGATGGGTGCCAACATCCGCGTGGAGGGAAGAAGTGCGGTGGTGAAGGGCGTAAAACGCCTGACCGGCGCGGCGGTTATCGCTCCGGACCTGCGGGCGGGGGCCGCACTGGTGCTGGCAGGCTTAGCGGCTGAAGGAAAAACCGTAATTGAAGGCGTTCACTATATTGACCGTGGGTATGAACGGATCGAAGAGAAATTATCCGCATTAGGTGCGGATATTACCCGGATTACCATTTAATCAAAATACCTCCCACCGCAATACAAAAAATAAGGAATATTTTTCAGGGAAAATCGTAACATTTAAGGAGAGAACTATTTTTCAGGGGGAGGGCTAAATTTGGAAACCAAAAAATCACTGAAGGCCTTTACTTCAATATTGACCAAAGTAGCCGGTCTGGTTTTCTTTGCGTTTCTTGCCATATCTTTGGGGGTAATCTTTGGTACCTTATTTAAAGACTGGGTCAGTGAAGACCCATTGTCTCCGGTTCAAGGACTCAACGAACCATACCAGGAACCGTTGTCGATTAAACTTCCTGATCAGGAAGGACCGAGCGACACCAGTAGTAGTTATTTATACTCCGACGATTATTTCCCGGCAGACAAAACGGTCAGCTTTAAAGTTCAGGTCGGCCCCTTCCAAGTAAGGGAAGAAGCCCTTCAGGTTGCTGGCAGTTTGCAGAGTGAAGGGTATCCAGTGTTTGTCAGTAAAGGTCTGCCTTGTTATGTTCAGGTTGGCGCATTTTCCAATCCGAATAACGCGAGCAACCTCCAGAATGAACTCCTGAGTAAAGGTTATTCCGCCTATATTAAAGAAGAATAATCAGCTGGACAGTGATGGAAGCGGTCCGCGAAACCTTCCAAAACGGCAATTCTTTTGTAAAGCAGGATTTAAAAAAGAATTGTCGTATTTTTTTTGTAGGCTCTTTTATCCGGAATCCAGAAGTGACCATAGTGAAATTGCCATAAGGAGAGGGCTGGATGAAACTGATCGCGATCCAAAAACTGCTGAACGCAACCATTCTGACCGGAAAAGAACTGTTGGACCACCTCGAAGTCAAAATGATCTGCGGTTCGGACCTGATCAGTGATGTTTTATCATTTACGAAAGAACGATCCCTTCTCCTGACCGGCTTGACCAACCCCCAGATCATTCGGGCTGCTGAAATGATCGATCTTTGTGGAATTGTTTTTGTACGTGGTAAAAGACCAGGCGACGATGTCATACGCATGGCTCGTGAACGTAAGATTCCGCTCCTCGTTACCGAACTACCGCTTTTCGAATCTTGTGGTGTACTATATAACGCCGGCTTACCAGGTTGTAGTGGGCTAAGTTTGGCTACCGGGGGTGACAAAAGTGTCGCAGCCCCGCGTCCTTCTTGAGATCCCGGTGGAGGGCAATAATTTTACGACCGCTGGTGAAGCGGCCAGCAGGGTGAAGAGAACCCTGCAAAAACTCGGTATCGATTCCGCACTGATCAGAAGAGTTTCCATAGCCACCTACGAAGCAGAGATGAATATTGTGATCCATGCCGAATACGGTAAG
The DNA here is from genome assembly GCA_012837705.1 of Hydrogenispora sp. Lineage (GTDB taxonomy): Bacteria > Bacillota > UBA4882 > UBA10575 > UBA10575 > Capillibacterium. The sequence goes on from DUQQ01000008.1 coordinate 58,667, forward strand.
ATTGTTCTCCAAGTCGATGCCGGAGGAGTGACCGTGCTGGCCGAAGATCGGGGGAAAGGGATTCCCGATCTTAATCAAGCGATGACGGCCGGTTTTTCCACGGCTTCGGATCGGGCCCGCGCCATGGGTTTTGGGGCGGGCATGGGGCTACCGAATATAAAGAAATGCACCGACCAGCTGGAGATTGATACCCAAGTTAATGTCGGTACGAAGGTGGTCATGAAGTTCACTTATCCGACCACTAGCTAATACCTTTAGGTCAATGGGTCTTTGCACAGGAGGTGGTTTGGTGGAACTTCGCTCCCATTCCGTCGTCATGGATGCAGATAAGTGTATCGGCTGTACCAACTGTATCAAACAATGTCCGACGGAAGCAATCCGCGTCCGTAGTGGTAAAGCTTTCATCCTCACAGAACGGTGTATTGATTGTGGGGAATGTATCCGGATCTGTAAAAATCATGCCAAAAAAGCCGTCTCTGCGGACCTTGAGACCTTGAAGCAGTATGAGTACCGGGTCGCTTTACCGGCCCCGAGTTTGTATGCCCAGTTTAAAGGGGAAAAGCCCGAAAAGATTATCGCCGCCCTCTCCCAAATCGGGTTCGATGAAGTTTACGAAGTGGCTTTTGCTGCCGAGCTGACTACCTGTGCGATCCATGATTACATTATGAACCAACGTCAAACCGACTCCGCGGGGCCGTACCCCCTGATTTCTTCCTCATGCCCCGCCGTTACCCGCTTGTTGCAAATCCGTTTTCCTAGTTTAATCCCGCATTTAATTCCGGTGGACCCACCCTATATTACTGCCGCCAAATGTTTTCTGCAGGAAAGACTACCGAGGTTAAACATCCCCCGGGAGAAAGTGGGTGTTTTTTTTATCACACCTTGTCCAGCGAAGATTACCGACCTCAACAATTATGGTCAGCATCTCGTCGATGGCGCGCTCCCGATCAACCTCCTTTTTGGGGGGATCAACCATCTTCTGGTGGAGAAAGAACTTACCGCCGTTCCCCACCGGAGCTCCGGGATCGGAATCGGCTGGGCACGGGCTGGTGGGGAGAATTCTGGCGTTGGTGTCGGAAGCGCGCTGGCCGTTGATGGGATCCAGAATGTGGCCATCCTTTTAGAAGAGCTTGAACTAGGCAAACTCCACGATATCGAGTATATCGAGGCCTTAGCTTGCCCGCAGGGTTGTGTCGGGGGCGCATTGACGGTGGAAAACCCCTTTGTTGCGCGGGCCATGATCCAAAAACTAGCCGGTCAATACGGTGATAAAACACTACCAAACGAGGTTCAAACGCTGTATGCGGAGTTAATAAAGGAAAGTGCGCGTTTCTTCACCCATGATAAGGTGGTTCACGATAAATCCGTATTGAGATTAGACCGGGATTTATCAAAAGCGATCACCAAACTGAACCGACTAGAAGCAATCTTGGCCAAACTACCGGAGATGGACTGTGGAGCCTGTGGTTCACCCACCTGCCGTTCGCTCGCGGAAGATATTGTTCAGGGTATTGCCCAACTAACCGATTGTATTTTTATCCTCCGTGAACAATTGGTAGAATTGGCTCAGCGGCTATTGGCTTTAGCCCAGATCCGACCGCCAGCGATGGGTTGGAACAACGAAAAGGGGGAGGGAGGAGAATGACCCTTGAAGAACTAGTCAAGGTGATCGATGCCACTGTCGTCACCGGTCATGAAAAATTGACGGCCAAGATTCGCGGTGTATATGTTTCCGATCTCTTAAGTGATGTCATCGGCCATGCGCAGGAGGGTCAGGTCTGGCTGACCATTCAAACCCATACCAATGTCGTCGCGGTTGCATTACTATTGAATTTAGCGGCCATTATTTTTACAGCGGGAGCTACTCCCGACGGAGAAACGGTCACTAAAGCCCAAAACGAAGGGATCGTTTTGCTTACGACCGCGCTGAGTACGTATGAAACAGCTGGACGGCTGTACAGGAACCAGCAATGAAAGCCGTACTGAAAACCTACACCGCCGACCTCCATGTTCATACCACGCTTTCACCATGTGCCGAACGGCAGATGGTCCCGGAACAGGTTTTTGCCCGAGCGATCAAGGCGGGGATTGACGTTTTAGCCATAACGGACCATAATTCCACTTGGAACCTTCCGGCTTTTCTGCGCCATTGCCCGCCAGGGCTTTGGGTGATCCCGGGAATGGAAGTCCAGACCAAAGAAGAGATTCACCTGGTTTGTTTGTTTCCGGAGTTGGATGCGGCGATGGAGTGGGGGAGAAAGGTCCGCACTTTGCTACCGTCGGTAAAAAATAAAAAAACCTATTTCGGATCACAAACCATCCTGGATGGGAACGGAAAGCCCCGCGGTGAAGAGGAACTCCTCCTTTTAAACTCGATTCCCCTGTCGTTGGGTGAAACCGTTTTTCAGGTGCGGCGCCTCGGTGGGGTGATTTACCCCGCCCATATTGACCGCTCGGCTTTCAGCATTATTTCGCAAATTGGCTTTCTCCCACCGAGCCCGACATTTACCGCGTTGGAAATTTCGCCCCGTGTCCCTTTGGCTAAATTGCGCCAACAATATCCCGAACATACCTTGATTCGCGCCTCGGATGCCCACGCTTTGGAACAAATCGGGGGCAAACCTTCGCGGTTAATCATGGCGGAATTGCATTGGGAAGAATTTCTTCTTGCCCTTAACCAGCAGGAGCAAAGGAAGGTGATCGCCAATTAACATTAATGTAACAATGTAAATCCTAGGTTACACGTTGAATTATTATTAAAATAATGGTAATCTGAAGCGAGGAGTTAGATCTACTGAGGAGGCAATCAAAGATGACAGAAACATGTTGTCGGAGTTTTTCGGAAGAACAATATCGGGACTTGGATAAGGTTATTGCCCAGTACCAAGGCAAGCCCGGCGGGTTAATTCCCGTTCTTCACCAAGCCCAGCTTATCTTTGGTTATCTTCCGAAAGAAATACAGATAAGGGTGGCGGAAGGTTTAAACGTCCCCTTAAGCGAAGTATATGGTGTGGTAACTTTTTACTCCTTCTTTTCGCAACAACCCCGGGGCAAACACACGATTGGTGTCTGCTTGGGAACGGCTTGCTATGTGAAAGGGGCCGCTGACATTGTGGAAGCTCTTGAGGAAGAGCTGGAGATAAAAGTAGGCGAGACCACAGCAAACGGTGATTTCACCCTGATGGTAACCCGTTGTGTGGGTGCCTGTGGACTAGCCCCGGTGTTGACGGTCGGGGAAGATGTTTATGGCCGTTTAACTGCCGATAAGATCCCGGAGGTCCTTAAGCATTACCAAAAAACCGAAGCATAAAGTTTTTTATTTCTCCTCCTTGTGATTTTTGGATCAAAGTCGGTGATCGCCGATGAAGGATTTATCTCTTTACCTTTTAGATCTGGCTCAAAATTCATTGCAGGCGGGCGCAACTTTAATCCGATTCCACCTAAATGAACTGGTCGCAGAGGGTCGTTTGGTCATTGTGATCGAAGACAACGGTAGAGGAATGAGTTCCGTCGAGATTCAGCAAGTAGTCGACCCTTTTTACACTACGCGGACCACCAGAAAAGTGGGGTTGGGCCTTTCCCTTTTCGCGGCTGCGGCTAAGCGTTGCAATGGTAAACTTTCCATCTCTTCCCAACCGGGGAAAGGAACCAAATTAACCGCCAGCTTCCTTCTGCACCATTGGGATCGCCCCCCTTTGGGCGATATAGCCGGAACATTGATCGTTTTAATCGCGGGTAACCCCTACGTTGATTTTATATTCTGTTTCCAAAGGGAAGAAGCCAAGTATATCTTGGATACCACGAAGATTAAAGCACAACTGGAAGATGTTCCGATTTGGACCCCAACGGTTTTGGCTTTTTTAGAAGTGGACATCAGAAAAGGATTATCCGAATTTGAAATCTTTTAAAACTAACAAGCTATATTAAGGAAGAAGGGAAGGAACAATGAAGCTATATCGTGCTCATGTTTTAGTCTGTGGCGGCGCGGGTTGTCTTTCAACGGGCTGTAAAGCAGTTCTGGACAGGTTTACTGACGAAATAAAGGCCCACAACCTGGAAGAAGAAGTGCATGTAGTGGAAACCGGATGTATCGGCACCTGTGATTTGGGACCGGTGATCGTGATCTATCCGGAAGGAATCTTTTATAAGGAAGTAACCCCGGATGATGTTAAGGAAATCGTGGAAGAACACCTGTTAAAGGGGAGGTTAGTTACCCGTCTCCTCTATGAACGGCCGGTTTCCGGCGGACAGATCCCCTTTTATAACGAGATTGATTTCTTCCGGAAGCAAAAACGGATTGCTTTACGCAACGTTGGGATGATCAATCCGGAAGTGATTGAAGAATATATTGCGCGTGACGGTTACATCGCTTTAGGCAAGGTCCTGACCCAATACACCCCCGAACAGGTCATCCAAGTGATTAAAGACTCTGGTTTACGGGGAAGGGGTGGGGCAGGGTTCCCCACCGGATTGAAATGGGAGTTTACGATGAAAGCTCCTGGGGAAGAAAAGTACGTGGTTTGCAACGCAGACGAAGGGGATCCGGGTGCGTTTATGGACCGTAGTGTTTTGGAAGGCGACCCTCATTCGGTTATCGAAGCGATGGCGATCGCCGGTTATGCGGTCGGCGCGAGCCAAGGTTATGTCTATGTTCGGGCAGAATACCCCTTGGCCGTGCAAAGGTTGGAAAACGCCATTGAAAAAGCGCGGGCCTTTGGGATGCTTGGGAAGAATATCTTAGGCACCGCCTTCAGTTTTGACTTGGAAATTCGCGTCGGGGCGGGCGCTTTTGTCTGCGGTGAAGAGACGGCCCTCTTAGCATCGCTCGAAGGAAAACGGGGAGAACCCCGGCCGAAACCACCTTTTCCGGCTTCACAAGGCTTGTGGGGTAAACCTACTTTAATCAACAATGTTGAGACCTTCGCCAATATTCCTGCGATCATCAACCAGGGTGCCGACTGGTTTCGACAGATCGGGACCAAAAACAGCCCGGGAACAAAGGTCTTTGCTTTAGCCGGAAAGGTTAACAATACGGGTCTGGTTGAAGTGCCAATGGGTGTGACACTACGGGAGATCATCTTCGAATTGGGCGGCGGGATTCCCAACCATAAACGCTTCAAAGCGGCGCAAACCGGTGGCCCTTCCGGCGGTTGCCTCACCGAAAAGGATCTGGATCAACCGATCGATTATGAATCATTGGTGGCGGCGGGTTCAATGATGGGTTCCGGTGGCCTGATTGTGATGGATGAAGACAACTGTATGGTGGATGTGGCCCGCTTCTTCTTGGAATTTACCCAGGATGAATCCTGTGGCAAATGTACGCCTTGTCGCATCGGGACGAAAAGGATGTTGGAGATCTTAATCCGGATCACCCAGGGCAAAGGGGAAGAAAAGGATCTGGAGCTGCTGGAGGAGTTAGCCCAGACGATTAAGAATACTGCCTTGTGTGGATTAGGGCAATCAGCTCCTAATCCGGTCCTCAGTACGATTCAGAATTTCCGTGATGAGTATTTGGCGCATATCAGGGACAAAAAATGTCCGGCCAAAGTGTGCCGTGCCTTGTTACAATATACGATCAGCAGCGAACTTTGCCGCGGTTGTGGAATATGTGCCCGCGAATGCCCGGAAAAAGCCATCAGCGGCGAGCCGAAGGAGCCGTATTTCATCAACCAGGAAGCTTGTATCAAATGTGGGGTCTGTATCGAAAAGTGCCCCTTTGATGCCATCAGCTTAATCTGATCGCGGGTAAGTATAAAGGTTTTTCACCTCCTTGCCTCCTCTTTCATATCATGTACCAGAAGAAAATCGTCCTTGGTAAGCATTTTCTATGGTGGAATGGAGAGGAGGAAGGGCAGATGGCCCAATTACCGAGTACGCATCGACCCAATCTCCTTGAACAGTTGAGCCCAAGAGAGCAGGAGATCCTGCCTTTAGTGGCGCAAGGAAAGGATAATCGTGAGATTGGTAAGATTTTGTTTATTAGCGAAAAAACAGCGAAGAACTACGTAACTAGTATTAGAAAGAAATTGGGACTGAAAAACCGCACGCAAATTGCCCTCTTCGCACTTAAAGAGGGGATTATTAGTATTGATGATACCATCTTGGATAATTAACATAAATTTTATGCCAAAGGCGAAGAATTGAAGGCTTAAGAGGTAGCCCTGGATTACCAGGGCTGCATTTTTTTACATGAAGGAATAGGCCTTTGGAACAAGAAAATAGACATCACCGAAGTGGTTGCGGTATCATGTTTACCACATGGTAAAGGAGGCGACAAAGCGGACAACCACCGGTTTGGAGAGAAGAACGAACCAACCGTTGCAGCACCAACGAAAAGGGCAGTCTGAAGGGAGAAGATTCGATGCGGATTCGCGCCCGATTCGTTAGTAGTTTAGTTTTAGCATTTGTCCTCACCTTGTTGGTAGTACTTCCAGCATTAGCTGCCACCTACTATGTGAGCTATGGTTCATCCTATTATACTCCACCCACTGGTGGTTCCTACTATGGAAACGGAAGTACGTATCAATCGAACTCGGGGAGCTACTCAACGAAGTATAATTCGAACTACTCCACGCAGTACTATTATTACACCAGCCGCTACAACAACGGATCAAGCTATTATGTACCTCCGAAGACGAGTACTCCGGCTCCGTCTAATCCGAAGCCAAGCAATCCTGCTCCAGAGAGTCCGGCTCCGACCAACCCCACCCCGGTAGAGCCGACACCCACTAACCCGACCGCGCCCGCGAAAGGGTTAACCGCAATGGAGCAGAAGATGGTGTCTTTAGTTAACCAAGAACGAACCAAGGCTGGCTTGCAACAGTTAAAGGTGGACAACACCCTGGTCCAGTTGGCTAGGATGAAAAGCCAAGATATGATCGATGAGAACTATTTTAGCCACACGTCACCAACGTATGGTTCACCTTTTGACATGATGAAAAGCGCCGGTGTTAAATATTACACGGCCGGCGAAAACCTGGCGGGAGCAGGTTCGGTTGAATCGGCCCATGCCAGTCTTATGGCCAGCTCGGGCCATCGCGCTAATATTCTCAACTCCAGGTATAATCACTTTGGAGTCGGGATTGCAGTAGGTGGCCCTTATGGGAATATGTTCACCCAATTATTCATCGGAAAATAATAATAAAAAAGTACTGCCTTTCGTCGGGAAAGGCTGCACCGCTTTCCCCATCAAAAAAGCCTGTCTCCATAATGGACAGGCTTTTTTGCTATTATTAGTTTAATATGAGTCAAGTGGATAACTGCTAAAATTTTCGGATCAAACCAATCACCCGACCCAAGATCGATAGGTCTTCTGTGTAAATCGGTTGGTAGACTGGATTCTCCGGTTGCAGCCGGAACTTTCCCGCTTCCTTGAAAAAGCGTTTAACCGTTGCTTCGCCGTTATCAAGCAAAGCCACCACAATCTCACCGTTATTGGCGGTTGTTGTCTTATTGACCACCACCAGGTCTTGATCGAAGATACCGGCGTTGATCATACTATCCCCTTTGACTTTTAAAATAAATAGTTCCCGGTAGGAAGTGAAATCTTTCGGAAGAGGATAATACTCTTCGATGTTTTCTACGGCCAAGATGGGTTCACCGGCCGTAACCCGGCCGACGATCGGAACCGGAATCACCTCCGGATAAAAGAGTTCGCCTGCTTCCGGAGGAGGTTTTAAGATTTCAATCGCCCGCGGCTTCGTTGGATCCCGTCGTATATAGCCCAACTGTTGTAGTTTCTCCAAATGGGCGTGGACCGAAGAGCTCGAACTTAAACCGACTGCTTCGCCAATCTCACGAACAGATGGAGGATAGCCTTTAATTTGCGTTTCCTTAATAATATAATCGAGAATCTCTTGCTGACGTTGGTTAAGGTCTTCCATCCCGGTACCTCCTTTGCGAAATCAGGCATCTCTTGGGAATTTTCGCATATGATCTTATTATCCCACGGACAAATTCTGCTTCCAGTATACCATAAGCTAATTTTTAATGCAAACAATTGTTCGACTCTTGACGCAAACATACGTTCGTGTTAAGATTATAGTAACCAAAAGCGAACAAGTGTTTGCCGAGGGGGAGGATGAGCATGAATACAACCGAAATTAGAACCGGAGAGATTAGGTTGGGTACCGTTAAGTATGTTCGTCTCAGAAAGCGCTGGCGTTGGAATCCACGCAAGGGCATCACCAATTTAGTGCTTCTTATCTTCTTACTCCTCTTCGTTTTTATGGCTTTCTATTACAGCGCGGTGAAAAGTCAGGGACAAGCCCTCGGTCGTCTTATAACGGTTGAAAAAGGGGACACCTTATGGGCAATCGCCCACCGTCATTATCCTAAGACGGATCCACGCAAACCGATTGCCGAAATTCAAAAGCTAAATAGCCTTAAAACTTCCCAGATCTATGCTGGCCAAACCCTCTACTTGCCCCAATAAGTGCTTTATACCACGGCTGCAATCCGCCATTCATCCTGTATTGCGTATCACCATATCATATAATGGTCAATTTTCGTATTTTATTCTTGCCTTGTAAAGGAAAGTTACCAGTTATTGTCGAACCCAATGATGAGTTTTCGCCGTAGGCCGCTTCATTCTTGATTTACCGGATGGATGCCTTGTATTTCATGTGAGTTCCTGCGGCAAAATTTTGGTTGGGTAGCAAGTAATGCTGCATTATTGACCCGGCCGTAAGTTAGAGGGGATAGGAAAGAAATGATTACAGTCGAAAATCTAACCAAAGAATTTAAATCTTACAAAAAGAATCCGGGCTTTAAAGGAACAGTAAAAGGTTTATTCTCCAGAGAAGTAGTGATCAAAAAAGCGGTCGATAATATTTCCTTTCATATTGATAAGGGGGAGATTGTTGGCTACATTGGCAGTAACGGTGCCGGTAAGTCAACGACCATCAAGATGATGACCGGGATTTTGGTTCCAACGGCGGGAAGATGTGTTGTCAATGGCATCATCCCGTACGAAAACCGCATGGAAAACGCCCAACAGATTGGGGTGGTTTTCGGCCAACGGACCCAGCTTTGGTGGGATTTACCCCTAACGGAAACCTTTACGATCTTAAAAGAAATCTATAATGTTTCGGATCAAGATTTTAAAGAAAGAATGGCCTTTTTAGATCAGGTGTTAAATTTATCGGAATTCATTAATAATACGGTAAGAACGCTTTCCCTGGGCCAAAGAATGCGCGCTGATTTAGGTGCCGCGCTTTTACACAACCCTAAAGTCCTTTATCTGGATGAACCAACCATCGGATTGGATGTGGTCGTAAAAGAAAACATCCGACTAGCAATTAAAGAAATCAACAGAGAGTTTAAAACCACCGTTGTGCTTACCACGCATGATTTGGGGGATATTGAAGAATTATGCAACCGGATCATCATTATCGACGCGGGCAAAAAAATCTATGATGGTGATTTAAAGAGCATCAGAGATACTTACGGTTACAAGCGAAACATGGATATTGAGGTTAAAAATGCCGACCAGATTAAAGCGATCGATTTTAATACCCATTTTAATCTTCCGCCCGAAGATTTTTCGGTTGAAATAAACGGGAATAGTGTAAGCGTAGTTTTTAATCGTAATAAAATCAGTGCTGCCGAAATTGCCGCTGTGGTCATGGCCAAGGCCGTGGTTCGGGATATGAGTATTAAAGAGACCGATATCAGCCAGATCGTGAAGAAGATCTATAAAAATGGGGGTGAATTAGCTTGGACCCGCAGTCAAAGTTAAGTTTAAAGCAGAAATTTAAGATATACTGGCCGTTCACCGTAAGTGAGATTCAAGGAGCACTGAGTTATCGGGGTAGGTTTTATTTTTTTATATTCGCCCGTCTTTTAAGGATTTTTATTACCTACTACTTATGGAAGGCCGTCTTTGCCAGTTCCAGGCAAGCGATGCTCAATGGTTTTACCTTTAACAATATGGTTGGGTACGTCTTTATTAGTTACCTTACGGCCGATTTAGTCAATTCCGGATCCTCAAGATATATCGGTTATGAAGTGGTAGATGGTTCGATCGCGATCAATTTGATCCGACCGATTAATTACCGTACAAGGATATTCTTTACTTCCCTGGGGAGTTTCATTTACAAACTAATCATGCCCGCGCTGCCGATCTGGATCGGTTTTACTGTCATTAGCTATCTCTCTGTCCAAGAGCTTCCCCCAGCATTTACAACAATTATTCAATTTTTAATTAGCTTAACTCTAAGCTTTCTCATCATGTTTTTATTTGAATTCTGCTTTGGCATGTTATCTTTCTATACTACCTATATTTGGGGTTTAAACATGGTAAAGCATTCGGTGCTTAGGTTCTTGACTGGGGAATTAATCCCCATTACCTTTTTTCCAGCGGCAATAAGGAAAGCCTTGAATTTTATGCCGTTCAGTTCGATGAATTATACACCTGTTATGGTGTACCTAGGGAAGATCAGGGGTGTGGAGTATTGGCAATCCATCGCCATCCAAGCGTTGTGGGTAGTGATCTTATATTTGTTAGGCTCTTTTTTATGGAATAAAGCAATCAAGCGCCTAACTATTTTGGGAGGGTAGGGGATAGGGGATGAGATACCTACGATTATATAAAGTATTTGTCCTTCAATATCTCAAAGCGTTAATGCAGTCGAAATTGGACTTTTTTGTCGGGTTGATTGCCTTTTTCTTTACCCAACTAGCCGGGATTGTCTTTATGTATTTGCTCTTTGAACATATTCCAAACCTCAATGGCTGGTCCTTTGATCAAATTCTCTTTATTTATGGATTTGCCCAGCTGCCAAGGGGTATTGATCATTTATTCACTGATTATATCTGGATCCTCGCGATGAGGCTGGTGGTTCGCGGAGAATTTGACCGGTATTTGCTTAGGCCAATTAATCCTTTGTTTCAGTTGATTGCCGAACGGTTTCAACCTGACGCCTTCGGCGAAATATTGGTTGGGCTGATTCTTGTTGTGACTTCCTGCACGCGAATGGGAATAAAGATCGGATTTTTTAACTCCATCGTCTTTGTTGTTTCGATTATCGCCGGTGCGATCATTTATACCTCAATCAAGTTGTTCTTTGCGTCCATTGCTTTTTGGACGAAGGACAGTATCGGCTTGCTGCAAATAGTGTACGAAACCGCCGATTTTGCCAAATATCCAATCTCGATATACGATAAAACTATTAGGTTTCTTTTATCCTACATTTTCCCCTTTGCCTTTGTTGCCTTCTTCCCGGCCAGTTATTTTCTGGGCAAAGCGAAACTCCTCACGACGGTTGGTGTTGAAGCCTTATTCGCTGTTATTACCTTTAAGATTGCCTACGCCACCTTTAATAAAGGCCTGACCGTTTACGAGAGCGCAGGGAACTAGGGAATTAAGTTCCTTCGTGCGATTCAGCAAACAATTCAAGTGCTCAGGTGTTTTTATGGGTTTAATTATATGAAATTCTTGGGGGACACGAAGGCTCCATTGAACTTTGTGCAGAAAAGATTTTGAACGAAAATAACGTATATTTTTTTCGCATAATGAAAAGGGAGACCTCAAGTGGTAAAGTAAAGAAGCCATAACTTACCAAACCAAAGGAGGTCCCCTTATTATAATAATTTATGAGATGTTTTTCTATTTGAAGCCTTTCCTGCTATAAATCTAAATTTATACAGTTACTAAGAGAATCAACAGATTATGAGTCAGTCAAAAATCAGAAGGAAGTTCATATTCATCAATATCAATTGCATTATCGACAACTGAATCTTTAACTTTTTCTAGGTATAGCGTTTGTTTTAAGACATCGACACATAATATGTCCTCATCCTCGTATTCATCAACGAATTCAGCAGTCATGGTCATTTTTTTCCCATCTATAACATATGAATATTTGTCTTCTTCTTCATATTCTTCATCGGTATCTTCATCATATCTTATTCTTGTAATAACAATATATTTTTCGGTAGCGGAATATCCATTTTCTTCATCCTTTATAACTACCCCATCGCGAAACATCTCCATTATTGGATATAGTTTTATAAGCTTATTAAATAAATCGTTATATTCACTCGGTACTTCTAATTTGGTATACGCGTAAGTTGTAGCTTTTCCATTTTTAAATTGAATATAGGGCTGCAGGATCATATTCAAGCCAATTTCTTCATCATTTTTTTCAAGAGGATATTCTTCTACTTCTTCTTCGCCTTTTTCCTCACGCAGTACATTTCCGCTTCCATCGTATTCATAATAATCATTTATTTCTACCATCTTTGTCACACGCCAAGTACCTTCAAGAGTGGTGTCCTTTTCTGTCTTTTTCTTGCCGCACCCGGTAAAGAGGAAAACGGCCATAACCAGGATTAATAAGATACATAAAAATTTTTTACCCGTTTTCATTATTACTTATTCATTATTACTTACTCC
>DUQQ01000041.1 GCA_012837705.1 Hydrogenispora sp.
ACACTTACATCAGCGGCTGTTTATTAAGTCAGTAAATCTGGCTAATCAGCATTTTATCTTGCGACCACTAATATAGCTTTCAGTTAAAATGCTTAAACTGAGGCAACCACTTTTCATTAACCCTAAACATCTCATCGACCATGGTTTTGATCTCGGCCAAACTTAAAACAGCCGAGGTTAACGGATCATAACAGATGGCGTGGAATATTTTCCGCGGATCCCCAGTTAATGCCCCCTCAACCGCCATTTCCTCGCAGCCAGCGCTGATGTTATTTAATAAAGCCAGCTGGTCGGGGAGGGGACCAACATGAAGCGGGTCAAGACCGCGGCGCGAAGCGATCACCGGAACTTCCACGCAGCAACCTTCCGGAAGGTTATCAATTAAGCCGAAATTGCGGACATTACCGTTGAACTCAAAGACTGTTCCATCCCCAAAGACCGCATTGAAGATACTGGCGGCATATTCGTTTCCACGGTCGAGATCAATCTCCTCTTTCGCCAACCATGCTTTAATCTCATCTTTCCATTTATGTTCCATTCTCCGGTACTCATTCAGAATATAAGCATGATGTCCTGGATTCCATCCTGTCCCATGGGTACAGTATTTCTCGATCAAATCGGGACGTTTGCGAAACCAGGCGTTATACTCGGAATTATGGCCGCTTGATTCGGTCACATAATAATCCAAGTGCAGAAACATCTCGTTACGCACCTGTTCTTCGTTGTATATTTCCGGTCTCTTGATTGCTTCCCTGATTAAGGGGTATGCATCGCGACCATTCCATTTAAACTGAAGGTACCAGGCCTGATGGTTAATCCCCGCACACAAATAGGTGATCTCCTCCAGCGGAGCGCCGATCCATTCGGCCAGCATGCTGGCTGTGCCCTGCACACTATGGCAAAGACCGGTTACATTGACCGTACTCTTTTCTTGCATCACCCGGCAGAGCATCGCCATAGGGTTAGTATAGTTCAGAAAGATTGCCTCCGGACAATATCTTTCAATATCGCGGCAAATATCGAGCATCACCGGGATTGTTCTCAAGGCACGGAAAACACCTGCTGGCCCGCGGGTATCCCCCACATTAATGTCCACCCCGTATTTTTTCGGGATTTCAATATCATGGCGCCAGACATCAACGCTACCGACCAAAATGGTACAGACGACCCCATCCGCATCTTTCAGCGCTTCCACCCGGTCGGTGGTGGCGATTACCTTGGCCGGATAATTCCCCGCGGCAACTATTTTATCCACCGCTTCTTTGATAAAAGCCAACCGTTCCTCATCAATATCCATTAGTGCGATCGTACTGTCCGCCAAAGCAGGAAAGGAAAGAATATCCCGGACGAGATCTCTGGTAAAACCAAAGCTTCCCGCCCCAATAAAGGCAATTTTTTTCAATACACCACCCCACTACTAAAATTTTATTAACAAATCCATTTTAATAACGAACCGGTACTTCTGTAAATGGCGTATTGAATGATGAATATGGAATTTTGTTATAATCTGTTTCCGGCTCGTCTCCATTTTAAACCCCAGGGTTTGATGATAAAGAAAAAAGCACCCAACGGGTGCCGGATGAAAGAGCCATCTTTAAAATCAAAGGTTAAATTTGCCAAGATCAGAACTTTGCCTCTTTCATAAGATGCTCAGCGACTAACTCCTAAAGGCCGTCGCCGTCCTAGCTTTCCTGGCTAGCAAAGGGCTTGGATCGCTTTGACGACGCCTTGGACCAGGGCCGAGATGGATAGATCCGCCACCCCGACCACAATGTTATCGCAGTGACTGATCGGAACCAGAATTCTTCGGGCCGTACTTTGCCCCACGGCCTTCGCCATCCGCGGGGTAATCTCACCGAAAAGAGAATCGGCGATCACAATCCCGATCGGTCCAACTATGATATCTGCTTTCCGACACCCAACCACAACCGCATTTTCGCCGGTGGCCGCATAGTCGGCACCAGCTTTCAGCATCGCCGCGGTGGCCGCACTGTTGGTACCAACCGCAGTGACCACCGCATCACCAATGTTTTGCTTGATCGCCGTAATAAGCTGCTTACCAATACCGCCCCCTTGGGCGTCAATTACTAAAATGTTCATGGCCATC
>DUQQ01000037.1 GCA_012837705.1 Hydrogenispora sp.
AATTAAGGAGGTAAAAAAATGAAAAAAGTTTTACTAGTTGTTGTTCTGGTTTTATTGGTTGGTTTTTCTGTTCAGGCTAAAGATTATTATCCAAAGTATACGGGAAAACCAACGACCATTACCATGTGGGCATGGACCAGTAACGAAAATTATTCGATAGCGGAATTTGAGAAAGTCTATCCCAATATTAAAGTTAATTGGGAGAACTTTGATGTCCATTATGAATAAGTCCAGACCGCCCTGTCGGCTGGCAGTGGACTGCCTGATGTGGTGATGATCGAATACTCTTATGCTCCTCAGTTTATGGATCTTGGTGCGTTCCAACCGATTAATAAGTGGCTTGACGAAAAGACCTTCATTGAATTATACGGGGATGCGGCTTTAGGCTGGTGCGCCGCGGACGGACAGATCTACGGCACCCCGCAGGATAGTGGCGCCATCGCCATGTTTTACCGGCAAGATCTGTTTGATCAGTATGGACTGACTGTCCCGAAGACCAGAAAAGAATTGATCGAACAAGCCAGAAAGTTTAAGCAAGTAGCACCGTCAAATCTGAAGTATTATGCCCCGCCGATCGGTAACACCATGTGGTGGATTGGCCAGGTTTGGATGGCCGGAGGGAAGCTCTTTGACTACCATGATGGTAACTGGTATATCCATTTTACCAATCCAATTGCGGTTGAAGTCTTTGAGACCTTAGGCGCATGTTTCGACGAGGGTATATTCGATCTCGAAATGTGGTGGAATGCCGACTGGTTTAACTCTTTGAACCAAGGAACGACTGCTGTTGTCGAAAATGGATCTTGGTTTGCCGAATGGCTTAGATATAATGCTCCGGAATCGGAAGGGAAATGGCGGGTCGCGATTCCGCCGCAATGGAACCCGGCAAAACCGACCAACGGGATGCTTGGTGGTTCCGGTTTCTATGTGTCATCCCATTCCAAAAACCCGGAAGCAGCCGCGATCTTTGTCAACTGGTTGAACTCCCATCCTAATTCCCTCAAATGCTTACATAACTACAGTAATTTACCGATCATGGTTTCGACGAGATACGAAGAAGTACTTGACGAGGTTTCTGGGCCCGATGCTTTCTTTGGCGGTCAGAACATCGTTGAGACTTTATGGGAAGCCCATGAACTGGTTAATACAACCTTTGTGGTCCTGCCAATCATGTCCAATGTTGATGAGAGTCTAAGCCTTCTTATCCAGGAGTATGTTGACGGTAAAATCAAGCGGTTTGCCGATATTCTCCCCAGGTGGGAAAAGCAAGTTATCAGCACCATGAAGGAGTTTGGTTACTCCAATATGATTACCGGTAAATTACCGTGACCGGTTAAAGGGGGGAGGATTCTCCCCCCCTGTTTCCTTTTTTCGACCATTAGTTGCATACGGAGGTGGGAAAAGATGACGGATGAAATGAAGAATATAAAGATGCAAGAAATAATGGGCAAAAAAAAGGTGAGTAAAAGGACGGTTGCCACCATCAAAGCATATCTCTTTCTTGCCCCCTTTTTACTCCTTTTTTCGACGATGGTGATCTATCCGATTGCATTAGGGGTTAAGCTATCCCTCTACGGACAAAGAGGGGCCAGAATGTGGTATATTGGCTTTCAAAACTTCGCCACAATTTTTCAGGATTCGCGGTTTTGGGAATCGTTTCGGATCCCCCTCTTTCTTTTGCTGGTGCAGGTTCCCTTAATGATTTTTATCGCGACGCTCATAGCCTTTTCCTATGAAAGACTGCAAAAAAAAGGTGGCGCTTTCTTTCGCTTTGTTTATTACCTTCCCTACACGATACCTGGGATTGTCACTGGTATTATCTGGTCTTATATTTTCTCCGATGGCATGTCTCCTTTTCGAACAGTAATCGATCTACTGGGTTATTCCGGAACTAAAATTCTGACCAGACAACACCTGCCTTCGATTCTTCTAGTGATCATCCTATGGGCCTTTACCGGATATACCGCATTTATCATCTATTCATCGTTAATTTCGATTCCCAAAGAATTTTCGGAACAAGCCCAACTGGACGGGGCTACTTTTTGGCAAATTGCCTTTAAAATTAAAGTACCGCTCCTGAAGGGTGTGTTTATTCCCTTGTTTATCTTTAATGCAATTGGTGCCATTCAAGTCTTTAATGAACCGTGGATGCTCTCAAAGCTGGTAATTTTACCATCCAATTATACTCCAGCAATGTATATCTACAATTCAGCCTTTGCCCAAGGGCGGTTTACCTATGCGGCGGCCATGGGGCTGATCTTGGCTTTCCTGACCTTCCTAATTTCGCTGTATGTTTTACGTAGTGCGGCTAAGCAGATGCTGGCGGGAGATTCGCAATAATGGCAACCGTATGCTCTTTAATAACGGAGCAATTGGGGCGTGGAGAACGGAGAACGGAGAACGGAGAACGGTGTGCCCATTAATTGATTGACGAGGAGGGGTAACTTTGCGGAAACGGACGTCTGTTATAATTGTGATGATAATTTTGGCGCTCTTTTTTATCTTTCCCTTTTACTGGTTAGTTATTGGTACAACGAAAAATGTTAGTCAGTTATTTCAAAAATCCTTGCTTCCAGGAGTACCGAATCATTTTCTCGAAAACGTCACTGGTGTTTTCACCTACGAAAACGGGGTTTTCTTTAACTGGCTAGCTAATTCGTTTTTATATGCTATTCTCGGTGCGTTTGTCGCCATCTTTATTGCCTGTATGGCCGGTTTTGCTTTTCGACGGTTTGATTTTTACGGTAAGAAAATCCTTTTTATTTTGATTTTAGGCTTTTCGATGGTTCCGGTTTACGCTACCACCTTGCCCCTTTTCATGCTTTTTCGGGATTTAAATTTGATTAATACACGGTTAGCAGTCTTGTTACCAAGCTTTGTTAATGTCTTTAGTGTTTATATGATGGTGGCTTACTGGAATCAGGTTCCGGACGAGATTTTTAACGCTGCGCAGATCGATGGGGCTACCGATTTACGCCTCTTTTTCCAGGTTGGGCTGCCCAATGTGATCCCCGGTTTTATTACCCAGTTTTTGCTTTCCTTTGTCGGGATCTGGAACAATTTCTTCCTGCCGTTGGTTGTGCTCAATAGTAGAGTAAAGATGCCGGTAATTCTTGGGATCACAACAATAACTGACCCGCAGGGATTTCCGGTTTATAATTTGACCCTTACTTCCAGCTTTTTTGCAATTCTGCCTTTGCTGTTCTTGTTTGTAGTTTTACAGAAGTACTTTAAACCGCAATTGTATACCCTCCATTAAAACAATAAGAAAAAAGGCTACAAATTGGGGAAATTTCTATATTAAACGAGAAAAGCATATAACTTATTATTAATTGACTTAGGATTAGGAGGGCGAGGATGCCCATGATCAAGGACGTGACCAGGCATGCTGGAACTGGTAATAGGGGAATCTCTTAAAAAACTGGAGGTTGCGGAAAATGCCAAAAAAAGCCCAACTATTTTTAGATAAGCATTTTACAATCGCCAAAACGGACCCGCGGATTTATGGGTCGTTCATTGAACACCTGGGGAGGGCCATCTATACGGGGATCTTTGAACCGGATCACCCCCAGGCTGACGATGAAGGGTTCCGTAAGGACGTTCTGGCGCTGATTAAAGAGCTGGATGTTCCGATTGTGCGCTATCCGGGCGGTAATTTTGTGTCCAGCTACAACTGGGAAGATGGGATTGGTCCGGTGGCGAAGCGGCCGGTCCGCTTGGAACTGGCCTGGCGTAGCATTGAGACTAATGAATTTGGGTTAAACGAGTTTGTTTCCTGGGCGCGGAAAGCGGGGACCTCTCCCATGATGGCGATTAACCTGGGAACCCGGGGGGTTGATGCCGCGCGTAACATTATTGAGTATACCAACCATCCCGGTGGCAGCTACTGGAGCGATCTGCGCAAGGAGCACGGTTACGAAAGGCCACATATGATCAAGACCTGGTGTCTAGGGAATGAGATGGACGGCCCTTGGCAGATGGGGCAAAAAACAGCGGAGGAATACGGGCGGTTGGCGGCGGAGACCGCGAAGGCGATGCGGCAGGTTGATCCCGAGATAGAACTGGTGGTCTGTGGCAGTTCTCACCTTAATATGCCCACTTTTGCGGAGTGGGAAGCAACCGTCCTCGGCCATACCTATGATTTTGTGGATTACATATCGCTCCATCAATATCTGGGTAATCGCGAGAATAACCTGGCGAATTATCTCGCCGAAACGGTACATGTTGATGAGTTCATCAAAGCCGTCATTGCCATCTGCGATTATGTCAAAGCACGGAAAAAGACCGCTAAAACCATCTATCTTTCCTTTGATGAATGGAATGTCTGGTATCATTCTAATGAACAGGATAAGCAGGTCAAGCCCTGGAGTAAAGCCCCCCGCTTACTCGAGGATATTTATAACTTCGAAGATGCGCTGGTGGTTGGGTTGTTCCTGATTACCCTGCTTAAACACGCCGACCGGGTCCGTATTGCCTGCCTCGCCCAGTTGGTCAATGTCATCGCCCCGATTATGACCAGCCCAGGAGGGGGTGCCTGGAAACAGACGATCTATTATCCTTACTATCATGCTTCCAAGTATGGAAGGGGAACCGTCTTGCGGCCGGAGATCATTTCGCCGGTTTATGATACGGATCGCTTTAAAGAGGTGAACATGGTTGAAGCAATCGGGGTCTTGTCCGAAGATGAGCGGGAGATAACCCTTTTTGCCGTCAACCGTGGTCAAGATTCCCCAATTGAACTGGAGTGTAATCTAAACAACATGGGCGATTTGGAATTAATCGAACATCTCGTTCTGGAACATGACGACATGAAAGCCACCAATACGGAAGAAGATCCGGAACGGGTCAAACCCCATAATGAAGGTAAAACGCTGGTCAAAGACAACAGGGTACTTGCGGAATTGCCCGCTTTGTCCTGGAATGTGGTCAGGTTGCGCCTGAACTAAAATGCTGATCACCGGTGGTTTCTGGAGAACTTTTGCATCATACCATGAAGATAGGGGAGACAGATGAATAGGTTAATTATCAATGCGGATCGCAAAAAAGGCAGGATTAACCGGAATATTTACGGGCATTTCGCTGAACATCTGGGGAGATGTATTTACGAGGGTCTTTGGGTTGGTGAGGACTCCCCGATCCCCAATACGCGGGGGATCAGAAATGATGTGGTGGAAGCTCTCCGGAAGATTAAAGTACCGGTTCTCCGGTGGCCGGGTGGTTGTTTTGCCGATCATTATCATTGGCAAGATGGAATCGGGCCCCGGGAGAAGCGAAAGAAGATTGTCAATAGCTACTGGGGTGGGGTTACGGAGAATAACCACTTCGGCACCCATGAGTTTATGGATCTTTGTGCCCAACTAAACGCTGAACCCTACATCTGCGGTAATGTAGGCAGTGGCACTGTTTATGAGATGGAACAGTGGATCGAATACCTGACTTTTGACGGCGAATCCCCGATGGCCAGCTTAAGGAAGGAGAATGGCCGGGAAAAACCTTGGAAATTAAAGTATTTTGGGATTGGCAATGAAAGCTGGGGTTGTGGCGGGAATATGCGTGCCGAATATTATGCTGATGTCTACCGGAGATACCAGACCTATGTCAAATCATATGGGGATAATGAGATCTTTAAGATTGCTTCCGGCTCCCACGATGATGATTTTCACTGGACGGAGGTCTTGATGGAGCGGGCTGGCCAGTTTATGGATGGTTTGAGCCTACATTATTATACGGTCTCGGGTGAGTGCTGGGAAAAGAAAGGATCGGCCACCGAGTTTGGGCTCGAGGAATACTTCCGTTGTCTCCAAAAAGCTCTGCTCCTGGATGATTTAATAACGAAACACAGTGCCATTATGGATAAATACGATCCGGAGAAGAGGGTGGCGCTGATTGTGGATGAATGGGGTGCTTGGCACCGGGTTGAACCTGGGACCCATCCGCGGTTTTTATATCAACAGAATTCCCTGCGTGATGCACTGATTGCCGGGATCAGTCTCAATATTTTCAATCGCCATTGTGACCGGGTGCGGATGGCCAATCTAGCCCAGATTGTCAATGTGTTGCAGGCTTTGATTCTGACCAGAGGCGAGGAAATGATTTTAACGCCCACCTATCATGTTTTCGATCTGTATCAGGTGCACCAGGATGCGGATTTACTCGATTTTCAACTGGACTGTGGCGATTATGAACTGAATGGGGAAAAGATCCCGGCGCTCAACGCTTCAGTCTCCAGGGACGAAACAGGGCGGGTGAATGTTACGCTTTGTAATTTACATGCGACGGAAAGGGTTGACTTGGTAGGCTGCTTTAACAGTGCGGAACTGAAGATCGAAAGGGTCGAGGGAACGGTCATAACCGCCGACCAAGTTAACGCCCATAATACTTTTGAAGAAACGAACAAGGTTAAACCAGAAGTCTTTAAGGATGTGCAGTTAAAGGAAGCGGGTTTTGCCGCCACCTTGCCCGCGGCTTCCGTTCTGCGTTTAAGTTTAATCTGCGCCCAACAATGAGGGAGAAGAGAGCCGATGCTTGGCCCGGACAAGGCCGGTACTTTTTAGCAATTTAAGTCGGACGCGTATGGTCCCATTACGATCAAAGGGGGGAGCAATTATGCCTTACGAGTATCATGTGGCGAAGAATGGTTCGGATTTGGGAAAGGGAACGAAAGAAGATCCTTTTCTGACGATCAATAGGGCGGCTTCCCTTGCCCAGCCCGGAGACACGGTGATTGTCCATGAGGGGGTGTACCGAGAATGGGTGAAACCCCAGAACAGTGGCTTAAGTAATACCAGGAGGATTACCTATCAGGCCGCGGAAGGGGAGAAGGTGATCATTAAAGGGTCTGAGCAGATCCGGGGTTGGGAACAGTTTGAAGGCTCCATCTGGAGAGTCGTACTGCCGAATGGTTTTTTCGGGGATTTCAACCCCTACCGTGAAGAGATCTTTGGGGACTGGTTTGCGACGACCAATACCGGGCGCCCCAAACATCTGGGGGATGTTTATTTGAACGGGATCTCCTTTTATGAGGCGGGGAGTTTAGAGGAGCTCCACAAACCGAAGATTAGGGAGAAAGTGCGTGATGATTGGACCGGCAAGGTGGTTCCCGTCCATCATCCGGAACAGACAAAATATCTCTGGTATGCCGAGGTTGATGCGGAAACGACCACCATCTATGCCAATTTTCATGCCTATAATCCCAATACGGAGCTTGTCGAGATCAATGTGAGGAAATGCTGTTTTTACCCCGACCGGATTGGGATTAACTATATTACCGTAAAAGGTTTTGAGCTGGCGCAGGCCGCAACGCCCTGGACTCCCCCGACCGCCGATCAGCCGGGATTACTGGGTCCCAACTGGAGTAAAGGCTGGATCATCGAGGACAACATTATCCATGACTCCAAGTGCAGTGGGATCAGTATTGGGAAAGAAAGATCCACCGGCGATAATTATCGTACAAAACGTAAAGATAAACCGGGTTATAACTATCAAATTGAATCAGTCTTCAGCGCTACCCACGCGGGTTGGAGCAGAGAGCTGGTTGGCTCCCATATTATCCGTAATAACACCATCTATGATTGTGGGCAAAATGGGATCGTCGGTCATCTGGGTTGCGTCTTTAGTGAAATCTATAATAATCATATCTACAATATTGCCTTGAAAAGGGAATTCTACGGATATGAAATCGCCGGTATTAAGCTGCATGCCGCGTTGGATGTTCAGATCCATGATAATTGTATTCATGATTGTTCTTTGGGCATGTGGTTAGACTGGCAGGCACAGGGGACTAGGGTGAGCCGGAATCTTTTTTACCGTAATAATCGGGATCTCTTCGTTGAAGTAAGTCACGGGCCTTATCTTGTCGACCACAACATTCTTGCCTCCGAATACGCGCTGGATAATTACGCACAGGGTGGGGCTTATGTAAATAATCTGATCTGTGGAAAGATGGTTCACCAGAAAGTCCTTGACCGGTCAACCCCATATCATCTTCCCCACAGTACAAAAATTGCGGGGTTCTCGGTTATTCTGGGCGGGGATGACCGCTTCTACAATAACATTTTTGTCGGGAAAGAGGCGCTCGCAGGGGTCGGGACCGCACATTATGATGGTTATACCACATCACTGGAGGAATATTTGGAGAAAGTCCATCAGACCCCCGGTGATGTCGAGATCTTTTATGATGTGGGCCAACCGGTCTATATCAACAACAATGTATACTTGAATGGGGCGGTTCCTTTCGAGCGAGAAGTTAATAAACTGGTGGCTGCGGAGTTTGACCCCGAAATAAGGATTACGGAAGAGGAAGATGGGATCTACCTTAACTGTTGCCTTCCGGAAAAGTTTGCTAAAATCCATGGGGAGATCCAAACAACCAAATCCCTAAAGCGGGTAAGGGTGGCCAATGCAGATTTTGAGAACCCAGATGGAAGTGAAGTAACACTTGATCGCGACTTTTTTGGGGAAAAAAGAGCAGAAAAGAACGGGGTGGGCCCGTTTGCGGAACTGCGTTCGGGAAAAAACCGGATTAAAGTATGGAGTAACTTATGGAGTAACTGAGGAGGACGAGGATGCCTACGATTAAAGATGTAGCCAAACATGCTGGAGTTTCCGTCGCAACGGTTTCAGCCGTGATCAACCGGGATTCGGGGGTCAAGGTCAGTAAGGAGCTGACCGAGAAAGTAGAAAAAGCGATCAAAGAGTTGAACTACCGTCCTAACCGCATCGCGCGTGCTCTTTCCAGAAAACAGACCCAGACCATCGCTTATGTCGTACCCTCGGTGAGCAATGCCTTTTTTGCGCAAATGGCCCAACTAATTGAGGACAAGGCCTTTGCCAAAAGGTATGGTGTTTATCTTTGCAATACCCATAGCAATAGTGACCGGGTCGAGCTGTATAAGGACATTTTAATCGAGAACAGAGTAGCCGGGGTGATTACGACTCTGACTTGGGATATTATCGAAAAAGGTTTTATTGAGGCGATCCAGGAAGAGAATATCCCCATTATCGGACTGGCCGGTGCCCGGGTGGTTGAGGGGATTGATACGATTACCTTTAATGATGTCCGGGGAGCGGAAATCGCCACCAATTATCTCCTGGAAAAAGGCCATCAAAAAATCGGCTTTATTGGGATTAAGAATAGTAAAACGACAAAACAGCGCCTACAGGGTTACAAAAAAGCGCTCCATGGGGCGAAACTTGAGGTGGATGAGAGGTATATCGAAAGGGGAAAAAGCTTTAACCGGGAAGAGGGTTACACTTTAGCGCAGAAAATCTATGAAAAGTGTCCGGATCTTACCGCCCTCTTTGTCTACAATGATGTGATGGCGGCCGGAGTGCTTGATGGCCTTAATGACTTGGGATTAAGGGTACCCAGAGATGTCGCGGTCGTTGGGTATGATAACAGTGTCGCCAACTATACACGGCCTAAATTGACCACAATGGATCTTTTCAAAGAACAAATGGTTGACGAAGCGATGGACCTGTTATTTAGACGCATTGCCGGTGAGGAGTTTGCGCCCAGACATGAACAGATCTTACCGCAACTGGTAATTAGGGAATCTTCATAAGGAGTTTTAAAAGGCTGTTATTGATTTACCTAATGATACCTTGTAACAATTCCAGTATATCCTTGACTTAACATTTTTTTGTGCTATGATTAAATAGTAAGATACTTTAAAAAAATAGTTTATACTCCGAATTCCTTGGAGAAGCGGGGGACCCGTCATTAGGGGTGAATCCTGGTAAGGAAGCAAGTTTCCAGGTAGGGCAACTTGGGAGCCCGAACCCGTCAGCTAACCCCGTAGGAGTGGTCCAAGCGTAGTGTCTTAGTCGTCAAGGCTGGCCTGCGCTTTTTTGCGTGCTTTTTTAAGAGAGAAAGACACCTTGACGAAGGGAAATTGCGGAGGCAATGGACTTAGATGGTGCCACTATTACTTGACGAGGTGATATTTTGCAGCAGATGTGGCAGCGGATTCGGGGTGACGTGATCGGTGGTGCGACCGCCGCTGTGGTTGCTCTTCCCTTGAGCCTGGCCTTTGGGATTGCCAGTGGTGCCGGGGCGGTGGCTGGTCTGTACGGCGCGATCTTCGGTGGTCTGGTGGCAGCGGTGTTTGGTGGTTGTGGTGTGCAAATCACCGGGCCAACCGGCGCGATGATCGGGGTTTTGGTGGGCGTTGTTAGCCAGCATGGGGTTGGCGGGATGTTTCTGGCGGGGGTTTTGGCCGGTTTGATGCAGGTGGCCTTTGGTTTGCTGCGGTTGGGTGGGTTTGTCAAATATCTGCCCCAACCGGTGATTGCCGGTTTTACGAATGGCGTGGCGATCCTCTTTTTCATGACCGCAATCGACGATGCCTTAGCGACCCTTTCGATAACACTCCTGACGGCGGCGGTGATCATTCTCGCCTTACGTTTCTTTAAGCAAGTACCGGAATCCCTCTTTGGTCTGGTGGCGGGCTTGGTCGCCAATGAACTGTTCATTCATAGCCCCCATGTGGTGGGTGAGCTCCCCTTTCACTTGCCCCGCTTGGCGCTGGAAATCATGCCTTTTAGCCAGCTCAGTGCTTTGCTGATGCCCGCGTTCACCATTTGTATGTTGGGTAGTATCTCCGCGTTGTTATCGGCGGAGGTGACCGATGGAATGCTTGGGGTCCAGCACGACAGTAACCGGGAGTTGATCGGCCAGGGGCTGGGGAATCTGGTGGCGTCTTTAATCGGTGGTCTGCCCGTATCGGGGGCGGTGGCCCGTTCTGGCGTTAATGTCCATAGTGGGGGGCGGACACGGCTCTCCAGTATCCTGCATGCCATCTTTTTACTACTGATGGTTTTGGTTTTTGCCCCTGTAGTCAAGCGGATTCCTTTAGCCTCATTGGCGGCGATTCTGATGATCGCCTCGGTGCGTACCGCCGCTTGGAAAAGTATGAAGCTGATGCCCCGGGCCCGTTGGCAATATGGCGCCATTATGACGGTAACGACCATCCTGACGGTGGTGAAGGATCTAACGATTGCGGTGGCGGTCGGGGTGGTTTTAGCAGGGCTGGGCGTCCTGGTTGAGCTGGCCTTTTCGCCTAAGGGAAAGGTGGTTGGTCCGTCTAAGGTGAACGCGGCGGATTATTCGGTCCCTGCAGATCTTCAAGTGCTTGCCTTTACCGGACCACTGTTCTTTGTCGGGGTTGAGCAGATGCGGCGGCGGATCCGGGCGTTGGCCCAAAAGCCTATTTTAGTCTTGGATTTTTCGGCAGTAACGAAGGTGGATGAGACAGGTGCCCTTGCCCTGCAGGATTTTGTCCACCGTTTGCAGCGAGAAGGCAAAAGCGTCTATCTCGGTGGACTGCAACGGGAACCTTTGCGGATGTTGATCCGGATGGGGGTTGTTGATAGTCTGGGTCGGCGGCGCGTCTGTAAACACCTGAATAGTGCAATGCGCCGGGCGACGCAGGATTTGGCTCCGGATAGACGCGCGGAATGAGATTAATAAAAAAAGAGTCGATGCTTATTCTGGGATTTGGGACGGTTTGCGGAAAAGGGGGTTTAGCGTGCGTAAACAAGCGGTACTGCTTTTTGCGATCTTGTTGGCCTTTTGGACGGTGTTGGTTGGTGCGGTGAATTGGCCGCTCACGTTGGTGGGGACCATGGTGGCTTTGCTCACCGTTTGGTTTTGGCAGGATCTGGGCCCAAGGCTGCCCAGATTGTTACCGTTTCGGGGCTTGTTGCGTTTGGGTTACGCCCTCGTCTTGATGGTGGGCTGGGTGATTCAAGCCAACTTTACAGTCGCGAAGACATTGTTGTTTTCCCGGCCAGCGGCGAAACCGATCTTTTTGTTAATGGAACCGAATCTCCGTACCAACTGGGGACGGGTGCTTTTTGCCACCTGTATTACGATCACGCCAGGGACAGTGACGGTGGATGTGGATCCGGAGAGTGGCCGGTTTATTGTGCATGCGCTGAACCATGAAACCGGAATCGACCTTCTGTACTGGCGGCTGGTGGATGAGATTATTTATATGGAAAACGCTTTAGCGGCGCGGAAGGCGCTTGATGCGGGGGAGGAGGAGAAACATGGGATGGCTACTGGTGGGTCTGATCGTCTTGGTGTTTCTAGTCCTGTTGCGGGCCATCATCGGTCCCACGGTTCTTGATCGGCTCATTTCAATAAATGCGATCACCAGTAAGGTCAGTATGATTATTTTATTGATCGCTTTTGTCCGGGAAGAATACGGTTTTATCGATATCGCCTTCGTCTTTATGTTGTGTGGCTTTGTGAGCGGTCTTTGGATCCTGAAAGCACTTACCCCCGGTGATTGGCAACTCCGGCTGCCAGGTGTCAAAGGTTTTGAAGGGGATGAGGAGGGAGAGGTGGCTGATGGTTAGAATGCTTGCGAACTTGTGTTTTCTCGGTTCGTTTTTGGCCTTTGGGTTAGGAACCTTAGGTCTGTTTCGGTTTCCCGATTCATATACCCGCATCCATGCGGTGGGGATGGGGGATACGCTTGGGGTCGGTTTACTCGGACTGGGGCTCTTTTTACTCAGTCCCAACTGGTTGCTCCGCCTGAAGCTGGGGGCGATTCTCCTCCTGTTTTGGCTGATAAACCCGACCATGTCGCATTTGGTGGCGAAAGCCGGTCTGATCCACGGGGTTAAGCCGGCGGCTGACACCGGCGTGAGGAAGGGGTGAGCCGATGCCATATACCGCACTTGACTATTGGAATATGGTTTTGATGTTGATTCTGGTGGTGACCGCTTTAGCTATGTATTTCATCAAGGATCTGCTCCATGCCGTGATTGTCTTTGGGGCCTATAGTTTGATGATGGCCTTGATTTGGCTGCAGATGAACTCGCCGGACCTGGCAATCACGGAAGCGGCGGCCGGGATCGGGATGACGGTCTTGATGATGGCGGTTATCTTCCGCACCAGTCGGAAGGGGGAGTAACAGTGCGTGTCTTTAAGAGCCTTCTTCTTCTATTGTTGGTCCTGCTGGTCGCCTATGCGGTAATTATGACCGTGGCGGAGCTGCCCCCCTATGGGCAGCCGGACAATCCGGTCCACAATCAAGTAGCCAAACGCTACGTTGACGCAGCGTTAGCAGAGACCGGCACCTTAAATATGGTGACGTCGATCGTCCTTGATTACCGGGCTTACGATACCATGTTCGAGACCATTGTGTTGTTTACCGCAACCCTCGCGGTGGTCATTACCTTAAAAACAGGAAAAGGGGAGGGTCGCAGGAAATGAGAGATTTTATCTTAAAACGGGCGGCGTCGCTGATTTTACCTTTTATCTTTGTCTACGGAATTTATGTAATTCTCCACGGTGCCGTCTCACCGGGCGGCTCCTTTGCCGGCGGGATTATTGTCGGACTGAGTTTTATCGCCTTTTCGACGATTTACGGGATCGAACAAGGCCGGGCCAAATTACCCGAGAAAGTGCTGGTTTGGACCGAGAGTTACGGGACACTGTGGTATGGGTTGATGGGACTGGTCGGTCTGGTGCGGGGGGTCCCGTTTTTAGCGAATAAATTGGCCGGTGTGGACCTGGGAACACCCGGAACCCTTTCTTCGGGGGGACTGATCCCCCTCATTGGTTTAGGGGTTGGGATCCGCGTCGCCAGTACCATTGTGACCCTATTCTTTACCATAATGGAGGAGGAGCGATGAGCGGACTATTGACAAAAGTACTTATAAATTACCCCTATTTGGTAGCGGTGCTCCTCTTCACCATTGGGACGTTTACGGTTCTTACCCATCCTAACCTGTTCAAAAAACTGTTGGGGATTAATATCATGGAGAGCGCGATCTTTCTGATGTTTGTCGCTAGCGGCAATATTCGGGGGGGTGTGGCGCCGATCCGCGGTACGACTAACGCGGAGGCGGTGTACATTAATCCGCTGCCTTCCGCTTTAATGTTGACTGGGATCGTGGTTAGTGTCAGTGTGACGGCTTTTGCCCTGGCGCTGATTATGCGTTTGTATAAGGCTTATGGGACGACTGATCTGCGGCGGATCGCTGCACGGAGAAAAGAGGTGATCAGCGATGACCACCTTGATCAGGGCTAACTTACCGGTGTTGGTGGTGATTGCGCCCCTCTTTGTCGCTTTTATCCTTCCCCCGTTGGCCCGCCGGATCCGCCTCGTGGAAGCCCTGGCGCTCTTGGGGGCGGTTTTGGGGTTAGGGGGAGCCGGGTATCTGGCTTCAATTGTCCTCACGCAACAAGAAAATCCCTTCATTTATCAACTTGGGGGCTGGCCCGCACCGTGGGGGATTGAACTGGTGGCGGGTAGTCTGGGCGTCTTTTTCTTGCTGGTGGTGGGTGTTAGTGTGCCGGTTCTCCTATTTGCCCAGGGTAATCTTGCCGCCGAGGTAGGCGGCGCGGAGCGGGTGACCCGCTTTTATGTGCTCTATCTACTGTTGGTCGGGGCGATGGCCGGAATGGCCGTTACCAACGACATGTTCAATGTCTATGTTTTGGTGGAGGTGGCCACCCTGAGCTGTTGTGGCTTGGTGAGTGCACGGCGGTACCCACGGGCGGCGGAAGCCGCTTTCACCTATTTGATCCTGGCGACGTTGGGCTCCGCCCTTGTGCTCGGGGGGATTGGTTTAATCTATTTGATCACGGGCCATTTGAACATGGGATTTGCCGCCCAGGAGTTAAGCCGGGTCTGGTTGGCACGGCCCCATGTCGTCTTGATGGCGGTCAGTTTGATCGTGGTCGGTTTTGGGGTGAAGGCCGCCCTTTTTCCGTTGCATGTTTGGTTGCCTGACGCCCATTCAACGGCACCATCGCCCGCCAGTGCTATTCTGTCGGGGCTTGCTGTCAAAGGCTATCTGATCTGCCTTGTGAAGTTTTTGTACGGCGTCTTTGGCCCTACGTTACTGCAGGAGTTTGCGGTCCACCGGATTCTGACGCTCCTTGGTGGGGTGGGGATCATCACCGGTTCAATCTTGGCCCTTACCCAGGAGGAGCTTAAACGGAGACTGGCTTACTCGACCGTGGCCCAAGTGGGTTATCTGATCCTTGGTTTTGGGCTTCTGAACGTGACCGGACTAGCGGGAGCCTTGTTTTATCTGGCCAGCCATGCTGTGATCAAAGCAACCTTGTTTTTAGCGGCGGGGGCGATGCTGGCGGCGACCGGAAAGCGGAATGTACGTGATTTGGCGGGGGTGGGTCGGAAGATGCCTATTACCATGGCCGCCTTTACCATTGGTAGTCTCGGCCTGATCGGTCTGCCGCTGTTTTCCGGTTTTATCGGCAAGTGGTATCTGCTTCTAGGTAGCTGGGAAGCAGGATTGATTCTCCCGGCGGTGGCGATTTTGGCCGGGAGTGTGCTTTGTGCGGCTTACTTGCTGCCGGTGATCCGGGCCGCTTACTTTGCGCCCGCACCGGAGGAAGACTGGCCAGACCCCGGTCGCCCGCAGAAATTGGCTCTGCTATTGCTGGCGGCGGCGGTCGTAATTTTAGGAGTTAGGCCCGGGCCTTTCCTGGAGTTGGCCCAGAAGGCGGCCGCGGAGTTGTTGGCCTTCTATTAGGGCCCGAGGAGGAGATGGAACAGATGCTTGCACTGGTTTTTGCTTTATCAAGTGGTATTATTGGCGGTCTGCTGGTAGCGGCGCTCCCTGCGGCCAGGACCCGCCTGCGTAACATGGTTGTGCTCTTTTTTACAGGAAGCGGGATGATTTGCAGCTGGCTAGTGGCCCGCCAGGTGTGGGCGGGCGAACGGCTGCGTTTCGCGGGGCAGCTTGGTGGACTGACTTTTTGCCTGGACCCGGATCCGCTTGGGATCGTTTTTGGCTTGATCGCGGCCACGCTTTGGTTTTTTACCGTGGTCTATTCCTTGGGTTATATGGCGGGTAAAGCGCATCAGCGCACCTATTATGCCTTTTTACTCGTGGCCTTCAGTGCAACGCTAGGGGTGGCCTTCTCCGGTAATCTGGTGGCTTTGTATCTGTTTTACGAGTTACTCACCCTGACCACTTATCCCCTGGTGATCCAGGAGCGCAGTCCGGAAGCGATGCAGGCAGGCACCAAGTATCTGCTGTATAATCTGGCGGGGGCTGCGGTCCTCCTCCTGGCGATCGTGCTCACGGCGGCGTGGGGCGGGCGGCTCGATTTTGTCGGCGGGCCCATCCTGGCTGCCGGGCTGAAAACCGGATTGAACTGGCTTTTGTTTTTATTTACGGTCGGCTTCGGGGTCAAGGCGGCACTCTTGCCGTTACACCGCTGGTTGCCGGCGGCGATGGTCGCGCCGACTCCGGTGAGTGCCTTGCTGCACGCGGTGGCCGTCGTCTATGCCGGGGTCTATGGCCTTTTGCGGGTGGTGTATTCGGTCTTCGGAACCACGTTGTTGGGTGAGTTGGGTTTCGCTGCGCTAATACCCTGGGTGGCGGCGGGTACGGTTTTGGTGGGAATTATCGTCGCCACACAGCAGGATATCTTGAAACGCCGACTGGCTTACCAGACCATTAGCCACCTATCTTATATACTCTTGGGGGCCTTTACCCTGCACCCGTGGGGTTTAGCCGGGGCAGTGCTGCAGATGATCGGGTACGCGGTACTGAAGACAGCCTTCTTCTTCTGTGCCGGGATCATTGCGGAGCAGACCGGGGTGACCCGGGTTAGCCAGATGGGCGGGGTTGGTCGGTCCCTCCCCAAGACGATGGTCGCCTTTGCTGTCGTGACCCTAGGGATGATTGGTATGCTACCGCTGGGGACTTTTTGGGGTAAATTCTATCTGATGAAGGGTAGCGTGGCCGGGGGGAAATGGCCACTGGCTTTGGTTTTGATCGGGAGCGGGATCATTAACGCTGTTTGTTTCATTCCGGTAGTGGTCAGGGCTTTTCGGGACGAAAATAAACGGTTGTCTATAACGGAACGGGGGGTTCGGGTTACGCTGATGCTGGTGCCAACCATGCTTTTGGTGGTGGTTGGCCTGGGGATGGGTCTTTTCCCAGGCATGGTCTGGCCGGCGGTACAGGCGGTGGTAGATTGGTTCTTTTAAAAAGTAAAGCCCCGGGCATGGGACAGGGTTTCATTGTGCCCGGTAGGTTGGTTTGAAATAGTTACGTGATTATTAATCATACTTTCTGCTAAGGTTTCCTTGTAAGCCAAGCGGGGAAGGATGTCATTTATTTACCGAGATTAGGATTATAACATTCCAAGTTCCCTCGAAAGGAGGTCAAAAAATGATGCTGGCAATTTTGCCGATGGTGCCTCTGATTGGGGCCTGTTTTTTGTGCTCAAAACGTGGTCGAGCGATTAACGGCCCTTTGACTATCAGTACGCTTCTGCTTATTTTGGGCGGGTTTGGCCTTGTTCGTGTTTTCGCGGGGCAGCCTATTACCTTTCGCCTTCCATTGCCCGGTCCTTACGGGCCAACCTTTTACGCCGATGCGCTCTCTGTCCTCTTTGTGCTGCTGGCTGTCTTTCTCTGGTTGGTGGTTGCGCTCTATGCTCCGGAATACATGAAACGGGAGGGGGGAGCCGGGCGCTTTGCCCTCTGGACTTTATTGACCTTATCGGCTGTTTTGGGTGTCTTTTTGGCCGGTGATCTGCTAACCCTCCTCCTTTGCTTTGAGTTGATGACGATCGCCTCCTTTTTCTGGGTGATTCAACGGGGAGATCGGGAGGCGATCGGTGCCGGTTATTACTATTTATTCTTCAGTATTGTGGGTGGACTATTTCTGGCTTTGGGCATTGTTCTGCTGAGTGTGGCAACCGGTGGTTTGCCGACGTTCGGTAACAGCCCGGTTACGCCTTTGTACCCGACTATGTTTGCGTGGAGCGTGGCCTGTTTGTTGATTGGATTCGGGATTAAGGCGGGGATGGTCCCCCTACATCTTTGGCTACCCCGGGCGCATGCGGTGGCACCAACGCCCGCTAGTGCGCTTTTATCGGGACTCCTGATCAAGGTGGGGGCTTATGGCCTCATCCGGGTGGGCGCTTTCGCTGGTTGGGGGCAGACCCTGGGGGACGGGATTCGCTGGTTGGGGCCGGTCCTTGCTTTCCTTGGTGTCGGTACGATGCTGGTTGGTGTTGGGGCTGCTCTCCTCCAAAGCGAGGCAAAACGGCTTTTAGCTTACCATAGCGTAAGTCAGATGGGTTATATCCTCCTCGGACTAGGTATCGGCCTTGAACTGGGTACGGCCGGAGAGCTCGGCCTCCTTGGTGCGATCTATCATCTTTTTAATCATGCTCTCTTCAAAGCCGCCCTTTTCCTCGGAGTAGGCGTGATCTACTTGCATACGCGAGAAACTAACCTGTATAAGCTGGGCGGGTTGTGGCGCCGTTTTCCGGTGACGGCTTTCCTGATGTTACTGGCGGTGTTGGGGATTACCGGTGCGCCGGGACTGAATGGTTATGCCAGTAAAACCTTGCTCCATCATGCCTTGAGTCAAGCGGTGGCAACCGGCATTCCTTGGGCGCGCTGGGTGGAACCCCTCTTTTTCCTGGTGGGGGTGGGGACAGCGGCGTCCTTTACGAAACTGTATTATCTGATCTTTCTCGGTAAACCTACTCCGGTGAAGACTACTACGGTGCGGTCTACCCGACTCCATCTGGCGATGGTTTTGTTGTCAATCGTGATGGTCGGAAGCGGTCTTGCGCCCGCGTTGTTCCCAAAGGTGGCGGCCGTCCCGGCGGCCCATGGATTGGGGATGGCGCAGGCGGCTACCGTCCTGGGTGGTTTGGCGTTTTGGAATTTTGCGGATGTCTCCGGGATGTTCCTCACTTTAATCCTGGGGGCGATCGTTTGCGGGGCGGGTCTGAAGTGGGGCGTCTTTCATTGGCAGGCGCCACGCTGGTTGACGCTGGAGGGTTTGGTGAAACTGTTTATCAAGGGCGCTTCGGCAATAGGACGGAAAGGGGTGGCGTTTTACCGTTTGGTTGGGGCGGCGGTTGGTAGCTGGGGGCGTAGGCTTAGTTCCTGTCTGTATCGGGCTTTTACCCGCTTTGACCAGTCCAGAAACGCCACCATCGGCCGGATACGTTTGGTCGGGTTGAGTGCCGATGCGGCTATCCTCATGTTGATGCTGACGTTGGTAATTGCCTGCTCCGTGCTGAACAGCTTGGTGCGGATGTTCTAGTTTCTTTTCTCTGTCTTCGGTGATAAAAAATTAAGGGTATAATCGTCCAGAAAAACCTCTATCGTGTATAGAGGTTTTCTGTTTTGTTGACGGAATTTTTAATTGCTTTCGTGTTGAAACGGTGAATTAGCGCTCGTCTGATCGAAGAATGGTTTCGGCCTGTACGTCGCTGCGCTGGTAATTTCGGCGGACCAGGTGGGTAGAGTGGTTAGCATAGCAGTATTTGCAAAGGTGCATACAGGTGTTGTACTGGCCGATATCTTTACTGACAATACAGCCGCAAGCCTTGCGCTGCCCTTTATCCTTTAGGTTGCTTGACCGGTGTTCCTTTTTTATTATACCGGGAAACAAACCGGGCTGCGCTGTTTCATCCCCAAGGAACTCCATTAAGACCTGGTCATGGGGGAAGAGCTCCCTCAACAATTGATCATCGATGCATTTGTTGTGAATAATGCCGTAAGCCGAAAGATCAAGATCTTCAGCACAGGTGGCAATCTGGAGACCCCACTTTTGGTTTATTTCCTGCAGACCCGCGGCGATGGCCCGCATGCTTGCTTGGTCAAATTCGCGGTAGTCGGTAAACCCGCCGGCGATTAGATTATTCTGGACCCGGCGATACTGGGCGATATCGGCAAAACTGATGATCAACTTCTCGGTATACTCATGGAGCTGCTGACCGACGTTTTCGATCTTGGCCAGCAGCTTTTCAACGGTTAATTGCGGACTGAGGATCAAAGGGTCGAAGCGCCAGACCACGCGTTTTTCCCCGATTAATTCGGCGAGCTCTTGAAAGGTTTTAATCCGTGCGGCCAGCCCGGGGAGGTATGGTTCCAAGCCTTCGGCTTCGTAGTCATTAACCGAAAAGGTAAAGTAGTAATTGAGCCCCATTTTGTCCAGTTGCGGCAGGTGTTTAAAAAAGGGGCGGGCATTCTTCGTCCAGAAGACAATCGCCCGCGTTTGCTTGAAGGAAACATACTGGGCTTGTTGGTTGAAGGGGTTAATCCACTTTACATAGCCCGCGGCCAACCGGTTCATAAACCAGTCGCCATAAAAGGCGGGCAAATCTGTCGCCCGGCTGGCCGAGATAATAACCGGCGCAATGGCCGTTTTTAAGCCGGCGGCTGTTTGGATTTCTACGCGGTCCCATCCCGGAAAGGCCATGGTGACGACTCTCCTCTCTTCACTCCGTGTTGGCATGCGGCATTAATTATAAATACTGGAGCGGAGCGTTATCTCCTCCAATGATAAACGACAAAGTACGGAGGACGGGCATTTTGTTTTGGAAATTTCGGGTAAAATATGGTACAATCACTTTGTTTCTATTTCTAAAGACCAAAGGGGAGGGGGACAATTTAATGGACAAGGCGAAAATAGGGGCCAAGGTGATTATCATCGGCTTAATCTTTCTGGTCGGCGGTCTCGTCAATGCGAATCCAAACGCTGATTCCTATTATGAGTCCGTGGAAGAACTGCTCTTGCTAATGAAGGTCGACGAAAATTTAGCGTATACCTTTGCGCAGCTTCGGCCGATTCTTCTTGAGCAGTTCCAGGCAATGATGGACGGAGATGTGACGCCCGAACAAGTTCAGATCATGGAGAAATACATGGGTGAAATGTTGGATATGATGGAAGAAGAGATGAGTTGGGAGAAGATTAAGGACGATTTTATCCATGTTTACATGTCCGTCTATACAGAAGAGGAGATCCAAGAGTTGATTAAGTTTTACCAGACGCCGGTGGGGCAAAAAACAATCGAGCAAACACCGATCCTGATGGAACAGTCAATGGAGATCAGCCAAAAGTATCTTTTTGCAACGCTACCGAAGCTTCAATCGATTGCGGAAAAGATGGAAGCCGAACTGAAAGCCACTGACAACGAATAGCAGGACGCCTTAATATCTGGTGGAAGCTGAACGGAAAAAAGTTACGCTCCCGGCCCCGAAGTGGGGGTGGGAGCGCGTTTTTTTATGGTTTATTATTCCTTTACCACGGGGACCATGGGACGCGTCGTCTTGACGGAGAAAAGGTGCCGCCTTTCTCTAGCCGTGTAGTAAGATCCGGTCATCGGTTAACTCCCGTCCGCTACGGGCGGTGAACTTGGCGAGCAGGTCGCGAACGGTGATGTTTTCCCGTTCTGGCCCTTTCAGGTCAAGGATGATTTTCCCCCGGTCCATCATTACCGTACGGTTTCCCATTGCCAGAGCCTGTTTCAAGTCGTGGGTGACCATGAGCACGGTTAGTTTGTGCTGTGCCACGATGCGTTTGGTGATCTCCACAATCTGAATGGCGGTCTTCGGATCCAGGGCCGCAGTGTACTCATCCAAGAGCAGAATTTGGGGCTGGCCCATGGTCGCCATGAGCAGGGTTAGAGCCTGCCGCTGTCCACCGGAGAGTAGTTTCACGGGGTACTCGAGACGGTCTTCCAAGCCCAGTTCAAGGAGGGCGAGGAGGCGCTTAAACTCCGCCCGCCGGTTCTTGTTCAACCCCAATCTTAAGCCCCGGCCTTTCCCCCGTTTAACCGCCAGCGAGAGATTTTCCTCGATCGTCATTTCGGCGGCGGTTCCCTGCAGTGGATCCTGGAAAACCCGGCCGACCAGGTGAGCCCGCTTATGCACCGGCCAGGCGGTCACATCATGCCCGTTGATCTCTACGGTACCCGCTTCCGGAAAGAAGGTCCCGGCGACGAGATTAAGCAGGGTTGACTTGCCGGCCCCATTACTGCCGATGATTGTAATGAAATCCCCCGTGGGAACCTCCAGGTTAATATCTTTTAAGACGTAGTTTTCGTTGACCTTGCCGTAATTAAAGATCTTGTGCAGATTAGTTAGTTTGAGCATCGGAGGCGCTCCTTTCCATTAAACGTTCGGCGAATTCGTCCTGGATCATGAAGTTTCGTAAGGACGGGGCGCCCAGGGCGAGGATGACCAGAATGGCCGTGACGATCTTCAGATCAGTGGGGGCAAAGCCCAGCTGGAGAGCGATGGCGATCGCCAGACGGTAGATGATGGAACCGATGATCACCCCAAAGGTGGCAAAGCAGATTTTACTGGTGCGGATCACGACTTCGCCAATGATCACGGAGGCGAGGCCAATCACGATCATGCCGATTCCCATCCCCACATCGGCAAAGCCTTGATACTGACACGCGAGGGCCCCGGAGAGGGCGACCAGACCATTGGCCAGGCCTAAGCCGAGGATTTTGATGTGGTCCGTGTTCCCGCCTAAGCTCTCGATCATGACCGGGCTATCGCCGGTGGCACGGAGAGCCATCCCGATCTCTGTATAAAGGAAATAATCAAGGAGAAGTTTGATCAAGAGGACGATCAGGGTAAAAACAATTAAGGCCAGGTAACGTTCGGGGAGTCCCCAGCCTTTGATCACCGTGAGAATGGTGGTCTCCCGTAACAAGGGAATGTTGGAACGCCCCATAATCCGGAGGTTAATCGAATAAAGGGAGGTCATCGTCAAGATTCCGGCGAGGAGACCGGTAATTTTAAGTTTCGTATTGATAATTCCTGTGATCATGCCAGCTACAACTCCGGTCAGCATCGCAATGAAGGTGGCGAGAAAGGGGTTCATTCCGTTAATGATTAAAACAGCACTCACTGCTGCTCCCAACGGGAAGCTGCCTTCCACCGTTAAATCGGAAAAGTCTAAAATTCGGAAAGGCAGGTAAACACCCATCGCCAGCAGTCCAAAGATCAGACCCTGTTCAATTGTGCCCTGTAGAATATTTAACCACATTTAAGTCACTCCATTTATAATTTGCAAAATTTGCTGAGATTCTCGCGGTGTCGTAAAAACCATTTTGACTCGTAAACCAAAGAGCAGAAAACGCCAGAAACTTTTGTAACAAGGAAATACTCTCTTAAGAAGGAGGTTCCTAGCGGTTCCGAACGATGGTGGCTTTTGCCCTTATGGCCGTGGGGAGGTTAATCCCTAAGGCTTGCGCCACGTCTGCATTGATCACCAGTTCGGTCTCTTTCTGGCTCTCAATGGGCATCGACTCTGGTTTCGCTCCCTCTTCCAGAATGCGCAGCGCCATCTCGGCGGTCTGACGGCCGAGGCGATAGTAATTAACCCCAACCGTGGCCAGTGCGCCCTGGGGGACTAAATTCTCCTCTCCAGGAAAGACCGGAATTCCGTTCTCTTCGGCAACTTTCACGACGGAAGAAAAAGCGGAAACCACCGTGTTATCCGTTGGGACGTAAATAAAATCGACGCGGCCAATGAAGGATTGGGCAGCTTGGAGAACACCAGCACTGGTATCAACCGTTGCTTCCACCACTTCCAGACCTAGTTGGTCGGCGATCGCTTTTGCCATTTGGACTTGGGTCACCGAATTGGCCTCGCCGGCGTTGTAGATGATTCCAACCCGCTTGGCACCGGGTACTAACTGTTGGGCCAAGGCAAACTGCTCGGCCAGTGGTTGTAGATCGTTGGTTCCAGTAACATTGCTACCCGGCCGCTCCGCACTTTCGACCAGTCCGGCCGCGACCGGGTCGGTAACAGCCGTGATTAAGATCGGTTTGTCTTTGATCAGATTCGCTACCGCTTGGGCGGTTGGGGTGGCGATTGCTAAAATCAGGTCCAACCTTTCATTCTTGAATTTCTGGGCGATGGTATTGGCCGTTGCCATGTCACCCTGGGCGACTTGGATCTGATAAGTGATCTTTTCGCCTTCAACATACCCGTGCTCTGTGAACTGGTCGATAAAACCTTCCCGGGCGGCATCAAGGGCTGGGTGTTCCACAATCTGAATGATTCCAATCTTCAAAGTTTCCGCTGCTGGTTTCCGGAGGAAAAAGAAAACACCAACTACCAGTACAAGGAGAACCGCTCCCCACAACAATCCTTTCTTCTGCATCCCGTCCACTCTCCTCAATTCTTTATTCCTTATTTTTAAATAAAAAAGAAAAAACGCCCCGGTAGGAGCGCGTTTTGACAGTAAAACAGCGATAACCCCATCTAACCATGGGTTATGGCTATTTCCTGTTCCTTTTTATTTCCTACCATCCTACCAAACTACCACTATAACTTAAGGAAATTCTATTATAAACAACGGGGATTGTCAAGGAGTAGCGCGCGAGGATAGGCGGCGGGCCAGTGGTTGATTACCGCTAGCTAGCGGGGGGTAGTCCGAAAACGGCGCAGTCTCAATTCACATAGAATTCACAATGGCGGCTGATTAATTTTCTTGACACCGGATAAGCCAGCTGATATAATTTGGGGAAATAACACGAAAATCCAGATCTAAATGCGATGAAGGAGCCTCGTCTTCCGAATCAATTCTTGCAGAGAGCTGATGGGTGGTGTGAATCAGCAGAATTTCGGGATACGTCTCTCTCCGGAGCAGATCTTCTGAAACTCAGGAGTAAGAGGATACGGGCAGCCCCGTTACAGGTGAAGGTTTGTTGGAACCTCAAGAGGTCTTTATCGTAAGGTAAAGGCGAATTAGGGTGGTAACACGTGGAGTTAATCCCTCGTCCCTGGCGTAGTAATTCACGCAGGGCGGGGGTTTTTTGCTACATTCTACTAATACAGAGAAATCCAACGCAATA
This sequence comes from Hydrogenispora sp., assembly GCA_012837705.1. Taxonomy (GTDB): domain Bacteria; phylum Bacillota; class UBA4882; order UBA10575; family UBA10575; genus Capillibacterium. The sequence goes on from DUQQ01000037.1 coordinate 24,630, forward strand.
ACGACAGAGGCAAAGATGTTAAGCGCAGGGTCTGCCGCCACACACGGGCGACAGACTTTATAGTAGGGAAAAAGGAGCATCTCGACCGTTACTTTAACCCGAACATGTTAAAACATAGAAAAATTACAAATTAGATGAAGAAAAGCCAAATATAGGCAATAAATTTAATATTAAATAATGTATGTAAATAACCGCGGTTTAGCGAGAAATAAGGGAGGGACAACGATGAATAGACATGTTCTGTCGGTGCTAGTTGAAAACCAATCCGGTGTCCTTAGCCGCGTGGCGGGTCTTTTCAGCCGGAGGGGATACAACATTGACAGCTTGTCGGTGGGCGAGACGGAAGACCCCAAGATTTCCCGAATGACCATTGTCGTACGGTGTGATGACCAAATCCTTGACCAGATCAAAAAACAGGTCAAAAAGCTGGTCAATGTGCTTACGGTGGTGGAACTGGACCCGGAACGGTCGGTCTTACGCGAACTGGCGCTGATCAAAGTGAAGACCGATTTGACGACACGAGCCTCGGTCATGGAGGTGGTCGATATTTTTCGCGCCAACACTGTTGACGTGGCAACCGACTCCCTAACGGTGGCGATGACCGGAGATGAAGCCAAAATCAACGCCTTTATTGAGTTGATGGAGTCTTACGGTATTGTTGAGATTGTCCGGACTGGACTGACCGCAATCCAGCGCGGTACACAAGCGCTGAAATATTATGAAAAAAGTGAGGAGGAGTAAAAAATGGCAAAGATGTATTATGAGCAAGATTGTAAAATGGAGCTTTTAAAGGGGAAAACGGTGGCGGTGATTGGTTACGGGAGCCAGGGGCACGCCCACGCTTTGAATCTACACGAGTCGGGGATTGACGTCGTTGTTGGTCTCTACGAGGGGAGTAAATCCTGGAAAGTGGCGGAAGAAGCCGGCCTCAAGGTAGCAACCGCGGCCGAGGCGGCAAAACAAGCAGACATTATTATGATTCTGGTGAACGATGAAAAGCAACCTGGAATCTACGCGGAAAGCATTGCTCCCAACTTGAAAGCCGGAAAAAGCCTGGCCTTTGCCCACGGGTTCAACATTCACTATGGCCAGATTGTGCCACCGGCGGACGTGAATGTGTTTATGGTCGCACCGAAGGGCCCCGGTCATACGGTCCGTAGCCAGTACCAGGAAGGAAGAGGGGTTCCGTGTTTGGTCGCGGTCTACCAGGATGCAACCGGTGACGCCATGGATCTCGCTCTGGCCTATGCGGCTGGGATTGGCGGCGCGCGGGCCGGGATCCTCGAGACCACATTCAAGGAAGAGACCGAGACCGATCTCTTTGGTGAACAGGCGGTACTGTGCGGTGGCATCTGTGAGCTGATGAAGGCCGGCTTTGAAACACTGGTTGAAGCCGGTTACCAACCGGAAAGCGCCTATTTCGAGTGTGTCCACGAGATGAAGCTCATTGTTGACATGATCTACCAGGGTGGATTGAGCTTAATGCGCTATTCCATTTCGGATACAGCCGAATATGGCGACTACACAACTGGAAAACGGATTATTACCGAGGAGACCCGGAAGGAGATGAAAAAGATCCTTCAGGAAGTCCAGGACGGAACCTTTGCCCGGAAATGGCTCCTGGAAAACCAGGTGAACCGGCCTTACTTTAACGCCAAACGCCGGATGGAACAGGAAACCCAGATCGAGCAGGTCGGGCGAGAGCTGCGCAAGATGATGAGTTGGAATAAGTAACCACCAGCGCAGATCGGCGCTAAACAAAGACAGGGAAGAGCTTTTTTAAGCGGAAAGGAGTATCATGGCCAGACGAGTGTATGTTTTTGACACAACATTACGAGACGGGGAGCAGTCCCCCGGTTGCAGCATGAACATTCAGGAAAAGATTGAGATGGCAAAGCAACTGGAACGTCTGAAGGTTGATGTCATTGAGGCTGGCTTTGCCATCGCTTCACCCGGCGATTTTCAAGCGGTGAAAGCGATCGCCGAGACGATTAAGGACTGCACCGTGGCCAGTCTGGCCCGGGCGCATGAGAAAGATATTGACCGGGCGGCAGAGGCGTTAAAGCAGGCGGCGGATCCGTTGATTCACACCTTCATCGCCACCTCGGACATTCATATGCAATACAAGTTGAAGATGACGCCGGAAGAAGTTTTGGCGCGCACAAAAGCGATGGTGGCTTATGCCCGCAATTACAGCCCGAACGTGGAGTTTTCGGCGGAGGATGCGACCCGCAGTAATCCGGAGTTTCTCTGTCGTGTCTTTGAGACGGCCATTGCCGCGGGGGCGACCCGGATCAATGTCCCAGATACGGTCGGCTATACGACCCCTGAGGAGTTTACCCGGTTAATCACATATCTCCGGGAGAATGTACCCAATATCGACCAAGTTATCCTTTCGGTGCATTGCCATAACGACCTGGGGATGGCCGTGGCCAACTCCCTGGCGGCGGTCCGGGCCGGAGTCAATCAGGTGGAATGTACCATTAACGGCATCGGGGAGCGGGCCGGTAACGCCGCTTTGGAAGAGATCGTGATGGCGCTGAAGACCCGCACCGACATTTATGACGTGGACTTAAGGGTGGAGACAACGCAGCTCTACCGTTCGTCCAAACTGTTGACCAATATCACCGGGGTGGCGGTCCAACCCAATAAGGCCATTGTCGGGGCTAACGCCTTTGCCCACGAAGCCGGGATTCACCAGCATGGGGTGCTGGCTAACCGCAGCACCTATGAGATTATGACGCCGGAGTCGATCGGGTTGCACAAGAACACGATGGTGTTGGGGAAACATTCCGGACGCCATGCCTTTGAAGAGCACCTGAAGGCGCTGGGCTACACCTTGACCAAGGAAGAGCTGGATGCGGCCTTTGCCAAGTTCAAGGTTTTGGCCGACAAGAAAAAGGTGGTTCAGGATGCCGACCTGGAGGTTCTGGTCTCCCAGAAGAAAGTGGAGATTCCCGCCGTTTACAAACTGGAGCAGTTTGTGATCAATACCGGGAACACCTTTACGGCGACGGCTTTGGTCCGGCTGAGCAAGGGGAACGGCGATCCGCAGGTGCTGGAGGAGGTTTCCACGGGTGACGGGCCGGTCTACGCCGCTTTTAAGGCGATCGAGAAGATTGTCGGTCATTCCTTTGTTCTTGAAGACTACAAGGTCCGTTCGGTCACCGAAGGCCAGGATGCCCAGGGAGAAGCTTTTGTCCGGATCCGGCGTAATGGACGGCTCTTTACGGGGAAAGGGGTCAGTACTGATATCTTTGAGGCCAGTGTCCTCTCGTATATTAACGCAATTAACAAGATGATTTACGAAGAAAAACTAGAAGCGCAGGTCTAAGAAGAGGGGTGATTGGTTTGCGGCCCAAGATTGATATTTTCGATTCCACCCTGCGGGATGGAGCACAAGCGGAAGGGATCTCCTTTTCCGTCGAGGATAAACTGAAGATTGTTGCGGCCCTGGATAATCTCGGCGTTTCCTATATTGAAGCGGGTAATCCCGGCTCCAACCCGAAAGATATGGAGTTTTTCGGGCGGATGCGGGAAAAAACACTGCAGAATGCGAAACTGGTCGCTTTTGGTAGCACCCGTCGCCGTGATATCGCGGTTGACCAGGATCGGAATGTTTTAGCCCTCTTGAGTGCGGATACGCCCGTGGTCTCGATCTTCGGTAAAAGCTGGGACTTTCATGTGACGGAGATTATCCGGACTTCGCTGGAAGAGAACCTGCGGATGATCGGTGAAACCATTGCCTTTTTGAAAAAGCGGGGGAAAGAAGTAATCTACGATGCGGAGCATTTTTTCGACGGTTACAAAAACAACCCGGACTATGCTCTCCAGACCTTGCAGGCCGCTTTTGATGGAGGGGCCGACTGTCTGGTCCTTTGTGATACCAATGGTGGTTGTTTTCCGGCGGAGATTGCTGAGATTGTTAAGATTGTAACGGATAAATTCAAGACCAAGATCGGGATACACACCCATAACGACTGTGGCCTGGCCGTGGCCAACTCGATCATGGCCGTGGAGGCCGGGGCCACCCATGTCCAGGGCACCTACATCGGCTTTGGGGAAAGGTGTGGCAATGCCAACCTCAGTACGATCATCCCCAACCTTCAGCTGAAACGGGATTATCTGTGTATCCCGGAGGAACAGATGAAGAACCTGACCTATACGGCCCGGAAGATTGCGGAGGTTGCCAATATCAGTTTGAACAGGCGGGAACCGTATGTTGGTAATTCGGCTTTTGCCCACAAAGGCGGAATGCATATTGATGGGGTGAGCAAAGCCGCCAACTCCTTTGAGCATATCGACCCCAGCTTGGTCGGGAACAAAAGAAGGTTTCTCATGTCCGAGGTGGCGGGCCGGAAAACGATTGTGGAAAAGATTAAGGAGATCAATCCACAGATCGACAAAGACTCGCCGGAGACCGAGCAGATCATCCAACGGATCAAAGAGATGGAACACCAGGGTTATCAGTTTGAAGGGGCGGAAAGCACGTTTGAACTGATCGTCCGCAAGCAACTGGGCAAGTATAAACCCTTTTTCGAACTGGAGAAATTTAAGCTTATGACGGAGCAACCCAAGTTGTGTGGCCCCTCGGCCTCGGCCTTGATCAAGGTGAACGTGGACGGGAAATCGGAGATTACCGCGGCTGAAGGGGACGGTCCGGTGCATGCCCTCGACCGGGCTTTACGCCGGGTTCTGGAGGTGTTCTATCCGGAACTGTCCCGGGTACACCTGACCGACTTTAAGGTCCGGGTTATCGATTCCAACAAGGCCACCGCCGCTAAGGTCCGGGTCTTGATCGAATCGACCGACGGGGAGTCGGTCTGGACCACCGTCGGGGTCTCCACTGACATCATTGAAGCCAGCTGGATTGCCCTTGTTGATTCCATCGAATACAAGCTCCTCAAAGAGTTGGAAAAGAAGATGAAAGTCTATTTATGATGGAGGAAAGAAAATGGGAATGACCATGTCACAAAAGATCCTGGCGGCCCATGCGGGAATGGAACAGGTCCGGCCGGGGCAGTTGATTGAGGCGGATTTGGATTTGGTCCTGGGGAATGACGTGACAACACCGGTGGCGGTCCATGAATTTAAAAAGACCGGCTTCACGCAGGTGTTTGACCGGAAAAAGATCGCCATTGTCCCCGATCATTTCACGCCGAATAAAGATATTAAAGCGGCCGAGCAGTGCCGCATGATCCGGGTGTTTGCCCACGAGATGGGGATCGAGAACTACTTTGAAGTCGGGGAGATGGGGATCGAACACTGCCTCATCCCCGAGCGGGGCCTGGCCGTTCCCGGCGACTTAATAATCGGGGCTGATTCCCATACCTGTACCTATGGGGCTCTAGGGGCCTTCTCCACCGGGGTGGGCAGTACCGATATGGCGGCCGGGATGGCCACCGGTCGCGCTTGGTTCAAAGTCCCTCCGGCGCTGAAGTTTGTCCTCAAAAACAAACCCGGCCCGTGGGTATCGGGGAAGGATATCATCCTCCATATTATCGGGATGATCGGGGTGGACGGCGCCCGCTATAAATCCATGGAGTTTATGGGGGACGGTCTGGCCGCCCTGTCCATGGATGACCGGTTTACCATTGCCAACATGGCAGTGGAAGCCGGGGCGAAAAATGGTATCTTTATGGTGGATGAGCAAACCATCGCCTACGTGAAAGAACATGCGACCAAACCCTATCAGGTTTATGAACCCGATCCGGATGCGGTCTATGATGAAGAGTATGAGATCGACCTCAGTACGATCAAGCCGACGGTGGCCTTTCCCCACCTGCCCTCGAACACACGGACCATTGATGAAGTGGGGGAGATCGTCATTGACCAGGTAGTGATCGGTTCTTGCACCAACGGGCGGCTCTCGGACCTCCGCACCGCTGCCGGGATTTTAAAAGGGCGGAAGGTGAAGAAGGGAGTACGGGTCATTGTTTTCCCCGGGACCCAGCGGATTTATCTTGAGGCTTTGCAGGAAGGGCTCATCGCTGATCTGGTAAAAGCGGGTGCGGTCGTCTCCACTCCGACCTGTGGACCCTGCCTCGGTGGCCATATGGGTATCCTCGCTAAAGGGGAAAGGGCGGTGGCAACGACAAACCGCAATTTTGTCGGGCGGATGGGGCATCCTGAGTCTGAAGTTTATCTCGCCAGCCCGGCGGTGGCGGCGGCTTCGGCGGTGACCGGGAAAATCACGGACCCGGCAAAATTATAGGCTGGACCCAACGGGGAATTCCTTAAGGAGGTCTATGATGAAAGCGAAAGGTAGAGTATTCAAATACCAAGATAATGTTGATACGGATGTGATCATCCCCGCCCGTTACCTTAATACTTTCGACCCTCAGGAGCTGGCGGCCCACTGTCTGGAGGATCTGGATCCGGAGTTCAGTAAAAAGGTGAAAACCGGCGATATCATTGTGGCGGGTAAAAACTTCGGGCGTGGTTCCTCGCCGGAGCACGCGCCCCTGGCGATCAAGGCGGCGGGCGTCTCCTGTGTGATTGCCGCCACTTTTGCCCGGATCTTTTACCGGAATGCGATCAATATCGGCCTGCCGATTCTGGAGTGTCCGGAGGCGGTCCAGTGGACGGAAGACGGTGACGAGTTGGTGGTCGACTTTGACCAGGGAAAAATCGTGAATTTGACCAAAAACAAAGAGTTTCAGGCTGAACCCTTCCCGGAATTCATGAAGCAGATCATGGCGGCGGATGGACTGATCAACCGGGTGAAAACCAGCCGTTAGGTTTGGCGGGAAGCGAAGATTTTAGCTTAATTAGTATCATCCCCCAAGGGAGAATGGATGGAAGGAAGGTGGGCCTGTGGGCGGAAACTACAAGATTGCGGTGATTCCTGGGGACGGCATCGGCCCCGAGATTGTCGGCCAGACTTTACGGGTCTTAGACCAAATCGGTGTTACCTATGGACACCATTTTAAATATGAAGAAATGTTGGCCGGGGGCTGTGCCATTGATGCTACGGGCGAGCCGTTGCCTGTGGAGACGGTAGCAGGGTGCCAAAAGTGTGATGCGGTGCTTTTGGGGGCGGTCGGCGGCGATAAATGGGATGATCTACCTGGCCCCAAAAGGCCGGAAATGGCGCTTTTAGGCCTCCGTGGCCAGCTTGGCCTTTATGCCAATTTACGGCCAGCCCTCTTGTACAAACAACTGCGGGACGCTTGTCCCCTGAAGCCGGAGATCATTGGTGAGAGGATTGATCTGCTGGTTGTCCGGGAGTTAACCGGTGGGATCTACTTTGGTCCTAAAGGCCGTCGTGACACGGCCGCGAAGGGGCAGGAAGCCTTTGACACCGAAGTATACAGCGAAGCCGAAGTGGAGCGGATCACCCGGATGGCTTTTGAAATTGCCCGCGGTCGCCAGCGGCGCGTGACCAATGTGGACAAGGCAAACGTCCTGGAAAGCTCGCGCTTATGGCGGGCGGTGGTGACGCGGGTGGCGGCCGACTACCCGGAGGTTGCGTTAAACCACATGTATGTGGACAACGCGGCGATGCAACTGGTGCGTGATCCGAAGCAGTTTGACGTCATCGTTACCACCAATATGTTTGGGGATATCTTGTCCGATGAGGCCAGTATGATTACGGGTTCGATCGGGATGTTGCCTTCGGCCAGTCTGGGCCAGGGGAATTTTGGCCTCTACGAGCCGGTGCATGGTTCAGCCCCCGATCTGGCCGGACAAGACCGGGCCAACCCGATTGCTACCATTTTGTCGGCGGCGATGATGCTTCGGTACTCCTTTGGCCTTACGCAAGAGGCTGAGGCCATTGAAAGCGCGGTCGAACGGGTGTTGGAAGCGGGATACCGGACCGGTGACATTATGAGTCCGGGACAGACCCTGGTAGGTACGGAAAAAATGGGGCAACTTATTTGCGAATATATTGCAAAAGGAGCCTAGGATAAGGAGAGGGGTGATCCGATGCGGAGTGATTCAGTTAAAGCAGGTTTGGAGCGGGCTCCCCACCGCTCTCTTTTTAAAGCATTAGGTTTGACGGAGGAAGAGATCAACCGGCCTTTGATCGGAGTTGTCAACGCCAAAAGCCAGATTGTCCCGGGACATATGCACCTGGACCAGGTTACGGCGGCGGTCAAGACCGGTGTGGCGATGGCGGGCGGGACGCCCATCGAGTTTCCGGCGATCGGCGTCTGTGACGGAATTGCCATGGGCCACGTCGGGATGCACTATTCCTTGCCGACCCGGGAACTGATCGCCGATAGCATTGAAGCAATGGCCCTGGCCCACGGTTTTGACGGGCTGGTTTTGGTCCCGAATTGCGACAAGATCGTACCCGGGATGATGATGGCGGCAGCCCGCCTTAATATCCCGGCGATCGTGGTGAGCGGTGGACCAATGCTCAAAGGGCGGAGCGGGGAAAAAGAGATCAGCTTGACCGATATGTTTGAAGCGGTCGGTGCTTTTAAGGCGGGGAAGATGGGGGAGCATGAACTGGCCGAGTATGAGGAACGCTCCTGTCCCAGCTGTGGCTCCTGTTCCGGGATGTTCACGGCCAACAGCATGAACTGCCTCACCGAAGCCCTGGGGATGGCTTTGCCCGGGAACGGGACGATTCCGGCCGTGTATTCAGCCCGGATTCGGCTGGCGAAAGCGGCGGGGATGCGCATAATGGAACTGGTCAAAAAGGACATTAAGCCGCGGACGATCATGACCGCCGACGCTTTCCATAACGCGCTCTCCGTTGATATGGCATTGGGCTGCAGCACCAACAGTATGTTGCATTTGGCGGCGATTGCCTATGAAGCAGGGGTCGAGTTTGATCTGGAGAAAGCCAATGCGATCAGTGCCCAGACACCGAATTTATGCCGTCTGGCCCCGGCGGGACCCCATTTCGTCGAAGATTTGTACGCGGCGGGCGGCGTTCCGGCGGTTATGAAGGAGCTTTCCCGCAAAGGACTGCTGAAGGAGGATTGCCTCACCGTCACCGGCCAAAGCGTCGGTACGAACATCGCGGCGGCTGTGAACCTGGATCCCAACGTGATCCGGCCGATCGACAATCCTTATGCGCCAACCGGGGGGATCGCGGTGCTCAAAGGAAACCTGGCTCCGGACGGCAGCGTCGTTAAGCGGAGCGCCGTGGCGGAGGAGATGTTGGTGCACGAAGGTCCGGCGCGGGTCTTTGATAGTGAAGATGCGGCGGTGCAAGCAATTCTGGCAGGGGAGATCAAAAAGGGTGATGTGGTTGTCATCCGTTATGAGGGTCCCCGTGGTGGACCGGGGATGCGGGAGATGTTGATGCCCACGTCGGTGTTGGCCGGGATGGGCTTGGATGCGGAAGTGGCCCTGATTACCGATGGGCGCTTCAGTGGAGCCACCCGGGGGGCTTCTATCGGACATGTTTCGCCGGAAGCAGCGGAGGGCGGTCCGATCGCCTTTGTCCAGGACGGAGACTTGATTGCCATTGATATGAACAGCGGCACGCTGACCTTGAAAGTTGAGGCGGCGGAGCTTGAACGGAGAAAAGCCGGGTGGGTATCGCCCCCGCCTAAGATTGGCCAGGGTTATCTGGCCCGGTATGCCCGTTTTGTCTCTTCCGCCAGTGAAGGAGCAGTTTTGAAAGTATGAGCGGCGACCGCTCCAGGTAATATCGATTTACGGTAAGCGTGGGCGGTTCAGAAAGTAGATGCCAACGATATGCCTGAAAACCGGGAGAAAAGGTGGTGTTTTGAAATGCGTTTAACCGGTGCAGACATTTTGGTGGAATGCCTGATCGAACAGGGTGTCGATACAATCTTCGGGTTTCCCGGGGGTGCGGTTTTAAATATCTATGACTCGTTATATAAATATAAGGATAAGATTAAGCATTATCTGACTTCCCATGAGCAGGGGGCGGCCCATGCCGCCGACGGCTATGCGCGGGCTTCGGGGAAGGTCGGTGTTTGCCTGGCCACGTCCGGCCCGGGTGCGACCAACCTGGTGACCGGGATAGCCACTGCTTACATGGATTCCATCCCCCTGGTGGCGATCACCGGTAATGTCGCTTTAAACCTGATTGGTAAGGATAGTTTCCAGGAAGTGGACATCACCGGGATTACCATGCCTATTACGAAACACAATTTCATGGTCAAAAGGGTTGAGGACTTGGCCGATACGGTCCGCCAGGCCTTTCGGATTGCCCAAGAAGGGCGGCCCGGACCGGTCCTTATTGATATCCCCAAAGATATTACGGTCCATGAGTGTGAATATGAGCCGTGCGTTATCAGTCCACCCCAGAACAATACGGTGGTGACCAACGGGGTCATTGCAAAGGCATTGGCGTTGATTCAAAATGCGGAAAAACCTATGATCTACGCAGGCGGCGGAGTGATCGCCGCCGAGGCGGCCGACGAACTCTATGAACTAGCGGTGAAGATCAATGCCCCAGTCACCTTAAGCCTCATGGGGATGGGTGCTTTTCCGACCACCCATGAACTGTACACGGGAATGATTGGGATGCACGGAACAAAGGCTTCTAACCTGGCGGTGACCCAATGCGACCTGTTGATTGCGGTTGGGGCTCGGTTCAGCGACCGGGTGGTCAGTAAGCTGGACCGGTTCGCGCCGAAGGCCCAGATTTTGCACATCGACATCGACGAGGCCGAGGTCAACAAGAATGTGCGGGCGGCCCATTATATTGTGGGCGATGTCAAGGCGGTACTCGCCAAACTCAACCAGGAACTTCAGCCCAGGGACCGTTCCCAATGGCTCGACCAGGTGATGGCCTTAAAAGCCCAGAAGCAGATTCCCGGGAATGGTGAGGAATTAACCCCCCGATATATTCTGGAAAAGATTTACGAACTGACCGGCGGGGAGGCGATCATCGCCACCGAAGTGGGGCAGCACCAGATCTGGACCGCCCAGCATTACAAGTTTACAAAACCAAGGTCCCTCATCACCTCCGGCGGACTGGGAACAATGGGGTTCGGCTTGGGCGCTTCGATCGGGGCTTCCGTTGCTTTACCGGGGAAAAGGGTGTTCAATATTGCCGGAGACGGCAGTTTCCGCATGAATTTAAATGAGTTGGCCACGGCGGTGGAGTACAACCTTCCGGTCATTGTGGTGATCATGAACAACCATGCACTCGGGATGGTCCGGCAATGGCAGAGTCTATTTTACGATAGCCGTTACTCCCAGACTACCCTGGACCGCCAGACCGACTTCGTGAAGGTGGCCGAGGCTTTTGGTGCGGTCGGGTTTAACCTGACGGCGCGGGAAGACGTGGAAAAGGTGCTTAAGGAAGCTTTAGCCCTAAACCGTACGGTGGTCATCAATTGCGAGATCGACCGTGATCACAAAGTCTGGCCGATGGTCCCACCGGGGGCGGCCCTGGAAGACGTGATCGTCGACGAATCCGATTTGATTAAGAATTGAGTATTTGAGTATTTAAGTATTTAAGTATTTAAGAAGGCAGAGCATCCTTTGGTTGATGATAATTCCACAAAGGGGGGTGGGTTGACGAACCAAAGGGCTCGTTCTATAATGAACCTAACAATTGCATAGTTTACCTCTTAAGGTGCCATCACGGCTTAATAGGGAAACAGGTGCAAATCCTGTACGGTCCCGCCACTGTGAGAGGGGAGCTTTTTGCCAGTCGCCACTGGTTGAGCTGGGAAGGTGGCAAGAAGCGATGAACCCGAGTCAGGAGACCTGCCTTAAGTTGTAGTCAC
>DUQQ01000089.1 GCA_012837705.1 Hydrogenispora sp.
AAATATCTTAACTAAATATTCATGAAACCAGTTTAAAAAAGGAGGTTAATATGGCGACAATAAATGAAGTGGCAAAGCGGGCGGGGGTCTCCAAAGCGACGGTTTCCCGGGTGCTCAATAACCGGCCGGTAAGTTCGGAAACCCAAGCCAAGGTGTTGAAAGCAATGCGCGAATTAAAATACCAACCAAATGCGCAAGCCCGGGGTTTATCCTTACGGCAGGCCAAGATCATCGGGTTAATTGCCCCGGATCTACGGGGGGACTTCTACGGACCGGTTATTCTTGGGATTGAAGAGGTTTTACAGAGGAATGATTTTAATTTGATCGTCTCCCGGGCCCAGTCCAAAGAGTACCGACTGGCCAAAATGCTTAAAGAAAAGAAAGTCGACGGGTTAATCATTGCGACCCCCCGTCGTATTGGGGAAAAAGGGATTCTCGCTTTGAAGAAGGATAATTTTCCGGTTGTGGTGATCGATGGCAATGTCGGCGAACAAGTGAGTTCGGTGGAGGTCGACAGCTATCAAGGGGCCTTTCAAGCAACCGAGCATCTGATTAAGCTGGGGCATACCAGGATCGGGGTGATCTCCAGTCCCTACGGCTTCAAAGAGAGTCGCGACCGTTTGCGGGGTTACCAGGATGCACTGAAACAATATGGTCTAGCCTACGAAGAGGGGCTGGTGCGCGAAGGGGATTACACGATGGCCAGCGGCGAACGGGAGATCGATCAATTTTTGGCGTTCGAATCGCGGCCAACGGCGATTTTTGCCTTCAACGATTTAATGGCGATCGGGGCGATTCATGGTCTCTTCAAGAAAGGACTTTCTGTACCCAAGGACATGGCGGTGGTTGGGTTTGACGATTCAGAGGTCGCAAAAGTCTTCTATCCGCCCCTAACTACAGTGCGACAACCAATCAAAGAAATGGGGGCTGTTGCCGCCCGTAAGATGCTAGCGATCCTTTCTGGAGAAGAAACCGCTATTACCCATATTATCCTCCAGACTTCTTTGGTAGTTAGAGCGTCCTGCGGTGCGGGTTTGTAGTGATTAGAACAATAAAGGAGGTGGAGTGGAGCTTAAAAAGGATCACCGCTTCAGAGAACGACAACATAGTCTTTCTGACCAGGAGAATTAATCAAGGAGGGTTTCTTAATGAGAAAACTAGGTTTGGTCTTGTTGGTCTTGCTGTTGTTGGGCACGGTGTGTTTGGAAGCAGCGCCGAAAACCAAGATTATCGTCGGGTGTTATCCGGCTTTGGATGAAGCCTATGCGGCGATTATGCCCGCGTTTAACAAAAAGTATCCCAACATTGAAGTAGAGATCAAATCGTTGGGGTTTGATGATCATCATAGTACATTGGTAACTGCTCTGGCCGCCGGAGAGGGAGCCCCGGATGTGGCGGCGCTGGAAATTGCCTATGTGGCGCAGTTTGTTGGCGAAGGTGGTTTAGTTAACTTATTACAAGCGCCCTATAACGCTGGACGCTATAAGGGCGGGATAACCCCTTATACGTGGGCACAGGGGTCCTCGGATGACGGACGCTTAATTGCAATGCCGGCGGATATTGCCCCAGGCTGTGCTTTTTACCGGCGGGATGTCTTTGAGGCCAACGGGATTAAGATTGAAGATATTAAGACCATGGAAGATCTGTATCAGGCAGGTCTTAAGATCGCCAAAGATCTGGACGGCGACGGGAAAAACGACACCTGGCTTGTCTCCGACGCGAGCAATATTGCTTGGATGATCATCCGTTCCGCACCGGAATTGTACTTTGACGAAAAAGGTAACTGCATGGTTGATAGTGATCGGTTCCGCTTGGCGTTTGAGTGGGCGAAAAAATTCCAGGAAGCTGGATTGGCCGCTGGAATTGGGGCCTGGTCCAATGAATGGTATGTTGCTTTCCAAACCGGAACTGTTGCCTACGAGCCTTGCGGTGCGTGGTTAGGCGGTCATTTGAAAAACTGGATGGCACCTGATACGGCTGGTAAATGGGGCGTAGCTGAGTGGCCCGCCTTACGGTCTGGAGAGGAGAGAATGGCTGGTTACTGGGGCGGTACTTTCTTGGCCATTCCGGAACAGAGCAAAAATAAGGAAGCGGCCTGGGCGTTTATCGAGTTTGTCTGCACTAATACCGATGCCCAGCTGAAGAACTTTGAAGTCGCTGATGCTTTCCCCGCGTGGATGGCTGCTTGGGACCATAAGATTTTTGAGGAAAAAATGGATTTCTTCGCTGGTCAACAAGCCCGTCTCTTATGGATTGATATTGCAAAACGCGTTCCGGAAGTCATTACCAATAAGTATGACAGCGTAGCTAATGCGGCTGTGTCCGCAGAATTAAGTGCGGTTCTAAATGAAGGAAAAGCTGTGGACAGAGCGCTACGTGACGCCAAAACCCAGATTGAACGGAGAACAAGAAGACGCTAGGAACGATTACTGGAGGAAGGGATTAATCCCTTCCTCCTCGCTACTCCAATATAGAAAGAGGGTTTTTCATGACCAGGCTTACCTTGAGAAATCGAGTTGAGCGTTGTTTACGCCGAAAGGCCCCATATATCTTTATATCGCCGTTTTTTGCGTTCTTCCTTGTCTTTGGTGCCTTTCCGATCTTTTTTGCGCTCTACTTGAGTTTTCATAGTTGGAACGGGATCGCGACTTCGCCTATGGAGTATATTGGTTGGGAAAATTACTGGTATACGCTGACCGATCCCATGTTTTGGCAAGCGTTAAAGAACACAATTGTACTGGCGATTGAAAGTTCTGTTCCCCAGCATGTTTTGGGCTTATTTTTTGCTTTCATTCTCAACCTCGGATTTGTACGGATGAAAAACTTCTTTAAAGCAACCCTGTTTTTGCCGTACATAACTTCCACGGTGGCGGTGTCAATGGTTTTTGCCATTCTCTTTGGCTATCCTTTCGGCTTTCTGAACTACCTGTTTGTTTCCTTAGACAAGCTTCCGTTCTTCCAAACCATCTTCAACTGGTTGAAAATTGATCCACCGCTGAAATGGTTGGCAACGCCGTCTTTGATGCTTCCTTCCATTTCCTCTCTGATTATATGGCGGTGGACCGGATGGAACACCATTTTGTATTTGGCCGGACTTCAAGCGATTCCACATGAGTTATATGAGGCGGCACGGGTGGACGGGGCCAAGTGGTACCAGGTGTTTTTTAAAATTACTCTCCCTTCGTTGCGGCCGGTAATGCAATTTGCGATCACGATGTCGGTCATTGGTGGTCTGCAGATCTTTAACGAACCCTTTATTATGGTGGGAAAGAATGGGGGCACCAGTCGTGCCGGCTACACGTTGGCCATGTATTTATACCAGACCGGTTTTGAGTGGGGGTATTTTGGTGGTGCTGCGGCCATCTCCTATCTGGTATTTGTGTTGATCCTTATTTTCACGATCATTTCGCGCCGGGTATTACGTTCTGACGAGGGGGTTAGTTAAAAGATGAAGAAGAGCGAAAACCAGATCATGCTTTCGCCCGATGTCGAACTGAACAAGCAGGTAGACTTCAAAAAAGTAGGGGTTAAAATCTGCCTCTATCTCCCACTTGTAATTTGGACGGTAGTAACCATCTATCCCTTTTGGTACATGATGGTGTTGGCGACCCGGAGTTTATCTGAGATCTTTGCTTTTCCCCCACCGATGTGGTTTGGGCGCGCTTTAGCGGAGAATTACCAGATTTTACTGGAACGGCTTCCTTTCTGGCGTAATGTCTGGAATAGCGTTTATATTGCGGTGATGGCCACGATAACGACGTTGTTCTTCTGTTCCTTGGGCGGTTATGGTTTTGCTGTCTATGAGTTCAGAGGGAAAAAAATTTTGTTCAATATTATGTTAGCGACGATTATGATCCCGGCACTTCTGGGGATTATTCCGTTCTTTATTATGATGAGGTATTTCGGCTGGATTAACACGCCCCGCGCGCTTTATATTCCGGGGGCGGCCAGTGCCTATGGGATCTATTTAATGCGTCAATACATTACCAGTTCGGTTCCTTTGGCTTTGGTTGATGCGGCGCGCATTGATGGCTGTACCGAGTTTGGGATTTACCGGCGGATTGTGTTGCCCATCATCAAACCGGGCTTGGGTGCGCTGGGGATAATTACGTTCCTGGGTTCCTGGGATAACTTCATGGGAGCGCTGGTTATTCTCCGGGACCGCATGACTTATACGATTCCGGTTGCGCTCCGTTCCTTCCAGGGGCAGGCCCAGACCGACTATGGAGCAATTATGGTTGGTGCTTGTATTGCCGTGCTTCCACTGGTGGTTGTCTTCTTATTTATGTCAAAACAGCTTATTGCTGGTTTAACCTACGGGGCGGTTAAAGGTTAGGCAGATATAGAATATAAAGTTTATAAGTGTAGGAATAGGAACCTTGGGAATTGCACCTTCCTCATCTTGGGCGCAGCCCAAAAGACCTGGGAACAGAAAGCCCGGGTCTTTTTTGTACTCCAGTTGGCGATTTTCGTCGTTTATTTCTGCCGGGGAAAAGGCATGACTATATACCGGGCAAGCAGTGCAGGTGGGCCTATTTCATGGAAGGTTGGAATCGACGGTCATAAAACGGTTCGTACAAAAACCGGTGACGCGGGGATGCTTAAAACCTGTAGGCTTGTCCCTGGTGGTGCTTTATGGGGTAAGAACGCGCCAAATAAAATATTTGGTTTATGCGATTCTTCTTCATACCTTGGTGAATGCTCCCCCCGTTATCCTGCTGGAAAGGGGCGCCAACA
>DUQQ01000058.1 GCA_012837705.1 Hydrogenispora sp.
GTAGGCTTGTCCCTGGTGGTGCTTTATGGGGTAAGAACGCGCCAAATAAAATATTTGGTTTATGCGATTCTTCTTCATACCTTGGTGAATGCTCCCCCCGTTATCCTGCTGGAAAGGGGCGCCAACATTTGGTGGGTGGAACTCTATGTGTTCATCGTGGCGGCTTCGGCCGGTTTCTGGATTGTACGCGCCCGGTCGTTATTGCGCCAGCAGGCCACGGTAAAAACGGTAGAAGAAGGGGCAGTCGAAAACGGGACTGAAGGGGAAGGCGTCTGAGGCCTCCCCTTCAGTCTTTTTTCATTCGAGGACAACAGCCGTCCCAGAGGCGGTGACCATTAGCATGTTCCCGCCTTGGCCCAGGACTTCATAATCAATGTCGACGCCGACGACGGCGTTAGCCCCTATACTGGCGGCCCGTTGCTGCATTTCGCGGATGGCATCTTCACGGGCTTTAATCAGTTCTCCTTCGTAGGAGCCGGAGCGCCCGCCGAAAAAGTTGCTCAGTCCGGCGGCGAAGTCCTTGAGAAAGTTCACACCAGAGATCACTTCCCCGAAGACAATACCCTTGTATTCCGCGATTTTGCGGCCTTCTACCGTATTGGTGGTGGTTACGATCATTTTCAATCCCCCTTTAGCGCAAATGTAAAGTTATTCGTATTATCCCTTATTATACCAGATCGGGCGCGGCGATGGTAGAAAAACCCGTTCCTTTCACGCTTTTCTTTCTTGACAGGATGGGGGGGGAAGACCTATAATACTACTTAATTAGTAATTAAGTAATCCAGTAAATTAGTAAAGGGAAAAGGGCAAAAGGGAGAAGATAACAAATGAAGATTCCGACCACGCTTAAACACAAACCCGTGATTGTCTGTGAAAACTATGAAAATGTGGATGGGCGATATGCCTACCAGACGGATGCAAAAGGCCTCTCGTTGGGACTGGCCCAGTGGAATGACCGGGGTAAGGTCGACATTTCGGCGAAAGTATGGCGGCACACCGGTGAAAAATGGTCCCGCCAGTCGGAGGAGCTACCACTGCACCGCGTCTTGGACCTAGCGATCTTAATCGGCCGGACTAAGCTTTATTTTCAAGAAGAGGCCTACCGCTGGGCAAAACTGTACGATCCGGAGAAGACCGTGCTTGACCGCGTTGGGCTGCAAGGTGATGCTATGACGGTGGCAGTCTGTACCGAAAACGAGAAGATTGATGAGGATATTAGGTTATTTGGGCAAGCAATGAGCAACGATGATGAACTGATCAGCGAACGGCTCCGCATTTTAGCCCGGATCCTGAAGGAAATGGGGTATTGACGGTGGACCGAAAAAAGGAACTGAAGCAACTATATAAACAGATGAAACCGGAGATGGGGATCTTTATCATCCGGGCGTTGGACGATGGCCGTTGTTACCTCCAGGCAACCCCCAATCTGAAGGGCACAATCAATGCCACGAAGTTTAAACTAGACGCGGGAAGGCATCCCCATCGGGAGTTACAGAAGGCCTGGCAAGAGCGGGGCGTGGCGAATTTTGTCTTTGAGGTTCTGGAGAAGCTGGAATACGATAAAGATGAAACCAAGACCGATTACAGTGAAGAGTTGGAAATCCTCCAGATGGTTTGGGCGGACAAATTGGCGCAAGCGGAGACGGTGTTTTTTTAGTAATTCTTCATAGCCTTCGAAAAAACCAACAACTACCAGCGGTTTGCGAACAACTTTTTCTCGCCAAAGACGTTTGAATAAAGGGGTAGTGTTAAGTTAAAAAAGGAGGCAGGCAATTGCGCAAAAGCACCACGTTTATAATTAGTATAATCATCGGGTTCGCCCTTGCTTTTTTTATTAGTCACAATGGTCTTTTTCCCAAGAAGGAAGAGAAGGTGATGGCCGAGTTCCTCTCCTTGCTGGCCAAGGAAGATTTGACCGTCGCCGCGGTTATGGCCTATGTCGATCAGCATCTTGATGAAGTTCGTCCCGAAAATGCGGGAAAGCTAGTCTTAGGGTTGGAGTGGGTACAACAGGAGAAACTTCCCGATTGGCAAAGACTTTATGAAGACAGTGCATTACAAGCAAAGATGGCCCGGGTTTACCAGCGTAACTGGGCGCTCGAGGATTTTAAGACGGTTGAGGATGAAGAAATCCGGCATTTAGTGGTAGAAACCATGAACAATGGTTACAAGATCGAGACCGCGGAAGGGCAATTCTTTCCGGTGATTGATTATACATTCTACCAAAAGTACTTTGAAGCGATCAGCGCTGATTTAACCGCCTATTTTGAATTGATGGCGGTGGAATCGGAAGGAACGCCGGTGAAGGATGGAGCGTTGATGATCGGTTGGGAGGAGATTCTCCGGCGGGCAAAGCGCCAAGAACAGTTTATCGATGGGTATGGGGGCTCGACGCAGGTTGAACCGGTACGCGCCCTCTTAAAACGCTACGTAACCTTTGCCCTCTTTGGCTGCAATAATACTCCCTTATTCGATTATACGACGAAAGAGATGGACCCCGAAGCCAAAATGGCCTATAATATATTTGTCGCCCAGGAAACGGAAGGGAATTTTGCGGCGTTGATCAAAGAGTACCTTCATGTGCTCGCCGCTAACGATTATTGCTTAACGGCAGAAGTTGACGCCTATCGTCAAACGGCGGCCGCCGCCTGGTAACTTCTTACGCCGTCCGTGGGCACGGTACGAACTGTTTGCATAGAGATGTGGGCAACGTCGATCGCCGGAAAAGTTATCCGACGATCGACGGCGCCTTTACAAACGAGGACCGCTTGTCGGCTCCGACCGTGTGGAATTCCGCGGGGAAAAGGCTATTAACAAAAACGATACATATAAGCTAGTCCTATTATCTAAAGATAATGGTAAAATATAAGCAATTAAAAAAGCTTTGTATAAGGAGGAGAAGTTCCTCATGATCAAGGAATGTACGTTGAAGGCCGGACAGAACATCGTGGAAAGGCTAAAAGGTGGCGTGATCATGGATGTGACCACTCCGGAACAGGCCAAGATTGCCGAGGATGCCGGAGCGGTGGCCGTTATGGCACTTGAAAGGGTCCCAGCCGATATTAGGGCGGAGGGCGGTGTGGCGCGGATGTCCGACCCCGAAATTATCCTCCGCATCGTGGAAGCGGTCTCCATTCCCGTCATGGCGAAAGTACGCATCGGCCATTTTGTTGAGGCCCAAATCCTGGAGGCGCTGGGAATTGACTTTATTGATGAGAGTGAAGTACTGACGCCGGCGGATGATCGGTATCATATCGACAAAACCAAGTTTAAGACCCCCTTTGTCTGTGGTGCCCGTAATCTGGGGGAGGCACTACGCCGGATTAATGAAGGGGCGGCCATGATTCGGACCAAAGGCGAGGCCGGAACGGGTGATATTGTCGAAGCAGTGAAACACATCCGGACCGTGAACGAAGATATTGCCGCTCTGCAGCAGGCTGCAGAGGCTGATTTACCAAAACTGGCTGAAGAGATGCGGGTTCCAGTGGCTTTGGTCAGCGAAACCCGGAAACTGGGACGTTTGCCGGTGGTTAACTTTGCGGCTGGAGGCGTTGCCATCCCGGCGGATGCAGCCTTAATGATGCAGCTGGGCTGTGATGGCGTCTTTGTTGGATCTGGTATTTTTAAGGCGGAAAACCCAACGGCGCGGGCGAAAGCCATTGTCGAGGCGGTCGCCCATTATCAAGACCCGGAATATTTAGCGAAAGTATCCCGCGGTTTAGGCGAAGCGATGCGGGGAATCAGCGTGGCCGGACTAGCCAGTGACAACCGGCTCGCCGAACGGGGCTGGTAAGGTAAAGACGGGTCGAATCTCCTTGCGGCGCGTTTCCAAAACGCCGAATGGTTAGGTTAAAACCTTCGCGGGAGGCTTTGTGGGAACAGAGTGAAAAAAGCGTTATTACAATAATTGTAATAACGCTTTTTTATTTTCTTCTACCGGTAACTTCCAGACCGGCGCCGACGGAGTTTATTCCTGTACCACTTTGAACTGGTTCAGTAAGGCACTTAGTTGCTCAGCTTCATTTTTTAAGAATTGACAAGAAGAGGCGAGTTCTTCAACTAGGGCGGCGTTATCCTGAGTGACCTGGTTCAGTTGTTCGATCGAGGACTGGATTTGCTCCGTTGCGCTGGTCTGTTCGCGGATGGCATCAGCAACCGCATTAATTGCCGACGAGGTCTGTACGGTATTTTCCACGATCTGCTTGAGGATGTTACCGGATTTTCTCACCATTTCGTTGCCGATTTCCACCCGGTTTACACTTTCCGTGATTAAAGCCTCAATCTCCTGGGCGGCTTCACCGGCCCGACCGGCGAGGCTTCTTACTTCGGCGGCGACGACGGCAAAACCGCGGCCTTGCTCTCCCGCGCGGGCCGCTTCGACCGCGGCGTTGAGCGCTAATAGATTAGTTTGGAAGGAGATGTCGTTAACCACCTGGATGATGGCGGCGATCTGGTTGCTGCTGGCTGAGATCTGTTCCATGGCTGCAATCGTGTTGACGATTGCTTCTTCCCCTTCGTTTACCACATCGAGGGTTGTCTGCGAAAAGTGGTTGGCTTGTTGGGCGTTGGCTGAGACCTGTTGGATCGAGGCGGTCATCTCCTCCATGGTGGCGGATAATTCCTCTAAAGCGGCGGCCTCTTCTTGGGTCCGTTGGGAGAGGTCTTCATTGCCGGTGGCGATCTGAAGCGAACTATCGCTGACTTTTTCGGCGGTGGCTTGGGTTTGGACGGAGAATTCCCGCTGTTGTATTATTAATTGATTAAAACCGGCGGCCAGCTCACCGATTTCATCTTTCGTCATCACCGGAAGACTGACCGTGAGGTCGCCCGCTGCTGCTTTTTGGAAGGCGTTGAGGAGGAGGGGGATTGGTTTCAGCATTTGGCCGGTAAACAGAACTGCCGTTCCGATGCCCAGAGCGATACCGATGATGATAATAATGCCTAACGAAACATTGAGATTTCTTATTAAATCATATGCTTGTTTCTCTTCCACCCCGACAAACCACATTCCGATCACTTTTCCACTGGCATCCCGGAGCGGGGTATACCGGGTTAGGAAGGGCCGACCGGCCACCTCGGCTTTGCCGGTAAAGTCACGGCCATTGATGAGAACGGTCTGCACAACCTCTGGCGCTGCCTTGGTACCGAGGGCGCGGGCCCCACTCTCCAGGGTTACATTGGTGGCAATCCGGGTGTCGTCCAGAAAGATGGTGGCCAAGGCCCCGGTTTGCGCACGGATGATGTCAACAACCTGGTATTTCCCGTTGATTAGCTGGTCTCCTTTGTAGAGACGATCATTTTCCCGACGCCAATGCCCGGGATAGACCTCATCCAATAATTCTTGACCTAGTCCGAGGATCGAGGAGAGCTTTTGGGTTAGGCTTTCATTGACCAGGTTTGTGGCTTGGCGGTTGACGACCAGAAAGAAGGTTAGGCCGATCACACATAAAAGAACAATGATCCCTGCTGAAAGCTTATGTTTTAGTTTCATACTGCATTTCCTACCTTTCGACGAGATGTACGATTTTGCAACATATAGCGACTACATTATATATTAAGTGTCGGCTTGGAACCAAATAAAGTTTAATCATCTACATAATCCTTAAAATTTCTTAATCGTATGGTAATAAAGGCAAGAAGCAAAAGGCGGAAAAGAAAGCAGCGCCAGTATAATAAAAGGAGAAAAGCAAATCGCCCAAAGTTCTATTGTTGAAGCGTGAAAAGAACGTACCCTGGGACCATTGGATCCCGGGTTTTTAAGTAACCTTTCCTCTGCTTTTTCGTCCAATTATTGGGAAGAGAAGCCGGCTCGAAGCCGGGGGAAAAATCGAAGCGAAGAGGGGAAAGCCGATGAAGAAAGAACGGAAACAGACATTGGGTGAAGAAATCGCCAACGCCTTGATTCATGGCGTCGGGTTGGGGTTGGCCGTGGCGGCCTTGGTGATATTGGTGGTGTTGGCCTGCCGGTACGGCAGTGTTTGGCATGTGGTTGGTTTTGCGGTCTACGGTGCTACTTTAGTGTTGCTTTATCTTGCTTCTACTTTGTACCATTGTTTCCCTGAGGGGAAGGTGAAAAGGGTTTTTCGGGTCTTTGACCACGCCGCGATATTTTTGCTGATTGCGGGGACCTACACCCCGATTACCCTGATTACACTGCGCGGACCTTGGGGTTGGACCATCTTTGGTCTGGTTTGGGCGATTGCTATCGTTGGTATCGTTGGAAAAGCCATTTGGATCAACAAGTTTAAGCTTTTTTCGACCATCCTCTATATCGTCATGGGCTGGTTGGTGGTGGTGGCCTTAAAACCGTTATTGGCCGCACTAAACCGAACCAGCATCATTTTTTTGCTGGCCGGTGGTGTGCTCTATACCTTAGGAACCATCTTTTACGTCTGGAAAAGCCGGAAGTACGCCCATGCGATCTGGCATGTTTTTGTCTTAGCGGGGAGCATCTGCCATTTCTTTACGATTTTGTTTATTCTACCGACCTAAGAAAAGAACTTAGTTGTTAAAGACCTTTTCCGCTTGCGTCTGGCGTTTAATGAAAGCGTTTGTGGGATGTAAAGTGATACTTAATCTTTAAAGCAATCCGATAAGATTAAAAAAAGTAGTCCCGTGTTCATGTTACTTTCAAGAGCACAGGCGGGCGATGGCTTCAGCCGTCGCCCGCCTGTTTATTCTGTTCATTGCGGGTAGTACAGCGGCAGTGGGTCACTGGGGATTATACATGCCCATGCTCTGCATATAGTTGAAGATCGCTTCGCCGTGCTGTTGTTCTTCCTTTTGGATATGGTTAAGGACCTGGCGCACTTGCGGATCCCTAAATTCGAAAATAGCCGTATCGTAGGCCCCGGAAACGTATTTCTCCGTCATCAGCATATCGGTGCACAGATCTTGATCGGCCTGGTAACCGCTGGACTGGTTTTGTCCTTGAAAACTACTTGCCTGTTGCTGCTGCATCTGCTGCGACTGCATCGGCATGGATGATTGGGTTTGTTGCTGCGCGCCGCTTTGGCCCTGGTTCATGCTGGGGATCTGGCCGCTTAGCAGTTGATTGATGGTGTTTAGGTGCTCTTGTTCGGTTTGGGCGTTACGTTTAAAGAGTGCTTTCAGTTGGGGGTCGGATGCCAAATTGGCATAGTCATTGTACTTTTGGACACAGATCTCCTCGTGGCTTTTTTGGTCCTGAAGGAGCATACGTTCTTTGTTCGTCAGTTGTAAGTTCAATATCAACACCTCCATCGGGTAGTCTGGGCAAAAAGAAAAATTATATCCAAAAAGATATTAGCGCGGAAAGGGAGGTAGTTGGTGGCTTCCCCGAAATAAATCTGGATCCAACTCCTTATGCAGAAAAGTTAACAGAACGTGAAGGAAAAAACCGCAGAAAGCGAAAACATACAATGCTAACGTTTGCACATAGAAGGGAGTGGGTCTTTTTTGTCGAGTTATCGAACGAAACGAACGAAGCTGATGAAGCAAGCCTGCGGAATCACCCTCATACTAGCTCTATGTTTGGCGGTCGTCGGCTGTAAGCCGAAGAGCGAACCAGGGCGAATCAACGCGCCGCCGCAGAATAAGATTGTTCCGCCCCGTGGTTTTGAAAAAATTGAACAGATTAATCCCACCATCATGCAGGCTTTTTACTGGGAGATGGGTACCAAAGTGGGTCCCAATGATTACTTAAAAAAATACCCGAAAGAGACAAATCTATGGCGTCTCCTTGCCGAACGTGCCCCCGGGCTCAAACAAGTGGGCATTAGCGGTCTCTGGTTGCCGCCCGCGGCGAAAGCGATGGCCGGCGGTAATAGTGTGGGCTATGATGTCTACGACTTGTGGGATCTGGGCGAGTTTGACCAAAAAGGGACCGTTCGGACCAAATACGGCACCCGGGCGGAGCTGGACAACGCCCTCAAAGCCCTCCACGCCCAGGGGATTGCGGTTTATTTTGATGCCGTCTTGAACCACCGGATGGGGGCAGATGAGCAAGAATACGTACCCCTACACGTAAAATCCGGTGGAGGTCATTCCTGGGAATGGACGAAATATACTTTCCCTGGTCGAGAAGGCAAGTATGCAGAATATGGTGCAAAGCCCGAATGGAATTGGGAGTACTTTGACGGGATCGACGGGGAGGACGGGGGGTTGTTGTTTTCGGGTAAAGAATGGGATGATTGCGTTCCGGACTATTTAATGGGGGCGGATGTGGATTACCAATACCCCGCAGTCCGGGAGGAGATAAAAGCCTGGGGCCGTTGGATCATCGATGAGGTAGGCTTTGACGGCTTCCGGTTGGATGCGGTTAAACATGTGGACAACGGTTTTATTCATGAGTGGATCGACCACGTACAAAACAGTTCCGGTAAAGATGTCTTTTTTGTCGGGGAAGCCTGGATCGAGGATTCTAACCAATTGATAAATTACATCAATGCGGTCGATAGTCCCCATCTTAAGGTCTTTGATTTTCCTTTGCATAGCTATTTTCTCGCCTTGGCCAATGGCGGGGGCGGCTTAAATAACATGAGTAGGCTCGCCCACGTCGGGCTGGTCAATCACCCGGATTATCGGGACCGGGCGGTCACCTTTGCTGATAACCACGATACGAATCGGGACGGTGAAGCGGCCGGGGTGCACCGCTACAAGTATCAGGCTTACGCCTACCTGCTCACGCGTGAATACGGGATCCCCTGTGTCTGGTGGAAAGACTACTATATTTACGGGATGAAAACAGGGATCGATAAATTGTTGTTAGCCCGTAAGTACTATGCGTACGGTCCGGGATATGAGGTAGACAATAATGATCTGGATGTTTACTCCTACGTCCGGGCGGGGATCCCGGGAACCGGGACTGGTCTGGTCCTGATGTTGACCGACGGTCCTACGGGCGGAAAGCAGATTGTAAGCAAACGGATTGATGCCCGGAAGCCTAACACCACCTTTTACGACCTAACCGGCCATGTAAGCGGAACGGTGACAACGGATGGCCAAGGGTATGGTGATTTTAAAGTGAGAATGAGCGAGGGCGAAGGTTGGTCGGTTTGGGTGGAGTGCCCGAACCAGAATTGATGTTGGGTGGCGCGGTGCCGGTTGTGTGCACCAAAAAGAAGGATGGGTTTTATCCCAACCTTCTTTTTGGCTTTTATAGAGCTTGATTGTACAGCTATTTCCGGCTATTTTTCCGGCGCGAACAGTTTTACCGGGAAACCGACGAGAGCGCTGATTTTCGCGTCGATCTTTGCTTCTTCCGCTTGGACGAAAGCGCGTAAGGCGTCCGCGGCGGCTTGGGCTTTGTCCAAACCTAAATTACCGGTGGTACCGGTGTAGGTCTTGGCCATGATCGTTGCCTCCGGGTCGCGGGCTTCCAGTTGGTCCAGGTTCAAACCAACCTTCCGGTAGGCGTCGCGGAAAGGCATCCCCTTGGCCACCAGATCGAGGGCGGCGTCGGTGGCGTAAATCTCGGGAATGAACCCGGCGCGGAGTTTTTCTGGGTTAACTTTGACCTTCCGGATGGCCAAGTCCATAATCTGGACGCAGGCGAGACCGGTGTTGGCCCCACGGAGGAAAGGTTCCTTGGTTTCCTGGAAGTCCCGGTTGTAGCCGGAAGGCAGGGCTTTGATGATATTTTTGATCTGGAAGGTGCAGGACGAAACCGTAGCTGCTTTGGCCCGGAGCAGTTCCAGTCCGCACGGGTTTTTCTTCTGGGGCATGATACTACTGCCCGAGCAGAGGTTGTCGGGTAAAGTGAAATACTGAAATTCCGGCATGGAGAAGAGGATCAGATCCTGGGCTAGTTTGCTAAGGGTAAGGACCACTTGGTCCACGGCGTCCAGGATGATCGACTCCATCTTGCCCCGGCTGTTGTTGGCGTACAAGACATTGTTCTGGACTTTGGCAAAGCCGAGGAGATCGGCGACCAGTTCGCGGTTGAGGGGTAAGGGTACCCCGTAGCTGGCGGCCGACCCTAACGGTGATTGGTTATTAAGCCGGTAAGCATTCTTCACCAGGAGGAGATCGTCCAACAGTTGCTCCGCGTAAGCCCCGGCCCAAAGCCCGACCGAGGAGGGCATGGCAATCTGCATGTGGGTCCGTCCCGGCATCGGGACCTTTTGGTGTTGGTCGGCAAAAACCAACAGATTTTCGACCAGCGTTAAGCCGTGTTCCAGCAGGACCAGGAGAAAAGCGCGGGCGTAAAGGCGGGTGGCGACGATCACCTGGTCGTTACGGGAGCGGCCGGTGTGGATCTTTTTGCCCGCCGCGCCGTACTTTTTGGTCAGGGCATTTTCGATCGCGGTGTGTCCGTCCTCATCGTTACGGGTAATGGGAAAAGCTTCGTTTTCATGGGCGCGAATGATTGCGGTCAGACCTTCTTTTAAGGCCGTCAACTCCTCTGTGGTCAGAATCCCGATCTTCTCCAGCATGGTGGCGTGGGCCAGACTAGCCACGCAATCGGCCTTGAGGAGGTGCTGATCCAGTTCAAAATCCCGTCCAACGGTGAACTGTTCGACAAAGGCATCCAGTTCGTAATCTTTCTGCCATAATTTTGCCATTTTCTATTCCTCGATCCCCAGTTTTTTGTTGCGCTGTGCCAAGATCTCAAAGGGCAAGCCCCGGATCTTGGCGGCATTGGCACACCAGCGCTGGTCAAAGCCGGCGGCTTTGATCGAACGGATCTCGGGGGAGAACAGGGAGCTGGGCGGGTTATCCCGTTCGGCAATGATGATGTTCCCTTTGTATAGTTTAACCTTGGTGGTGCCGTTAACCATCTTCTGGCTTTCAGCGATGAAAGCATCCAGGTTCTTTTTGAGCGGGTGGAACCAGGCGCCGTGGTAGACTAGGTATCCCCATTTGGCGTCGACGATCTTTTTGAACTGCCGTTCGTCCTTGGTTAAACAGGCCCCTTCCAGGTCTTGTTTTACTTTTAAGATCACGTGGGCAGCGGGGGCTTCGTAGATTTCCCGGCTTTTCAGGTCCATGATTCCGTCTTCAAAGATATCGATCAGACCGATCCCGTTGCGACCGGCAATGGTGTTCAAGCGGGGAATTAATTCCCCCAGTTTCATCGGTTGCCCGTTTAAGGCCACCGGTACACCCGCTTCAAAAGTGAGCGTTACTATCTCAGGCTGGTCGGGGGCTTTCTCCGGTGGGGTAAGCCACATCCAGATCGTATCGGGGATCGGCTGGTTTAGATCAACGGCACCGGAAGCAATCGACCGGCACCACATGGTCTTATCATCGCCGCCGACGATGAATTCTTCCACGGGGACGCCCCAGTGTTCGCAGAGCATCAACTCTTCCTGGCGGGTGAGGTCGAAATCACGGACGGGGGCCAAGATCTCCAGTTCTGGGGCGAACATCTTAAAGACATTGTGCATCCGGTACTGGTCATTGCCTCGCCCGGTGGAGCCTTCGAGGATACTGTCGCACCCTAACTCTTGTGCCTTTTTGGCAACTAGTTTTCCGATGAGTTGGCGGGTCATGGAAGTTGAGACCGGATAACCATTATAGTCGGAATTGGCCTGGATCGCCTTTTTGAGCCAGACCTCGGTGAACTCCTCTTTGGCGTCGATCAGAATCGGGTCGATCTTAAGTTTCTTCGCCCGGTCGATTCCGATTTGTAACTCTTCGTTGCCCTGGCCCACATCGACGTTGATGGCGACAATCTCTTCTGCCTTGTAGACCCGGCGGAGCAATTCAATGCCTAAAGTACTGTCCAGACCGCCGGAGTAGGCGATGGCACATTTTTTTACCTTGGGGATAGGGGTAGAGGCAATCTTATTTAATATATCCTCGATTTGAAGGCCCATGCGATTCACTCCTTATAAATATTTATGCATAATATACCAAAAGCAAAAATACTTGTCAAGAGCGAAAAGATAACGAATAAGGGCATAAACCATTTTTTAAAATAAATATAATTATAACAGTAAGATGTATATATATTTGTTTTGTAGGTCCTTGATTTCGATGATAGATCCAACTTTGTTTTTCTGCGGGAAGAAGACGGGTGAAGTAAAAACAGATAACAAAAAACCGCCTTGGCGGCGGTTGTAGAGGTAGTTTGGCGACAAGCCTTAGAGATAGTTCAATGGATTCTGGGTCTTACCATTTTTGATGACTTCGAAATGGAGATGGGGCCCGGTACTGTTGCCAGTGGAGCCGACAGCACCGATCCGCTGTCCGACTTTGACTTGCTGCCCGACTTTGACGTTGATGCGGGAAAGATGGGCGTAGCGGGTTCTTAACCCGTTGCCATGGTCGATCAGGATACAGTTACCATAGCCCCCGTTCCAACCGGCTTGGATGACACGGCCGTCGGTATAGGCATAGACGGCATTACCGTGGTTGGCAGCGATATCGAGACCGTCGTGAAAACGTCTTTGCCCGGTAATGGGGTGGATCCGCCAGCCGTAAGCGCTGGAGATTCTTTTCCCCTGCACCACACCGTAGTTTACTCTGCCCCCGCGGGAGACGGTTGTCCTAGTTCCAATCCGCACGACCGCATTGGTCGGTTCCTTTAGAGTAGTTTCTTTGATCGCGTCTAATGTATGCTGATAACCATTGCGGAGAGTAATATGATAAACAACTTCCTTCTCGCCCTCGACCCCGGATCTGATAATCTTCTTTTCATGGGTGAACATGTTGTTGTTCTTTTGGTACTGGATAGCGAAGGGGATTGCTTCCACCACCGTGTTTTCCAGCTCAATAAGGACATCAAGGACCGGATCAAACGGGCTAACGACCAATTTATCGCCGGGATAGATACGGTGGGGATCCACTTCGGGATTTAAGATCTCCAAATCGGCGACGGTAATCTTATAGGTACGGGCCAAGTTCCAGAAGTTGTCCCCTTTTTTGATGGTGATCTCGACCGCTTCGTCCTCCACGGCATAGATTCGTTCCCGCGCATATTCGATGGAATCAAGTTGATCCTTACGGACTTCAGTGGGAACCACCTGGACATCTTGGACGAAGGAAACCTTTTTGATTTCGGCATCGGGATCGACGTTTGCCAAAAATTGCTTTTGGTAATCGGTGATCATTTCCTGCAGCGCTTTGTGGTCGGCAACGGTGAACCAAACCTCTCCGTCGACAATAAATTGATAGGCCGGCTCTTTTTTCAAGTAGTCGGCCCAGCTGATCAGTCCGGGGAAGACGCCGAAAAGAAAGATTACAACAAGTAAGAAGGCGATAGCCCTTTTCAACATTTCTGCTCACACCTTTTTGGGAAATTGGCTTTGTAAAGTTATCGGACGAGCTAGAAGATGGTTTCCGAAGTGAAAAAAAGATGCCAATATCAATTCTAACACAAAAAGTGTGTAAAGTTTAGGGGGGAATTTCTGATATATATGGCCACAAATTTCATTTTAGAAGTGATTTGGCGAAAAAACCCACAAGCGTTGATTTTTGTCACGGAAATAAAGGATTTTATAGAGAAACAGAGAATATTTATAACTTTGGTTGCCATCTGGTCGTTAAAATGCTGCGTTAAAATGCTGGTAATTCAGGTGATTTTAAAGAAAGCAGTTAAATAAGTATTGCATAAGGATGTAACACCGTTTGGCTGGGATCATTCAGTGCAAAAAGGTGTTAAGGTTATATCCTGTGAACAAGGAGGAAGACAAATGATGGGAAGTCAAGGGCAGATTCTCTTGGCGATGGGCTCTTACATGGCGGTGGTGATCGGGATTGGGCTTTATTACGCCAAACGGGCCAGCGCCAGTAGCGACTATTTTTTGA